>DATCDR010000229.1:0-10933 GCA_036510575.1 Acidimicrobiales bacterium | reverse complement strand
GTCGCAACCTGGAGACTGATGAGGAGCTCCATCGGCTCGTCGGGAATCGTTGCACGTGCGCTCGTGATTGAGCCGATGAACTTGCCGTTCAGGTACCAGGTGATGGATCGACCTGGAACCCACCGCAGCCCATAGGTGTTGAACTGTGTCGTCAAATTGACGTGCGAGTTGATATTTGCTCCATAGGATCCCGCTGGGGTGTGCAGGTGCCAGGAGTACATGTCGGCCCTAGTGCTGCCCGAAGGCGCGCGCGCTCCGCCCTCGAAGATATCGATCTCGCTGGTGTTCGCCGCCGTCACTCCTTTGGCACCAGAGCCCGGGAGCATCCACAGTCCCGGCCACATGCCCGCTGCCCCCGGCATCTTCGCTGTGATCTGGACGTATCCGCCGGTGAATTCGAATTTCCCGTAGGTCGAGAGCACACCAGAGGCGAACGGGAATTCGGATGGCTCCCCATTGAGGATACCTCTCGTCGGGGTTTCCGTCGCGCGCAGAATGATCGTGCCACCACGCTGGGAGACCTGTCGGGCAAGGTCGTACTCGGCGTCGTAGTCGGGGTAGCCCGCCGCGGTCGAACCACCTTCTCCGTTGCTGTTCCACGGAGTTCCCCCTGCGCCGGCCGATGTGATGTAGGTGTTCCACTCTGCGTGGTTGAGCGACGATCCAGAGGGCGTGTAATCGAACTCGAGTAGGCCTGAGGGCGAATTCGGCATCTTCGGCGCCGCGCTCGCCCTGATCCCCACCGCGGCGATCGCAGCGCTCGCCCTGATCCCCACCGCGGCGATCGCAGCGCCGAGTACAAGTACGGCAGTAGCCATCTTTAGCGTTTTGATGCCGAATGTTCTCGGTGACTTCTGGGCCGAGTGCCCCCGTTGTCGAACCATCTATTCCATCATCCCTTAGTTGACCCGCTACCGCGACGCGCCGTGACTCCTGCCGGCGTAGATCTCCATCGGCGTGATTTCCGATCGACTTGCCGCGGCGATATCGGTCGCGGACCCCAGTGTGTCGTTAGCTCACCGCGCGCGTCGCACCCTTGGTCGAGAGGGACGCGTTCAATCGGTTGTCAGGTGAAGTCGGGCTGCGTCGCTCGGCTCACCCGTCGCGCCGGCGCGATCAGTCGAAGGCCTGGTGGAGTGCCGCTCCCCATTGGGTGACCACTTCCGCGGACGGGCATGCTCCGCCAAAAACAACCGCGCCCTCGATACCTAATGCGAGTCGCTCACCGACCTGGTCGATGAGCTCAGCGGTACTCTCCGGCGCGAACAGCGCACACGTCGTCGAAATCTCTGTGATGTCGCGCCCGACGTTCGTGCAGTGCTCGGCCAGCACATCGAGCTTGTGCTGCACGACGTCTGGTGCACCAAAGAAGTTGCAGGCGTCGCCGTACTTCGCGACCGCTGCCAGCGTGCGTCGCTCGCCCCCGCCGCCGACGAGAATCGGGATGCGCGCTTGGATCGGATGGGGTGCGTTCCAGGCCTCGCGAAGGTGGTAGTGCTCGCCGTCGAAACTGGCGGGACTGGCGGTGAACATCTCCCGACAGATCAGAATCGATTCTTCTAGGCGGTCTTCGCGCTCGGCGATGTTTGGGAAGTCGAATCCGTACGCCTCGTGCTCTTCGGTGTCCCATGCGGCGCCGATGCCGAGAACAGCGCGGCCTCCAGAGACGACGTCGAGGGTGGTGACGACCTTCGCGAGGAGTGCCGGCTCCCGGAACGTGATCGGCGACACGAGCGAGCCGAGGAGCACGCGGCCTGTCTTCATCGCCAGTGCGGCGAGCAAGGTGTAGGCCTCGAGCATGGGTCCGCTCGGTCCACCTCCGATTCGGTTCTGGTGGGCGTGGTCCGGCACCCAGATCGAGTCGAACCCGGCGGACTCCGCCGCCGCGGCGACCTCGGCTATTCGATCGAAGAGCGGCTGTCCGTTCAGGTCCTCATACGACGTGGAGGCAAAGTGGAAACCGAATCGAGTAAGCGTCATAGATCGATCGTAGGGAATTCTTCACGGACCTGCTGGATGCACGCGCGGTGCCACTCGAAACAGTCGTTTTAGTCTAAGAGGTCCCTTAGCCCCTTCGATACTGATTCAATGAAGAGATGCCGGATGCGTCGAAGAACATCGGAATTCTGCTCTTTCCTGAAGTGGAGGAGCTTGACGCGGTCGGTCCCTGGGAGGTGTTGTCGTACTGGACGCGCCATCATCCAGACGACGGCTTCGCGGTCATGACCCTCTCGCAGTTCGGCGGCGTGATCGATTGCGCGAAGGGACTGCGTGTAGAGGCGCACTGCTCGTATGTCGACGCGCCGCCCTTCGAGGTACTGCTCTACCCGGGTGGGCAGGGCACGAGAGCCCATCTCCGAGATGATGCGCAACTGGAATGGGTGCGTCGGCAGCGGGCCGAGGTTCCGTTGATGACGAGCGTGTGTACCGGCTCGCTCGTGTACGCGGCCGCGGGCGTTCTGGCTGGCCGTCCGGCGACGACGCACTGGTCGGCGCTTGACAAGCTCGCCGAACTCGATCCGACCATCGAGATTCGCGCCGACGACCGCTTCGTCGACGACGGCGACGTCGTCACGTCTGCTGGAATCTCTGCAGGTATCGACATGGCGCTCCACATCGTTCATCGACTCGCGGGGCTCGACCGTGCCCGAGAGGTGCGTCGGGGCATCCAGTACGACCCGGCGCCACCGGTGTGACGCCGATCGGGTTTCGACTATCGCCGTGATCGCTACCGGCTCGCCGTTTCAAAACGCTGCTTGAGCCGTCGAGAGGAGTGCCGGTAGACAGATTTAGGCATCGCCAGTGCCCTTATTGCTGTTCGCGAGCGCCAGCAGTGCCTCGGTGAGCTGATCGTCTTGTGCCCTCAGATGTTTTTGGATCTCGAGCGCTTCGCTCAAGATCGCTTCTGCATCCTTGTAGGTGTTCTCCGAGCGGGCGTCAGAAGCGGCTGCTGCGATGTTCTGGCCAACGATGATGATCGACAACAGCACCAGTTGCAGGAATGTCTGCGCGATCCAGGCTATGAGCCCCTCGCCGCCGGGCTTGAGTGCCGGACGGAGGCCAAGGAGCGCTAGAGCCGCGAAAACGTAGGCACACCACATCGTCCCTACGCCGTCGGTGATCTTGATCGCGAGCCAACAGTTGAATCGGGTTGATGCTTTTGCTTTGGCTACGTCTTTCGTCCTGACCGGATGATCTCGGTGTTCGAGACGTTCGAGGGTGTGGGGATGCGGGACGTGGATGTATTTGCTCATGGCGCCACCTTTCTCTGGACTGAATGGTCCCATGGGCAGGTTGGCTCCGGTGGTCCGGCGACGCTCAACTCGGTAGTGTCCAAGCTCGTCGAATGGGTCTGGAGTGCGCGAATCTGACTGTGAGTAGCGCGTCGCAGCTCGCGCTTCGGGCCTGCGTTAGGTCAAAACGTTCGCGCGTCGAAGCGTGGCGAGGAATGCTTCTTGTGGAAGCTCGTCGAGGTCCTCGATGGAGAACCAGGCGACGTCGGTGGTCTCTTCTCCGTCGGGGGTCGCTTCGCCGCCCACTACCGTTGCGTCGTATACAAGGGCGACGAAGGAGACCAGGTCGCCGTTGGAGTACGTAATTCGGTACTCCGGACCGCCGAGGGCGCTCCGCAAACTATCGAGGACTACATCGAGACCCGTCTCCTCCAGCGTCTCTCGGATCGCTGCTTCCTCGGGCGATTCACCTGGTTCGATTGCACCTCCAGGCGTCCCCCACAGTCCCGACTCGGCCTGCCTGACGAGTAAGACCCGGTTCTGATCGTCTCTACAAAGCGTCGCCACCGACGGCAGTTGGAGCAGTTCGTTGCCGACGAGCGAGCGAAGCCGAGCGATATAAGGCGAGATGGGCATGGCGAGTATTCTCGCGGACTTCGCGCGAGTCAGATCGTGGATTGACGCTGCGATTGGAGTGAGCGGGCGTGTAAGCCTGGCGAAGGGAACCGTCGCTCGCGAACGCACCGCGTGCCGTATCGTTCAAATGTCGACTCTGGTGCAGATCCGCGACAATGTCGCGTGGCGAACTTCTAGAGCGGGTGGTTGGGAAAGATGAGCGAGCGCCACATGTGCGCTACCGGGCTGTTGTCGAAGCCGAGACCCTCTGCCGGCTGACGGAAGTTCCTACCGATGATGTCGACGAAGGGGTCGAGGGAGACCTTCGCGTCGGGATCGAACGCGTACAGGTCGTGGACTGTTACGAGGCGGGCCTCCATGTACCAGGAGTGCTTTCTCGCATACTCGTAGGCGGCGCTGATGTAGGGCTCGGGAACGTAGTCCTTGCCGAAGATCTGCACATAGAGATCCGGGTACTCGTATCCGACTGACTCGTCTGGGAAAAATCGGAGGGCCTGGTGGTAGCGGACTGCGAAGGTGACCTTCTCCGAGACGTAGGGCTCGATCATCTGTGCGCACCACCAGCCATGGTCGACCTTGGTGAGCGATTGGCCGAGATCGTGTAGGAGGCACGCCAGGATCTGCTCCTCGGTCGCTCCTGATTTGCGCGCCTCCTCGGCGCTTTGCAACACGTGGCGAACGCTCGGGAAGATCGTGCGAAGCCGCAAGAAGTCGAGCAGCGAGGGTCGTTTCGGCATCGGGGCGAGCTCGATTAGGGCCTGGCGGCCGTCGCCAAAGATGTTGCCGGTGCCACGGCGAATCGTCGGCGTCGCCCCGTTTGTCTGGCGAGCGCGAGCAAGGGCTTCGGCGTAGTCGGGTGCGTTCAACTGCTCGATCAGGTAGTGGTCGAGGGCGTCGGCGCGCTCCTCATCTGTGAGTCTTTCAGCCGCTTGTTCTCCACCGAGAACCGAAAAGAAGGTTTCTCTGTCTATCTGCACGACTCGCCCCCTTGCTCACCGACGATTTTTCCGAACTGTAGCTTCCTTCGCAGCCCCCGTTGGTCAGCAGTTATCACTCAGCGATTCGCCCTGTCTCGCTCGGCGCGCGGACGAGGACGGTTGGAGTAGACCACCGTCACGCATCGGCGATTCGATAATCGGTCCGCTGGCACTGGACGACATGGCGCCCTCTACCTAGCGCGGCTCAGTGTCCAAGGTGTGCGAGGGCACTTTTGGCCGCCCCCATGCCGCACATCCCGTGCACGCCGCCGCCCGGCGGTGTCGAGGCCGAGCACAAGTAGAGGTTTGGAATTCCCGTGCGGTACGGATCCCACTCGACGAACGGTCGGAAGAGGATCTGGCGAAGTGTGCCTGCGCCACCGTCGATGTCGCCGCCGACGTAGTTCGGGTTGTGGGCCTCCATCTGCGAGGTGGTCATGGTGTGCCGTGCGAGGATCCGATCGCGAAAGCCCGGCGCGAAACGTTCGATCTGGGCCTCGATCCGATCGGTCATGTCGAACTCCGACCCGGCTGGTACATGGCAGTACGCCCAAAGCGTCTGAGACCCGGCAGGGGCTCGGGTCTGGTCAACGACGCCTGGCTGGACAACGAGGCAGAACGGACGCTCCGAGTGACGCCCCGCGGCGACTTCAGCCTCGCTTTGGGCGACCTCGTCGAACGTGCCGCCAACGTGGACGGTGGCGGTTTCTGCGCAGGCTCCCGCAGTCCAGGGCACCGGGCCGTCGAGCGCCCAGTCGACTTTGAAGACGCCGGGGCCCAGCCGAAAGCGCGCTAGCGCGGCGCGACGCCTGGCGCTGAGGCGTGCTCCGCCGAGTGCTGCTAGCTGACGGGTATCGACATCGAGGAGCACGCTTCGATTCGCTGGGAGCGCTTCTAGTGAGGTCACCCGGTGTCCTGTGATGAGCTGGCCACCGAGCGACTTGAGCTCGCTGATGAGACCATCGACGATCGACGCACTTCCACCTGCAACGACCGGCCATCCCACAGCGTGCGCCGTGAGCAACATCACCAGGCCGAACGCTCCGGTAAGTGGGGCGTCGAGTGGCATCATCGCGTGGGCGGCGACGCCGGCGATCAGTGCTTTCGCCTCTTCGGACTCGAAGCGTCTCGACAGGCGAGCGGCTGACTGTATGCCGCGCGCGCCGAAACGGCCCATCACGAGCGGATCAGACGGCAGCGACCGGAGTGGCGCGAGGGTGGTGTCGATGACGCTTGTCGCGTGGCGGGCGATCGGCGCGACCAAGAGACGATAGGGCTTCGCGTCGGGACCGAGTAGTCCGGCGGTTTCGTCGACGGACGCGACCACCGACGCCACGCGTCCGCCGTCGAGCGGGTGCGCGAATGCGACGCGTGGCGTGCAAAGTGTCACGCCGAGCGCTTCGAGGTCGAACTGCCGAAAGAAAGGCGACACAGCTAGCAGCGGGTGCACCGTAGAGCAGACGTCGTGGAGAAACCCCGGCAGCGTCAGCTCTTCGGTGCGACAGCCACCCCCCGGTGTGTCGCTGGCCTCGTAGACCTCGACGACCAATCCGGCTCGAGCGAGCGTCAGCGCGGCCGCGAGCCCGTTCGGGCCCGAACCGACGACCACAGCATCGGGTCCGCTCACAGATCGATCACGAGCCGCTCGTCCGCCACCGTGACTGGAACCTCCGACGCAGCGAATCTTTTCGCGATCGAGTCCAGCTCGTCGTCGGTCCGTTCCGGAGAGTGATGGAACAGCACGACCCGCCCGACTCTGGCGTGGATCCCGAGTTCAACTGCATACTCGGCTGCGGCATGCCCGAAGCTCGCCTCGGCGGCAAGTTCCTCTGCGACGAGGTGAGCGTCGTGGATGAGGACGTCGACGGAGTCTGCCAGCGCACGAACGGCCTCGTGATACTCGCCAAAGCCGTCAGGGCCCGGGCCGTAACTAGTCGGGCAGTGGTCGGGGATGTAGGCGATAGTCGAGTGTCCGTCGCTCACGCGGAAGCCGAACGTCGGACCGCCTTTGTGGGGGACCTCCAACGCGGCGACCTTGAGGCTCTCGAGCCCGGGCCCCAGCTCCACCACGCCTGGCGTGGTGGTCTGAAACGTCCATTCACCTCGGAGCTGGCGAGGGCGGATTGGGAAGTGGGGAGGCGACATCATCCCGGCAAGTATCGCCTCGGCGTCGCGACCGTCGGCCTGGTCGGGGATGCGCACGTGCACCCGGGAGTCGAGTCGGTCTCCTGCGCGAAAGAACGGAAGGCCCTGCACGTGGTCCCAGTGCAGATGGGTCATCAAAATCGTGCCGGCGAAGGGATCGCCCCCTAGTAGGCGAGAGACGCTGCGCAGCCCTGTGCCGGCATCGAGAATCAGTGTCGGCGAAGCCGGAGCGATGCCGCCGCTGTCGAGGGCGATAGCGACACACGACGTGTTGCCGCCATATCGGACGAACTCAAAGCCTGCTGCTGGCGTAGAACCGCGCACTCCGGAGAAGTACAGTCGCATCCACTTAGACCTGGCGACCTTCTTCTCGTCGATGGCCCTTCGCCAGCTCGACGAGTGCCGCGTGATCGAGCGCTTGCGCGTCAACGAGCGCAACTCGACATGGCGTCACCGCAACCACCGACGAGGTTCGAGCACCGCTCTCGACCGCGGCACGTTCGCCGAGCATCGCCCCGGGCCCGTACTCGGCCAGCCGTTCGCCGTCGTGTTCCACTCGAACGACGCCGTCGAGAATCAACGCGACGTCGGTGTCGACCGCGCCCTGCAGCATGATCGTTACCTTGGCGGGGTAGCGCTCGATCCTCGGCTTGGCCGTTCCGTGCATGAGCTGCGCGCCAAGCGAACGCTCGAGCGCGGACTCGACCTCGGTGACGAGTGCCTCGGAGTCCTCGTCGCCCCACGGGGTGTGGCGACCGAAGGACTTGCCGTACCAGTCGCGAAAGTCTGCGAGCCCGGACTTCAATTGCAGCGCGCCGTCGTGGTCGTAGACCCAGTGCCTCGGAAAGCGACTCGCGCCGGTCATTGCGAACTCAGCCCTCCCGTCTGTGTGCAGCGTAAGGGCGAGCGTCGTCCACACGAGCGGAGCTTGCCATTGGACGAACGGCTTGCGACGGACCGGCCGCGGAGCGGGGATACCAGTCCTACCGCCAGTCGTCTGGACGAACCGCACCCAACCATCCCCGTACTCCGGATCGTGCTGGATGTCGTGGAGCGCGACTGCCTGGAAGCGATAGCTGAGCGCTCCGAGCCGCACCATGGTCGATCCCATCATCCCGCCCCCGGCATACCCGGCGTTGATCGCGTGGCCGTCGCTGTCCACGTCGATCCAGGCGCGCAGCGAGTTCGCGAACCGAAAGCGATCATCGACGCGTAAAGCATCCAGATCCTCGATTCGGTCAGGAGGCGGTGGGTCGTAGTGCGTGAAGCCGGCGTCGAAGGCGAGGCGTGTGCTGCCAACGACTGCCTCCGATGGAATCCAGGAGAGGGACGTCACGGAGTGTTCGAGTCTCTTGGTGGTGTCGACGGTCATGCGGCAATTTTCCGCTAGCTTCGCCGTTGCGAACAGGGTGGTGACCGGCCTTTAGCGGTGTGCCTACCACCAACCCCGAGAGGGATACCTGCTGGCTTCCCGGCGAGGCGCGCGGACGCGGATACTTGAGTCGATGAACGATCAAGAGCCAGAGGGAAGCACGCAGGCGACGTCGTCGCCGGGCGTCATCACGATCTTCCTCGCCGACGACAACCTCTTTGTCCGCGAGGGCGTCCGTGCGCTCATCGACCGAAATGCCGACCTCCACGTGGTGGGAGTAGCAGCAGACTACGACGGCGTCGTCGGCGGCGCGATTGAGACCGAGCCCCAAGTCCTCGTCACCGACATCCGGATGCCACCTACGTTCACCCGAGAGGGGATCGACGCCGCCAAGGAAGTCCGAAAGCGACTCCCCGGCACCGGAATCGTGGTGCTGTCGCAGTATGACGACCCTGAGTACGCGGTGGCGCTGCTAGCTGAAGGATCTGCTGGCTACGGCTATCTTCTAAAGGACCACGTCGCAGAGGGCACCCAGCTCATCGATGCCATTCGGGCCGTCGCCACGGGCGGAACTGCGCTCGACCCGGCGATTATCGACGCACTGCTGCGGCCCGTCACCACCCACGGTGGGCTCACCCCTGCCGAGGAGGAGCTTCTCGGAATGATCGCGGAAGGGAAGCCGATCAAAGCCATCGCTGTCGCGCGAAGGCTTCCTGCAGAGGCGATCGACGCCGAGGTCGAGGCGGTCTTCGTCAAGCTCGCGGCGGGAGTCTCCGCAGGAACAGAGGGTGCCATCGATCGCCTGCGTCTCTTGCACCGGGCGATAGTCGATCGCGAGGAGCAAGGAGAGACGCTCTCTCGTCTGCTTCCCGGCGGTCTGGCGGAGAAAGTTCGACGAGAGGGTCGTCGTATCGGTGAGACCGAGCGGGTCGAGGTGACCGTGTTGATGAGCGACATCCGCGCGTACTCGACGATCGCTGAGCACGCTGATCCGAGCCAGCTGGCCGGACAGCTGAATGTCCACCGAGCCGCGATGAACAAGGCGATCCTCGCCGAGGACGGCACCGTGATGCAGTTCGTCGGCGACGCGGTGATGGCGGTCTTTGGCGCACCCGTCGCCCAACTCGACCATCCCGATCGTGCCGTGGCCGCGGCGGCCCGAATGCATGCGCTGCAGCGTGAGATCAACCGCACGTGGGAGCAGGACGGCCTCCCTGCGTTCGGGCTCGGACTTGGCCTCTCGACCGGAGAGGCCGCAGCGGCGCTGCTCGGCTCCGAGGAGCGACTCGAGTACACGCTCGTCGGAGACACGGTCAATCTTTCACAGCGCCTCCAGCAGCTAGCTTCCGCCGGTGAGACCGTGCTTTCCGAGGCGACCTTTCGTGCACTTCGATCGAACATCGAGGTCGAGCTGCTTCCATCACAGTTGGTAAAGGGACGCGACACCCCCGTGGTCGCATACAAGATCGCCGCAGTGGACGACACCGAGCGCGTCGTCGCTCAAGGAGGGCTATGAAATGGTCATGACTGACACTCCAAATGCACAAGTCGACGTACTCACCGCTCGCGGCGTCCGCAAGACCTATGAGGCCGAGAACGCGCCCGTGCGGGCGCTTCGCGGTGTCGACCTCGTCGTCCCCCACGGTGAGTTCATCGCGTTGATGGGTCCGTCGGGCTGCGGCAAGTCGACGCTACTCAATCTTGTCGCCGGCCTGGATACCCCCGATGAGGGGAGTATCTTCGTCGCCGGCGAAGAGGTGACCGGGAGGAGCGAGGACGACCTCGCGCGGCTGCGACGACGTCATATCGGGATCGTCTTCCAGTTCTTCAATCTGCTCGACGGCATGACGGTGCTCGAAAACGTCGCGCTGCCGGCCGTTATCGCGGGTCGCTCGCGCCGAAACGCTGAGTCAAGGGCGCGTGATCTACTCGACCTGCTCGGCATCGCCGAAAAGGCAGGGTCGGTCCCAGGGGTGCTCTCTGGAGGCCAACGTCAGCGCCTCGCGATCGCGCGAGCGCTTGCAAATGAGCCGACGCTTCTGCTTGCTGACGAGCCGACGGGCGCACTCGACTCAGAGGGAGGTCTCGAGGTCGCCGAGCTGCTCGGCCGCCTACACGAGGGCGGCCAGACCATCTTGTTGGTAACCCACGACGCAGGCGTGGCCTCTTCCGCGCAACGGATCGTACAGATGCACGACGGGCGGATCGTAGGGGCCGCGGGCGATACGCCACTCGCGACAGCGGCCGGCAGCGCGAGTGGGCCGAGCGGTACGTGAACGAGACGGTCCCGCGGCCACTCGGCCGCACCTGGCTTCGATGGAGCCGTCGGCGGTGAGCATCGTCGTCGACCAGTCCGCCGAGCGCGTCGACGCGGGCGCGACCTATAGCGACGTGCGAAGCGCGGTGCCCCTGATCGCAGTCGGGCTGTTCGTCCTAACGGCAGTTGTCGTCATTCTCGGCTTCGATGTGAAAACGCCCGGCGGGCTCGCGGCGGTCGACGGTGTCGCCTTCGGTCTCGCGCTCGTCTGGTCCTTCACCGGCGTCGACGTCACGAGACGTCAACACCGAGC
>DATCDR010000228.1:0-5104 GCA_036510575.1 Acidimicrobiales bacterium | reverse complement strand
GAGAGCGGACCAACCGCGGCGGCGAGCATCACCGAGTTCGGAACCTTGAGAACTCCGTCCTCGGTGCGAATCGTCACGTAGGTGAGGCTGAGGCCGAGCACCACCGCGTCAAATACTCCGCCGAGGGCGCCTGAGCGAATTCGAATGTGGTCGCCGACGATGAACGGCTGCGCGAGCAGCAAGACGATTGACGCGAAAACGTTGCCGAGGCTTTGTTGCGCGGCGATTCCGAGCACGACGCCGGCGAGGCCGGCACCCACGAGTAGGTGTTCTATCGACACGTCGAGCATGCCGAGCTCGGCACAGATGATCAGGAGGTAACCGATCCCAGAGACGACGAGGCGGACTGCTGCGCCGGCCGCTGGCATCGCACGCGTCGAGATCACTCCGCCGAGACCTGCGGCAACACGGCGGATACAGATCACTCCGAACACGAGCAACTCCGCCGCCGAGGTCCAGACGAGCACGTGGGGTTCGATGCGAAGTCCATGGACGTCGCCGAACGCACTACCGACGATGAGTGCACCAAGGGCGAGCGCCCCGGTCGGGAGCGCTATCTTCCAGTCGTGTTGACGGGCGCGGCTTACTACTTCCAAGGTTTTTTGGCGACGTTGCATCTAGCGATCTCCTGAGCGGCATGCGGGTTGTCCCGCGGGGAGCACCAAGGTGCGACCATTCATGCAGGCTACGCCGCCTCCGTCGTGACTCACGTGACCGACGCCGCTACAAGGGGCTAGCAACCACCGAGTCTCGGCATGAAAGTCGAGGTCACGCGACCCGATCCTTCAGGCTCGTGCCATCGTGACACCAACCTCACTCGCCTCAGGTGAGATCACGGCGAAGACCAGCTCGTTCGGGATGGCTTCGGGCATCGGCTCGGCGCTAGCGGCGAGCCTGGTCTTGTTGACGCGGATAAGGAGACCGGCTGCGAGGGAGGCGAGGAGCAGCACCGATCCTCCGACGACAAACGCCGAGTGAATGCCGGCGACGTAAGCCTCACCCCCAATCCCTTCGAGTCGTTCGGCTGTCCAACCAGCCGGAAGCCTGCCTGGCGTCAGCAACTCCGCCCCGCCGTGCCCAAGCGTCGAGGAGAGCCGTAGCGCTACGGAGTCGGGCAGGCCGGTCAGACGACTCGCCGCGGAATTTGACGCCGTCGTTTGGACAAGGGCGCCGAGCAAGGCGATACCGACGACGGTGCCTACCTGCCGAGACGTATTCGCGACACTCGATGCCAAGCCAGCTCGGTGCGGTTCGATCGATGCGAGCGCCGCAGCGGAGAGCGGTGAGAGCATCAAGGAAAAGCCGGTCCCGATCAACGCGAGCCGCCAACCGACGTCGAGAAACGGGCTCGTAGAGGAAATACTCGCAAGGAGAAGGAGTCCAAAGCCCGCGGTGGCCGCCCCGAGTGCGATCGGCAATCGGTAGCCGAAATGCCGAGCGAGCCGCCCGGCCATCGGCGCGCCGATCGAGAAGAAGAGCGTGAACGAAAGCATCCGAACACCCGCGTCGAAGGCAGAGAGGTGCTCGACATCCTGGAAGAACTGGACTGTGAAGAACGGGACCGAGATCATCACGAAACCGAGCAGGAAGGTAACGACCGCCACCGAGGAGAAAAGTCGACTCTTGAACAGCTCCAAAGGAAGCATCGGCTCAGCTGAGCGACGCTCGACCACGACGAAAAGGGCGAGAATCACGATCGCGACAGCGAGCGGTCCCGCAACGGTCGGTGCTCCCCAGGGGTGGGTTCCCCGCTCGATGAATCCGAACGTCAGCGCCGCAAGACCAGCCACCGATGTCAGCTGACCGGGAATATCGACGCGCCGCGGAGTCGGGTCGCTTGACTCAGTTAGGCGCCGCACACCAAAGAGCAGGCAGGCCAAGCCGACGGGGACGTTGATGAAGAAGACCCAGCGCCAGCCGACGCTCACCACGAGCGCCCCGCCGACGGTAGGGCCGATACCGAGCGCGATGCCGCTGATCGCGGACCAGAGCGAGATAGCCCGCACACGCTCACCCGCAGTCGGAAATGCAACGGCGAGAATCGCCAGACTCGTCGGAGCGAGTGCTGCGCCTCCGATGCCTTGCAGCACCCGCGCCGCCTCGAGCGTGAATCCGGAGACCGAACAACCACATAGCAGCGACCCAAGTGTGAAGATCGCCATCCCTGCCGAGAAAAATCGACGACGGCCGTAACGATCGGCCAGCGCACCTGACGAGAGCAGCAGGACTGCAAAGGCGAGCGTGTACGCGTCGACGACCCACTGCAGCCCGGAGAACGAGGCATGCAGATCGCGCTGGATAGATGGAAGAGCCGTATTTACGATCGAGACGTCGAGCAGCACCATGAACGAGCCGACACAACAGACGAGCAGCGTCGCGCGCTGGTGAACGCTGAGCGACTGAGGAGCTTCGCTAGAAACCTCGTCGAGCCGGACTGAGTTGCTTGATGAAACTGGCATGGCGACACCTTAACGAGTTGAGTTCCATCATGCAACTGATAGGGCTATGCTGCCCGTGTGCAACATAAGAGCTTCGAATCCATGAATTGCTCGATCGCCCAGACCCTCGAGGTAGTCGGCGAATGGTGGAGCGTGTTGATCGTCCGCGACGCCTTCCTCGGCGTCACTCGCTTCGACGACTTTCAAGAACGCCTGGGGATCTCGCGAAACATCTTGACGAATCGCCTCGAACATCTGATCGAACGAGGGGTTCTCGAGAAGAGCGCCTACCAAGAGCACCCGATGCGATTCGACTATCACCTCACCGAGAAGGGGCGCGATCTCTGGGTCGTCCTCGGCGCGATGCGCCAGTGGGGCGATCGCTGGGAAGCCCCGGATGGCCCGCCTGTCGTGATGCGACACGAGGCATGCGGCCACATCGGCGCATTCGTGGCGGTCTGTGAGAGTTGTGGCGAACCGCTCACCCGCGCTGAGCTCACCCCACTGGCTGGGCCCGGTGCGCTCCCTGGCCAGGCGCCACTCCCCCTCGCCCGCGTCCGATAGGCGAGCAGCGCCGAAGGCCTGTCATATCGGTAGCCGAGAGAGCGCTCCTAGCGTTGCTGGAAGCCGGCCATCCGTCGCGCCGCTTCTAGATTTCGACGACGCCACTCCGACTCCAACCCGCGTCCGCTCAGTCAGCTGCCTCCGCGAGACGCCGTATCGTCGAGAGCCGTTGGTCCCATCGCGCCGCGAGAACATTCATCCATCGTGCGGCTTCGTTGAGACGCTCGGGTCGCACCTCGAACCGGCGCTCACGACCGGAGCGTTGACCATGGACGAGTCCGACCGCATCGAGAACAGCCAGATGTTGCACGACTGCTTGCCGGGTGATCGGCAACTCCTCCGCCAGTGTGGTCGCGGTCGCGAATCCATGCACCGACAGTCTCTCGAGTAGGTCACGTCGGGTCGGGTCGGCGAGCGCGCCGAGGACGTCCTCGACCCCTGTCACGACACTGGCATCAGCGGCGACTCGTCCCGGCGTTCGGCATAGGCGCCGACTTTCTCGATCACGCCCGTCCAGCCCTTCGAGTGGCTCTCAAACCCTGCGTCGGTTTCGCGCGCTGCAGGGATCTCGATCGCATCAAAGCCACTTTCGACGACCTTCAGCACGGTGCCACCGGCAGCGGGCTCAAGACTGAACTCGACGAGCGTCGAATTCTCCGGAGTGGCGACGGCGTCCGGGTACGCGGAGGCCCAGCGATAGGAGAATGCGCGGGGCGGGTCGACCTTGACGATCAACGTCGAGTAGCTGCCGTGCTCGCCGTGGTCGAGTACCATCAAACCCCCTGGTCGGAGGTCAATCTCAGCGGGTGAGCCAGTCCCGAACCAGATTCCGACATGCGCTGGCTCAGTTAGTACTGCCCAGACGCGCTCCGGTGGCGCCGCAATCATGATCTCCCGCTCAATTCGATCTGTGCTCATTTCGACTCCTTGTCCGCCCTCAGGCAACTATGTGCAAGTGCACACTTGCACATAGAGCTCGGAAAGCGCAAGCGTTACCTTGCGGATAGCGGCAGCCGCTGGTGCTCGCGAGCGGGGTGTGGTGAAGCGGCAGGCATGAACGACCATCTGACACGGGCGACCCTCGTCTGGTGGAATCGGCCGGGCTTGAAACCGAGAGTGGCAGGCTCGCCTTGGGTTGGACCGCTCAGCCGTTCGGGAGTGCCGGTCGGAGTCGGGCGAGTCCGCGCGCGGGAACTCGCTCGTCCTCAGCGCGCTCCACCCGATTGACGATCGACTTCAAGGCGAATACCTCGGCCTTGAGCGCCTTTCGCCCCGCCGCAGTAATCGAGATCGATGTCGAAGGCTTACGACCTGCGAACGACTTCGTCACCTTGATCAGCTTCGCCTCTTCGAGGACGAGTAGATGACGCCCGAGATTTCCTGGTGTCAGTCCGAGGGCCTTTTGCAAGTAGCCGAACTGTACGGAACTCCCCTCGAGGGCGAGCGTCAGTATTCCCAGCCGAGTCCGCTGGTGCACAACGTCTTGAAGTTCAGAGGTCTGGTCACTCAAGCGATCCTCCTCGGGTAAAACCTCGGCGCTTCGTCGATCTCCGCAACACCAAACTCGCCACGATCAGGTAGACCCCGGGAACAAGCACGTTCGGAAGAAGTGCTGTTTCCCCATGAAACGGAGTATTAAGACCGGTCTGCCCGAAGAGATTGACATAGTTATAGAACAGGGAAGCGACGACAATGCCGACGTACACTAACGCAATCACCGCCAAGGATTTGCTGCGTTCGGTTCGCGACAAGACCAGCAGACTAAGTCCGACGATTAGTAGTGGTTCAGTGCCGAAAGATCCGAGCGCAAACGGCCAGCCGTCAACCCAATTTGCGACCATCAGAACGAACGCGAGCACCATCGCCCCCACGTCAACCATCGGCCAGGTCTTCCCCTGCAGGCCCGTCGCGCGCCCGCGACGGCGGTAGTACACGACCGTTAGCCCAAAGACGCACGCACTGGAGGATGTCCCGAGTTCCGTAGAACTTTGGTGGCGGCCCGATGATGTTCAGGCTGCGTCTTCCTCCTTGTTGTAGTCGGCCGGTGTGACACCCGCGGTGACGTAGGCGTCGAGCGTCTTGCGCAGCGCCGGCAGATGCAG
>DATCDR010000227.1:0-5469 GCA_036510575.1 Acidimicrobiales bacterium | reverse complement strand
GCCCGCATAGGATCTATAGCCCGTAGCAAAGGAGCTCGTTTGGAACGGATCGGGCTCGTCGGCCTACCGAACTCTGGAAAGTCATCGCTGTTTAACGCGCTGACCGGGGCCTCCGTCGCGGTCGCGCCGCATCCCTTTACGACCACAGAAACCACAGTCGGCATCGCGCACGTCCCCGACAGCCGGATGGACCGACTCTCGAAGATGAGTGCCAGCAAAAAGACGGTGTATGCCGGAGTGGAGATCTCCGACATCGGTGGCGTGGTGGCGAGCAGCGACGGCCATGACGGCCTTGGCAATCGGATGTTGGCCGGAATTCGCGAAGTGGACGCCCTCTGCCTGGTCGTTCGGAGCTTCATCGATGACACGGTGCCTGGCGAGACTGACCCGGTAGCCGGGCTCGAATCGCTCGAGCTGGAGCTGATCCTCGGTGACATCGGCTCGCTCGAGACCCAGATCACCCGTGCGAAGAAGGCCTCGCGGGTGCAAGCCGCGAACTCCGGCGCGATCGAGGCGATGGAACGCGCGAAAGCACTGCTCGAGACGGGCGTGCCGCTTTACCGCTCATCGCTGCCACCAGCGGTACGCGAGGAGCTCGAGCCGATGTTCTTGTTGACCAATAAGCCGACTTTCGTCGTGGTCAACCGCGGCGAGAGCCAGCTCGACGACGACAGTGACCTCTCGCGCGTCGCGGAGCTGCTCGGAGAGGGTGGTATCGCCCTCGGCGTCTCCATCCAGCTCGAGGCAGAAGCGTCGCGTCTCGACCCCGCCGAACGAGCCGAGCTGCTCGAGGGGCTTGGTCTCGGGGAAGGGGCACTCGCACGCGTGGCCAGGGCGCTCTTTGACGCGATCGGCCGCTGGACCTTTTTCACCACTGGCGACAAGGAGTCGCGCGCCTGGACTTTCCGAGCTGGTGCCAAGGCTCCAGAGTGTGCAGGGGTCATCCACTCTGATCTCCAACGCGGCTTTATTCGTGCCGAGATCATCCACTGGGACGAGCTGCTTGAGCTCGGCAGTTGGCACGCGGCGAAGAGCTCGGGCAAGCTCCGTCTCGAAGGGAAGGACTACCCGGTAAAGGACGGGGATGTCCTCGAGATTCGTTTCAACGTCTGAGCGTCGGAGGGCCCTTTGTCGCTGCAGCTCGCTGACGACGATCCGGTACTTTGGTAGCGCAAGCCAGGCGCTGACGGAGGCATCGATGGGGTGGCTACTGCGTCGAGGAGAGGTCCTCGCGAGTCTCGAGGTCGACGCTCGGGTCGCATCCGCCGAGAACGGTCCGAGCGAAGTCGGCGCGCTGTTGCGCCACGACACCCGGTTGATCACCGGATTTCGAGCCAGGGCTGGATTTGACGTGGCGTGGCTCGACGCCGAGCTCGTCGTGCGCCATCTCGGCCACGTGGGGCACCTCAGGGTGCGGCTCGGTCCTCGAGCCGGTCAGGCGGTGCTCTCCGCAGAACGCGGGGCGTTTGAGCGCTGGAAGCTCGCAGTCGGCGATCAGCTCGAGGTGCGGGAGTGACCAAGGAGGCATCGAGCGGCGTCCTCTACATCGTCGCGACACCCATCGGGAATCTGGAGGATCTGTCCGCCCGAGCGCTCCGGATCCTCGGAGCGGTCGACGTGGTCTGCTGTGAGGACACCCGCCATACCGGACAGCTACTCGCAGCGAAGCAGATATCGGCGCGGCGCCTCGTCTCGCTCCATGAGCACAACGAGGCGAGTCGTGTCGAGCTCGTTCGCGACCTCGTCGCATCGGGGCACTCCGTCGCGATCGTCTCGGATGCCGGCACCCCGTTGCTCTCCGACCCAGGCGGTCGGGTTGTGGCAGCTTGCGCGGAGCAAGGCGTGCCGATTGTCGCCGTTCCGGGTGCATCGGCGTTGCTCGCCGCGCTCGTCGTCGCTGGATTCGCTGTCGACCGCTTCGCTTTCGAGGGGTTCTTGCCCCGCAAAGGGTCCGCTCGAAGCGAGCGGTTGGGCGAGATCGAGCGATCCGAGGTTCCAGTCGTCTGTTATGAGTCACCGCATCGAGTCGCACAGACGCTTCGCGACCTCGAGGAGGTCTGTGGCGGTAAGCGGCGGGTGTCGGTCTCGCGCGAGCTCACCAAGCTGCATGAGGAGACGTGGCGCGGCACGCTTGGCGACTCAGCAGACTCGTCGTGCGTGCAGATCGCCCGCGGCGAGTACGTCGTCATCATCGACGGCATCGATCCGGTTGAGCGGGGGACCGACGAGCCGCTCGCGCCGCTGTTCGAGCAGCTCTACGCCGCGGGGCTGGCGCGTCGCGACGCCATCGCCGCGGTCGAGGTACTTCGCGGCGTGGGGCATCGTCAGGCCTACGACGCCGCACTCGCCGTGCCGCTTCCAGTAGCGGTGAAGCCGACTTCGGAGCAGTAAGGGCGTCGCTTAGGTCGCTACGCTCAAAGCGTGCCCGAACGCTACTTTCAGACGACGCCAATCTTCTACGTGAACGACCGACCCCACCTCGGGACGGCGTACACCATGATCGTCGCCGACGCGCTGGCGAGGTGGCACCGACTGATCGGGGACGATGTGCTGTTCCTTACCGGCCTCGACGAGCACGGCTTGAAGATCGCCCGCAGCGCCGAGGAGCACGGCGTGTCGCCAAAGGAGTGGGTCGATCAGGCCTCGACGTGGTTCCTCCGAGCGTGGGCGGACCTTGGCATCACCCAGGACGACTTCATCAGGACCACCGACGAGCGCCATGAGACCTCGGTCGCGAAGTTCGTGGAGGCGATCTTTGACAACGGGTACATCTATAAGGGTGACTACGCCGGCTGGTACTGCGTCTCGTGCGAGAACTACTACGTCGAGTCCGATCTATTAGAGGGTGGTCTCTGCCCGATACATGAGACGCTGGCCGAGTGGGTGACGGAGGAGAACTACTTCTTCGCGCTCTCTAAGTTCCAGGACCGGCTGACCGAGTGGTACGCGCGAAATCCGACGGCGGTGCTCCCAGAGAGCAGGCGCAATGAGGCACTCGGCCTGATCCGCCAGGGTCTTGGCGACTTCTCGATCTCGAGAACGTCCTTCGACTGGGGCATCCCTGTGCCCTGGGACGAGCGGCATGTCTTTTACGTGTGGTTCGAGGCGCTGATGAACTACACCTCCGCGGTCGGCTACGGCGCTGACCCGGAGTACTTCGAGAAATGGTGGCCCGCCGCGCATCACCTCATCGGCAAGGACATCGTTAAGTTCCACTGCGTCTGGTGGCCAGCTATGTGCATGGCCGCTGGCATCGAGCCGCCGGCAGGCATCGTCGCACACGGCTTCTTGCTGGTGGGTGGGAAGAAGATGGGCAAGTCGCAGGCCAATCACGTCGATCCGATCGAGCTCGCCGAAGATGTCGGCCTCGATCCGCTCCGCTACCACATCCTTCGCGACGTGACGCTTGGCCTCGACGGGGACTTCACCTATGAGGGATTGATCGAGCGCTACAACGCGGACCTCGCGAACAACCTCGGCAACCTGCTTCAGCGGGTCTCGACGCTCGTGAGCCAGAAGTGCGGTGGAATCGGTCCGCAGCCGAGTGGCGCCACGCAGATGCGAGCAGCGGTGGAGACCGAGATCCCTGAAATCAGAGCCGAGTGGGCAGCAACGAGACCCTACGCGGGCCTGGCGCGGACCTGGACGCTGATCGGTGCGGCGAATGCGGCACTAGAGGTCGTCGAGCCCTGGAAGCTCGAGCCGGGCCCGAAGGTCGACGCAGTACTCGGCGACGCCTTAGAGGTGCTTCGGATCGTCGCGCTGCTCGCTTCTCCGGCGATCCCGGCGTCGGCAGCTGAGATATGGCGACGGATCGGCCTCTCCGGCGACGTCGCCGCGCCCGGCGCCGCCGGTCCTGGCGGCATCCTCGATTGGGGCGGCTACCCGGGCGGTCTGGCCGTTCAACGGACGGAGCCACTCTTCCCGCGTCGCCGCTTGGAGGAAGCAGTCGAGTGAGCGGGGACGTCTCGGAGACGATCGCAGCTTGGACCGACAGTCACTGCCACCTTCACGACGAGAGTGACACCGACGAGCTCTTGGCTCGCGCCCGGCAGGCGGGGGTCGAGCGTCTGATTCTCGTAGGGACGGATCCGAGCTCCTCGGCGCGCGCCGTGGAACTCGCGACGAGCGTCGGCGATGGTGCCTACGCGACCGTCGGCTTGCATCCCCACGAGGCGACGCTCGGCACGGCGCAGATTCTCGAACTGCTCCAAAGCGCAGCTGATTCCGGCTCGATCGGTGCTTCGGGAGCTGTCGTCGGGGTCGGGGAGTGCGGCCTCGACTACTACTACGAGCACTCGCCACGCGCGACTCAGCGGGAGGTCTTCACCGAACAGATCGCGCTCGCGAAGCAGTTCGGGCTCGCACTGGTGATCCACACTCGCGATGCATGGGATGACACGTTCGAGGTCCTGCGGAGCGAGGGAGCGCCGGACCGTACGGTCATCCACTGCTTCTCCGGTGGAGTCGAAGAGGCGAGTGCATGTCTCGACCTCGGGTGCTACATCTCCGTTAGCGGCATCGTGACGTTCAAGAACGCAGGCGCGCTCCGCGATGCCGCTCGCTTTGTTCCCGACGACCGGATCCTCGTTGAGACCGATGCGCCGTACTTGGCGCCCGTGCCGCACCGGGGGCAGCGAAACGAACCGGCATGGGTGGCGGTTGTCGGCGAGGCGGTCGCAGCGGTCCGCGGCACTCCGATAGCCACGTTCGCAGCACTCACTCGCGAGAACACCGCACGCGTCTTCCAGATCCCATCGTGAGGGAACCGCGTCGGCTCGGGCGGAGCGAGACGATGGATCTGCTCAGCTCGTCGGGCGTGCGACCGGCGAAGTCGCTTGGTCAGAACTTCGTGGTGGACCCGAATCTCACCGAGCGGATCGCACGCCTCGCGGCGGTAGGTCCGGGCGACCAGGTTCTCGAGGTCGGACCCGGCCTTGGATCGCTGACGCTCGCGCTCCACGCTACCGGCGCCTTCGTGACCGCGATCGAGATCGACCATCGGCTCGCCGAGGTGTTAGCCGAGACACTCCCCGACGACGTTCGAGTCATCCGCGGTGATGCGCTCGAGATCGACCTCGCGGCGCTGTTCCCACTATCGCTCGTCGGCCGCGCCTCGGGTGTGACTATGGTCGCTAACTTGCCGTACAACGTCGCGACCCCGCTCGTGATGGGGGTCCTCGAGAACGCTCCGATCGTCCGCCGCCTCGTCGTGATGGTCCAGCGGGAGGTCGCAGAGAGATTTGCGGCACCCCCTGGCAACAAGATCTATGGGGCGGTCTCGGCGCGTATCGCCTACTTCGCGACGACCTCGGTCGAGATGGTCGTGCCGCCAGAGGTCTTCTTCCCAAAGCCGAACGTCGCCTCGGCGGTCATCGAGATCACTCGCCGGGAGACTCCAGCGGTCGACCCCGCCTTGGCCGATTACGACGAGATCGTCACGTTGCTCCGCCATGGATTCGGCAACCG
>DATCDR010000226.1:0-20995 GCA_036510575.1 Acidimicrobiales bacterium | reverse complement strand
GGCGGAACGTTGGCCGAAATGACCGCGCGAAGTGGCGCTGCAGGACAGACGTTGGACGAGACCGCTGCGTGGTACCGGGAGCGCAACATCGCATGCTGCATCTGGGGTGGTGACCCGCACGCGAGCGGTGGCTTCAACGAGACGGGCGTGAGCAACGATGAGATGCTCGAGAACGCCGAGAAAAACAACGACGTGTTCATTCCGTTTGTGATGGTCGACCCGTGGGGTGGGAAGCGCAGCGTCAAAGAGGCGGAGCGGCTACTCGCCAAGGGGGCGCGCGGCTTCAAGTTCCACCCGCCGGCGCAGGGCTTTTATCCGAATGAGCGGCGGTTCTACCCGATCTACGAGGTGATCGAAGCAAGTGGCATGCCTGCCCTGTTCCACACCGGCCAGACAGCTGTTGGCCAGGGTGCCCGAGCAGGTGGCGGCATCTACTTGAAGTACGGAAACCCGATGTTGCTCGACGACCTCTGCGTCGATTTCCCCGACATGCCGATCATCATGGCCCACCCCTCATTTCCGTGGCAGGACGAGGCGCTTTCGGTCGCGGTCTGCAAGCCAACGGCCTACATCGACCTGTCCGGGTGGCTGCCGAAGTACTTTCCGCCGATGTTGATCCAGTACGCAAACACGCTGCTTCGCAACAAGGTCCTGTTCGGTTCAGATCACCCGATGATCACGACGGACCGCTGGATCGCCGACTTCAACGAGGGCGGCGCCTTCCGCGAAGAGGTCAAGCCACTGATCATGAAGGAGAACGCCGCGAAACTGCTTCGCCTAAAGCCGTAAGCGGCAAAGTAGCTCGCACCTCGGATCGAAGTACCGCTCTGATAGCAGTGCTTCGATCCGAGGCCCGGCGCGATTCCACTTGCCGAGCCACGCCTCATTGCGCTGGCATAACTCCTACTACAGAGCGTGGGGCACATCGGGGACGCAACAGAGCGGCCCCAACGACACGATGCATCTGGCCGGCCGCAGCTGTCTTGGCATAGCCAGACACCTGCCTTGGTAGAGATAGCGGGTCAGCAGCTCTTTGTAGCAGTCACCTGGCACTCGGTCCAGGTCAACTGTCCCACCCGCTGCAATACGACACGGCCCGATCTGTCGCTGTGCGCCTCGCCGCTATCGACCACTGCGGGCAGTCGTGCGCACCTCGCGGAAGGGAATGTCGCGGTCAACCTCTGGTTCGCGAGGCAGGCCGAGCACTCGCTCGCCGATGATGTTGCGCTGGATCTGGTCGGTTCCGCCGACGAACGAAGCAGACATCGAGCCGAGGTAGTCGTAGACGGCGTCGCCGCTCTCGTTCGCGGGATCGTCAAGCATCCCCTCCTCACCTAACAGCGAAAGCACGAGCTCAGCCCTGGTCTTTTGGATCCGGACGCGGCTGAGCTTGTTGATCGACGACACCGAAGGTCCGCCGGCACCCTTTGCGGCCTTCGCACGCATCGTGTTCCACCGGTTCATCAGTCCCCAGGCATGCAGTCGGGCAATCGACTGCCGGACGAGCGCGTCATTCTCGCGCCCGTGCGCGATCGCGAGCGCGACCAGATCTGCGGTGGAGCTGCTCGCCTGGCCTCCCACGATCACCCCTCCGAGCATCACGCGCTCGACCCCGAGCGCCGTCGCGAGCACGCGCCAGCCGTTGTTCTCCTCGCCGATCAGGTTCTCGAACGGGATGAGCGCGTCGGTGAGGAACACCTCGTTGAACGAGGAGCCGCCGGTGATCTGGGTGATCGGTCGAACATCGACGCCTGGCTGGTGCATTGGGCAAAGCAAGTAGGAGATGCCCTGGTGCTTGGGGACGTCCCAGTTAGTGCGTGCGACGAGCAGGCCGTAGTCGGCCTCGCGCCCCTGGGTGGTCCAGACTTTCTGGCCGTTTACTATCCAGCCGTCGAGGCCCCGCTCCGCACGGGTCCGCACCCCGGCAAGGTCCGAACCGGCGCTCGGCTCGCTGTAGAGCAGACAGCTTCGCAACTCGCCGGTCACGAACGGACGCAGGTAGGTCGCTTTCAGCTCGTCGCTCCCCCACTCAAGGATCGTGTTCGCAGGGATGTTCGAGAGGTCGTGCCCAGACCCTGGCACACCCGCTCGGGTGAACTCCTCGCGAACGATGTGGGTCGCCTCCACCGGCAAACCGCGGCCACCCCACTGCTGAGGCCAGCTCGGCGTTGCCCAGCCAGCGTCGAATACGAGCTCCATCCAGCTCAGGTTCTCCGATGCGGCGGCCGCGTGCTCGGCTAACCAGGCTCGCACCTCGTCGCGCACACCTGCTAGGTCCTCAACGTCGCTCATCGCCATCCGCCCTTCCTCTTGGCCACGCTAGTTCCCTCATCTCGACTGGATCGCCGCGATGAGCCGCGGCAGCACCTTGGTCGCGTCCCCGACGATGCCGAGATCGGCGATCGAAAAGATCGGCGCATCCGGGTCGGAATTGATCGCAACGATGTGCTTTGAGTCCTTCATCCCAACGCGGTGCTGGAGCGCACCAGAGATCCCGACCGCAATATAGAGGTCGGGTTTCACGACCTTGCCCGTTTGGCCAACCTGATGGCTGTACGACACCCAGCCCGCGTCCACGATCGCCCGCGACGCGCCTGACGCCGCGTGCAGCAACGCGGCGAGCTCCTCGACAAGGGCGTAGTTGTCGGCGCTGCCAAGACCGCGACCGCCCGAGACCACAACGGCTGCGTCGTCGAGCGCGATCGCGTCAGCCTGTGGCACATGCCGCGAAACGACGCGGACGCGATCGGTACCTGTCGCGTCGCCAGTCTCGAGATTTACGAGCTCGGCTTTTCCGGCACCCTCTTCGTCTACGGCCGCGAACGTCTTCGGGCGGACAAGGAAGAGCCCGGGGCCGGCTCCGGTAAAGCGTGCTCGCACGACCGTCTCGCCGCCGAACACGGCGTGTAGCGAGACAGGTCCTTCGTCGCTCATCTCAAGACCCACCACGTTGGTGAGCACGGGGCTGTCGAGAAGTACGGAGAGGCGGGCGGCGACGTCGCGCCCGCGATTGGTGTGTGGAACGAGGATCGCGTCAGGAGGGTCAGCCCAGATTGCTGCTGCAAGAGCCCGCGCGGCGACCGGTTCGGGCAGTTCGCCCTCTGCCACCTGGACGCTTAGTAGACGTCGAGCGCCGTAACGGCCGGCCGTGGCCGCGAGCGCCGAACCGTTCCAGCTGCAGGCGTCGACCACGGCCGCGAACTGGCGCGCGCCACTCAATAGCTCCGCGGAGCTCGATGCGATGATCCGCTCGTCTCCGCTCGGCTCGAGAAGTACAAGGATCCGAGATAGGAGCACGTTGGCCATCAGATGAGCCGCAGCTCGGCGAGCAACTCGATGATGTGCTCGTGTGCGTCGCCTTCATCTACGACGATGACGCCGCCCGCCCGAGGTGGCGCGACCGTCGCGGAGATGACCGCCTGGCGAGCACCGATCGCGCCGACGGCGCCGGAGTCGATGCCGAGATCAGCGACCGAAAGCGTCGCAATTGGCTTGGACTTCGCGCTCATGATCCCCCGCATCGAGGGATAGCGGGGCTCGACGATTCCCGCAGTGACACTCACGACCACCGGCAGCGGGCACTCGACGTCTTCGGTTCCTGCATCGGTCTGGCGAGTAGCTGAAACCAGTTCGTCGACGCAGGCGACCGTGGTTGCATAGCTGATCGACGGCCAACCAAGTAGCTCCGCGATCTGAACCGGAACGGTCCCGGTGTAGCCGTCCGTCGACTCCGTCGCGGCTATCACGAGGTCTGGAGCGACCCTCGCCAGCGCGGCGGCAAGCACCTTGGCGGTCGAGAGCGCGTCGGTCCCGGCCAACTCGGTGTCGCTTACGACCAACGCCTTGTCGACTCCCATCGCAAGCGCGGCGCGAAGGCCTCCGGTCTCCCCGCCCGGCGTCATCGAGACCGCGGTGACCTCGCCGCCACCGCTCGCGTCGCGTAGCGAGAGCGCGACCTCGACCCCGTAGCGATCCGCGTCGTCAATAACGAAGCCGCTGCCGCGAACCATACGGAAGGTGTCTGGGTCGAGGGCGGGCAACAGCTCTGGGTCAGGAATCTGCTTCACGAGCACCGCGACGTTCATCGGCCGGCTCGTGGGCTCAGCAACTCGCCCTTACACACCTGCTTGAGCCTCCTCGGCGAGGCGTTTGGCCGCTGGTCGGTCCGCCTTACCAGTCGGACTACGCGGAATCTCCGCTACGAAGACCACCTGTCGCGGCCGCTTGTAGTCGGCGAGCTCTTGGCCAACGTGGTCGATGATCTCTCGTTCGGTCGCCGTGCTCCCCTCTCGGAGCGCCACGACCGCCGTCACGCGGCTGCCCCACCGCTCGTCGGGCAAGCCGATGACGAGGGTGTCGCGGACCGCCGCGTGGGAGAGAATCGCTGTCTCGACTTCCTCGACGAAGACCTTCTCGCCACCGGTGTTCACCACCTCGCTGCCGCGACCAAGCAACGTCACGGTGCCATCAAGCTCGATCGTTGCCAGGTCGCCCGGCACCGAGTACCGGACCCCGTCGATGGTCGGCCACGCCTGCGCGGTCTTTACGGGATCGTTCAGGTAGCCCTTCGGAAGACGACCAGTCGTGGCCAGCATGCCGACCTCTCCTGATCCAGGGACTACGTCTTTGCCCTGCTCGTTGATGATCCTCGCGGTCGGACCGAGACGGAACTTGGCGGTCTCGATCTCGTCGGTGCGGGTCGACTCGGCTATCGCGAAGCCAGGGCCTTCGGTCGCGCTCAGGCCGTCGCTGATCTTGAAGTCGCCGAATTTGAGAAATCCCTTCTTTATCGGGGCGCTCCAGATACCACCGGTGTTCGAGATCGTCTCGACGCTCGAGAGGTCATACGGCCTGCCCTCGGCCTCGGCCCGTTCGAGCGCCTCCAGAATCGGCTTGGCGATCGCATCGCCGATGACCCCGAAGTTGCGCACGCGGTAGCGCCCGATCAGCGTCAGGATTTCGTCGGGATTAAGTGAGGTTGAGGCACAAAACACGACAGGTCCACCGGTGGCAAGCGCGTTCGTCGCCCCGAGGAACCCCGACGCATGCATCAACGGGGCGATGACGAGGCGAGCGTGCTGTGAGCCTGACTCCTCGACGTACCGCACGAAGTCTGCCGCGCTCGACAGATGCCCACCAGCGAACAGTTGCGGCATCAGCGAGGTTTTCTGCGCCCAGACAACGCCCTTCGGATACCCCGTAGTGCCACCGGTGTAGACGATGTAGTCATCGTCACCGTCACGATCGATGCGCGGCGCCGGTTCGTGGCTTTCGATCAGCTCTTCGAACGAGAGCGTGCCCTCGGTCGCTTCCCCGTCGCCGTAGACCTCGATCGGCCGAACCGGGAGCCCTGAAAGCTCGATCGAAGGCAGCACGCGGTCGCTGAAGGCGCGGTCATAGACGATGACGGCTGGCTTCGCGTCGTTGAGCAGGTAGGTGAGCTCACGTTCGCGGTAGCGGTAGTTGACGTTGAAGGGCACGGCACGCAGCTTGAAGGCGGCATAGAGGGTCTCGAGGTTCTCGATGGAGTTGCGGAGATTGATCGCCACGGTGGTCCCGTTGCCAACACCCTGCTCGGAAAGGGCTGCAGCGAGGCGCGACGCACGCGCGTCGAAGTCGGTCCAGTTCCGCTGCGCGTCACCGTGCACGATCGCCAAGCGCTCTCCAACGGCGTCGGAGACGAGCTCCCACAGGTCAGCGAAGTTATCTAGCACCTTGTACCCCTTCTCTCATCTTCTCTCATCGGGCCGACACCGGTGACGAAGCCGGCTACTCGGTATCTGCCCGGACCTCGCGCACTCCGAATCTGCGCGTTTTCAAAACGTGCCGTGCTGGGCGAACCAACCGCGTCGATCCCGGAGTCGATCCTGACGGCTTGTGTAGCATCTCCCGGCGAGCACGCTGCCCAGCCCGTGTTGCGCACGCGGAACGGGCTCGATCGAGGAGCTCGATGAGCGAGGACGTAGGCCATGATGCAACGCCGTTCGAGCTGGCGGTAGATGGGCGCCGCGTCGCCGGGCTCGACTGGGGTGGACAGGGAACACCGCTCTTGTTGCTGCACGCAAACGGCTTTTGCGCCGGCATGTACGACCCGATCGCTCGACGCCTCGCCGGCCACGACTACCACCCCGTCGGCATCGACCTGCGAGGGCACGGTCGAACGGACCCGCCGCGCGCACCTGGTGAGTTCGCGTTTCCTTCCATCGCGACCGAGCTCCAGGGCGCTCTTGGTCAGCTCGGTATCGAGCAGGCCTTCGTCGTCGGTGCTTCCATGGGCGGAGGTGTAGCGGTCTGGCTGAACGCCCTCACGCCTGGGCTCGTGCTGCATGCGATTCTCGCCGAGGCGATCGCCTTCGACCAGCAATCCCTTGGCGACGTCGCCAATCCCCTCGCCGAACAGACGCGTCGACGCCGGATCAACTGGCCCAGTCGGGAGGAGATGGCCGCGTCCTACGGTTCGCGCCCACCGCTCGACGCGCTCGAGGACGCCGCGCTCCGGGCATATCTCAGATATGGAACGATCGACCAGCCTGATGGCAGCGTCAATCTCGCTTGCTCGCCCGAGGTAGAGGCCGGCATCTACGAGCGAGCGGCGACGATAGACGGCGGCCGAGGTGCGGCCACCGTCCTTGGGGAGCTCGCCGGCAAAGTGACGGTGGTGTGCGGGCTTAGGAGCTCGCTCGGCCTCAACCGATTTCGAGTCCAGGCCGAGCTCGCCGGTGGCGATCTGGTGGCGCTCGACGCAGGCCACCTCGTGCTGCACGAGAACACCGAGCGTGCGGTCGCGCTGATTCGCGAGCACTTCTTGGTTCATCAGGATTCGCCCCCTGCGGAGGGCTCGACGCGCCCGTAGGTCGCCACATCCACACCTTTAGGCCGCGGGTTATCGCCGAGCGAGCGCTCGAGCAACAAGGCGAGATCGATGACCTCGAGCGGCTCTGCTCCGCCGACCGACTTCGACCCGTCGTCAAGCATCACCGAGCAGAACGGGCAGGCGGTGGCTACGATGCTCGCCCCGGTCGCAGCGGCCTGGCTGACTCGTTCGAGGTTGATGCGCTCGCCGATGGACTCTTCCATCCACATGCGAGCACCTCCTGCACCGCAGCAGAAGCTCTGCGTACCGTGGCGCTCCATCTCGACCAGCCCGCCGTCGACCAGGGAGTCGAGTAGCTCGCGGGGCTCGTCAATCACGCGGTTGTGGCGTGAGAGGTAGCAAGGGTCGTGGTAGGTGATGCTCTCTCCCAGTCGACCCGGGCTCAGCTGATCGCGCTTGACGAGCTCTGCGAGCAGCTGCGCGTGATGGACGACCTCATAGTCGCCGCCAAAGGCGGGGTACTCGTTTCGAAGCGAGTTGAAACAGTGCGGACAAGAGGTGACGATCTTTGGCGCGCCGACGCGGTTCAACAACTCGACGTTGCGCTCCGCTTGTTGCTGGAAGCGGTACTCGTCGCCGATCCGCCGCGCCGGGTCACCCGTGCAGGACTCAGCAGGACCGAGTACCGCAAAGGAGATGCCAGCCCGCTCGAGCAGGCGAGCAAGCGCCTGGGCGGTGCGTCGCCCTCGGTCGTCGAGCGCACCGGCGCAACCAGTCCAGTAGAGGTACTCGACGTCGTCGGGGACCGGGCCGTCGACGACACGGACGGCAAAGTCCAGCTCTTCGTACCACGACGACCGTTTCGAGGCACCAAGACCCCACGGGTCGCCACGCGTCTCGATGTTGCGCAGCATCGAGACAGCCTCCGGCGGCATCGCCGAGTCCATCATCACCTGGAAGCGACGAAGATCGACGATCGCGTCAACGTGCTCGATGTCGACCGGGCACTCCTCTACGCAGGCGCCACATGTGGTGCAGGCCCAGAGGACGTCAGGGTCGACGATGCCAGGCACGAGCGGCGGGCGCTCACCGGTCTTACGAGCGCCCTCGAAGCGAATCGCCTCGTCGCGTACTGCCATCACGAGGAGCTTCGGCGACAGCGGCTTCCCAGTCGCCCACGCCGGGCACTGGCTCTGGCAGCGCCCACACTCCGTGCAGGTCGCGAAATCGAGCAGCTGCTTCCAGCTGAAGTCCGTAATCGTCCCGACGCCAAAGACGGTGTCCTCGTCCATCGTCTCGATGTCAATCAGCGGGTACTCAGCAAGCGCGCCAAGCGCGCGGGGTTGGCGCGAGAACGCAATGTTGATCGGTGCGAGAAAGATATGAGAGTGCTTGGAGTTGAGGACCAGCACGAGGAAGATCGCAATCACGATCAGGTTCGCATCGAGCAAGCACGTTTCGAGCACTCGATTGGTGCCGAGTCCGAGTGGTCGGAGCACGTGGCCGACCGCATGGGATACAAAAGCCCACCGGTCGTAGGGAAAGTCGCCCGTCACGTCTTGCGCGCCGCGGTAGCCGAGCAAGGTCACGATCACGGCGGTGATCATCCAGAGAATCAGCCAGGCGGCGCCGCTGTGCGAGCCGGAAAAACGCGACTGCCGGCCGTGACGCCTCGTGCTCGAAGCGACGCGGATAGCCACGAACGCCGCCACCCCGACCAGAACGAGGAGCGCGAACAGATCCTCCAGAAACCCGACTGCCCCAAGGTGCCCGATGCCTGGAATCGCGAAGGTCCGGTCGAACAGGTCGCCGATGGCCTCGACGATCGTGAGCAGCAAGACGATGAAGCCCCAAAACACGAGCGCATGAGCTGCGCCAGGCAACGACCACCGAAGCAACTTGGCCTGGCCGAGCACATCTCGAAGCTCCGCGACCACCGCCCGGCCAAGGTTGCGACGTCCCCGCATGGGCTTGCCCTGCGCGATCGCGCGGACAAGCCTTCGGATCCGAAACACCGCAAAGACGCCCGCCACTGCGAACGCCGTCAACACGATCGGGTAGCGGGTGAGCATCAATCAGTCGCCGTGTGCTGTTTGGCGGCTGCGAGCCGCTCAGAGACCGAGCTTGGCGGCGACGGATTCGCGGTGCTCGATTGGCGTCCCGAAGAAGGCCTCCGAGGACTTGGCTCGACGGAGGTAGAGGTGGCAGTCGACCTCCCAAGTAAAACCAATGCCGCCGTGGATCTGCAGGTTGTTCGTCGCGGCGAGCAGAAACGCCTCCGACGCAGCGGCCTTGGCAATCTCGGCCACCATCTGTTGATCCTCTGAGCCTTCGGCCACAGCCCACGCGGCGTACGACGCTGCCGAGCGCGCCGACTCGACCTCGAGCAAGGTGTCCGCACAGAGATGCTTCACTGCTTGGAACGATCCGATCGCCCTACCGAACTGAACGCGGTCTTTTGCATAGGCGACGGCCATGTCGAGGCACGCCTGTGCGCCACCTACCTGTTCGGCGGCTAGCGCCACCGTTGCGAGGCGCACGGTCTTCTCGAGAACCGCCGCACCTTCACCTGGCGCGGTGACCCGCGTCGCTGGCACCGCATCGAAGTTGAGCCGGGCGAGCTTTCGCGTGCGATCAAGGGTCGGCTCGGCAATCCGCGACAGGCCGGTTGCCGCAGCGTCGAGCGCGAACAAGACGCTCTCGCCCTCGAGATCGGCGACAACGAGTAGCAGATCGGCGAGACAGCCGTCGACAACGAACCGCTTCGAGCCGTCGAGGGAGTACCCGTCGCCGCTTCGGTGCGCGAGGGTCGGCCGCTCCGCGTCGGTCATGGCAACGGTCGCGATCGTGGTTCCAGCCGCGATGCCTGGCAGATGCTGCTCTGCTACTGGTCCGCCGCTCGCCAGGAGCGCGTTCGCAGCGAGCGCGACTGTCGAAAAGAACGGAGCGCAGGCGAGCACCGAGCCCATCTCCTCGAAGACGATCGCCAGCTCCACAAACGTCAGCTCTGAGCCGCCGAGGCGTTCAGGGATGAGCAGCCCTTGCAGCCCGAGCTGTTCGGCCATCTGCTTCCAAACGGCGGCGTCATAGCCGTCGTCAGTCGCCATCATCCGACGAACCTCGGTCAACTGCGACTTTTGCTGAAAGAACCGGCGGAGCGCCTGACGGAACTCCTCTTGTTCTTCGGTGACCTCAAAGACGATCATCGCTTCCCCTTTGTCGCGGCCCCTTGTGTCCGCGACGCGCGTTCCCTTGTCGAACCCTCGTATCACCGAGGGACACCACTTCGCCAGTCGCGATCGCCGAACCATGAGGACGGCGCCTGCTCGCTTGCGACCTTAGGCGTCGATACGCGCGGACGCCCTACCGGCAAAGACCTCCCTGCCGTCCTGGTTCGTTGTCGAGATCGTGAGGTCGACGAAGTGTTCGCCGTTCTCCTCACGGATCGCCTCGACGGTCGCGACCGCACTTAGGGTGTCGCCTGGCCATACCTGGGCGGTGAACCGGCCACCGTAGAGCGTGACGCGATCTGCTCCGACCCAATCAGTGAGCATCTTCCCGGTCATGCCCATCGTCAGCATGCCGTGCGCGAACGTCGATGGATTTCCCGCGGCGATAGTGGCGAACGGCTCGTCGGTGTGCAGCGGGTTGAAGTCACCCGATGCCCCGGCGTACTGGACGATCTGGGTCCGCTTCAGATCCTCGACGATGATCGACTCGTGCGTGTCGCCGACGGCGATTTTCGATGCTGAAAGTGGCATCTCAGGCGTCCGGGTTCCGCTCGGTGCGCACCCCGACCATGCGAGCGATGACGACCAGCTCGCCCGACTCGTCGCGGTACTCGTGGAGTGTCTCGGAGAAGTGCAGCTTGCCACCACGGCGACCCTCTCGCTCCCAAGTCTCCCCGGGGAGGGTCGTCTTGGTGAGCACTTCGCCAACCCGGACCGGTCGGCGGATCTCGAAGGTCTCTTCGGCGTGAAGGCCCATGCCGCCGCCACCACCGCCACCGCTGCCCTCGGGTGGACGGGAGGTCGGCTCCTTCCCCGAGCCGTGCCACTGCCGATCTGGATGCGGTCGCAGTCCTGACTCCGGGTCAAAGTGCATGTCGGCGATCACGAAGGTGGGCGGCGCGATCGCGCCCTCCTCTGCGAAGTACACAGGGTTGTAGTCCCCGATCGCACGGGCGAACATCATCACGTGTCCCTGCTCGATCGGGAAGCGCTCGGCTGCCATCTCTTGGTCTCCTTCCGTTAATTAATTCGAGCTCGGGCGGGGTCCGCCTGGAACGGGCACCTGATACGCCTCGGACACGATCTTGGTGACGAGCGGTCCGAGCTCAGACGGGACCCAGGTCGTCTCGCTGTCCACCCCAGGTCCGTGGCGCCATCCCTCGGCTACCGCGATGTGGCCACCGCCGACCTCGAAGACCTGACCGGTCACGTCCTTGGCCTCGGAACTGCCGAGCCACACGACGAGCGGCGCGACGTTCTCTGGACCGCGCAGATCCGGACCGTCCGTCGGGACGGGCGCGGCACCACCTGGACGCGGAATCGAGTCGGTCATGCGCGTGCGCGCACCAGGCGAGATCGCATTGGCGGTGACGCCGTAGCGCCCGAGCTCGCGGGCGAGGCCGATGACCATCGCGGCCGCTCCTGCCTTGGCCGCGGAGTAATTCTGCTGTCCGACGTTGCCGTACAGCCCGGCGGGCGAGGAGGTGTTAATTATTCGCGCGTCGTTCTCCAACCCTTCCTTGTTGCGCTCGCGCCAGTAGATGGCGCCGAGGCGGTTCAGGTTGAAGGTCCCCTTCAGGTGGACACGGATGACGGCGTCGAAATCCGCTTCGTCCATATTGAAGATCATCTTGTCGCGGAGGATCCCGGCATTGTTGACGATGATGTCGATGCCGCCGAAGGTGTCGAGCGCGAGATCGAAGATCTCCTTGGCGCCAGTCGAGTCTCCGACGTCGGCCGTCGAGAGAACGGCTTCGCCACCGAGCGCGACGATCTCGTCTACGACACCCTGACCGACCGATGCGGTCGCACCGGACCCGTCGAGCTCCACGCCGATGTCGGCAACGACGACTTTTGCGCCCTCTGCGGCGAATCCGAGTGCTTCAGCGCGACCAATCCCTCGGCCGGCACCCGTCACGATCACTACCCGACCTGCGCAAAGATCACCCATCGCCTGCTCCCCTCCGACCGCTAGAGGAGCGGCCACTTTTCGATCTGATGGAGTTACTGAACCCGAATGCCGCTGCGGCACGACAAGGTCTACTACGTCGTTCGAGTTCTTACTACCTGATTCGAACGCGCTGCGCCAGCTGATTTTGTCGCACTGTTTATCACAGCACCCGAGGTCACCCACCTGGGTGGTCGGCTCGAGTCTCCCACTGATTTGTCGCTACTCTCGGTGTGCTTTTCGATGGTCACGAACGGCTATGACCAGCGCCGACGCGCGACGCAACTCGGATTCCGCCCACGATCGTGGAGCGAACCAGGTGACAGCGCGAAACATCGGCGCAGCGCACTCCCGCACCTTCCGCGAGCGAGGAAGTGGGTGGGGACGCCCGAAAAGGGCATCCCCACCCAGTCATCGACCGGCCTGAATGTCAGGCCGCGTAGAGCCGAGCCTCAGCCGTTCGGGTACTTGACGAGCGCAAGCGCCGCGTTGTAGTTGCGGTGCGTGATGGGAACGATCGTGTCGTTTTCCACCTTGAGGTAGTTGACCGACACCGCGTGGTCCCGTGGGAGTGACTTGACCGGAGGGGCCGACGCGAAGTTGACCGGGGCGAAGAAGCCAGTCACCAAGTTGACCTTCGGAATCGCCTTCTCGAAGTTGGCCGGCGTCAACGACATCCCGTGCGCCACCATGTACTTCAGCACGATCACGCTCGCAACTGCCGACTCGTAGCAGGGCCACTCGCTGTTGCCGAGCGGGATGTTCCCTGGGTCGTACTGCTGCATGATCTGGTAGAAGAGCTTCTCAGCCGGCGTGTGGTACCCGGCGTCCGTCACCTGAGCAAGCTCTTGCGCCGTCTGGTCGAGCAAGATGCCATTGGCCAGAGGGCCGAGTGCCGAGATAGCAGCTGGGGAGTAGGCAGGTCCGGTTGAACCGATGATCACGTGCTCACCAGACTGGCTCACCGCGGTCGCGAGGGCGACGCCACCGGTCGTGCCGAGCTCGTCAGCGATGCAGGTGGCGCCTTCGCTCTCGAGCGTGGCCACAGCTGGCGCGAAGTCAGTCTCGGTAGCGGACACGAGAACCGGGGAGACAACCTTGCCACCCGCGTACTTCGTGCCGGAGTTGACCGCGTTCACAACCTCGGTTTCAGTCGGCGTGCCAGAGACGGCGATGGTTCCGACCGTCTTGCAATGTCCCTCCTGGACCAACATCGTGCCGACTCCGGAGGCGAAGAGGGCGCTCCCCGTAAGCAACGGGTAGGAGTCCTTGCTCATGTTGTCGATCTGAGACAGAGGGAAGTTCCCGAAGTCGGCAATGTGCGCCGGCGAGACGATCGGCAAGACGTTCGAGTCGAACAAGTTGAACGAGCCGACGAGCGCCAACACGTGGTTGCTGACCGCTTGCTGCGCGCAGTTGGTCGCCGCGTTCGGAGTAGACACGATCAAGCTACCGGCGTAGCACTCGGTCATGTTGATTTTGTGCCCACCAACACCGCCGTGCGCGTTGACGTAGCTGAAGTAGGCCTGCAGCGCACCTTGGTCGTCCCAGACGCCAGGCAGCGACGTGAGGTTGATCTGCTCCAGGTTGATCGTCGACTTTGCCGCACTGCGAAGCGCGGGTGCGCGAGCCGCCAAAGCGATACTCGGCGTTACCGCTACGAGCAAAGTGACGGCTGCGACAAGCAGTCCCATCCCAGCCCTTCTTTTATGCGTGCGTAAATGCATGTCTCTCCTCCTTCATTGTTGTTGCACTGAGTTACCTGACGGTGTGCTACCTAACGATCTCTTCACCGACACGGTGTTCGGTGTCGCCCGGCCGGAATGCGACGAAACAGCATCGATGCTTCGTCGCCCTGCTCGGACCATGGTGCGCTTCACAGGTCCCCGCCGAGACCAGTTACCGCGGCCTCCGAGGTGGTCGCGCCGGGATCTGGCACCTGGTCTTCATCCACACCCAGATAGGACGCGATCACGCCCGGATGCGACCGCACGTCCTCGGGGAGCCCAGAGGCGACTTCAGCACCGACGTCGAGCGCGAGCATCCGGTCAGAGGCCGACAGGACGAGCGCGACGTCGTGCTCGATGAGCAGGATCGCGATGTTCCAGTCCCGCGCGAGCCTGCGGATGATGTCGATCACCTCGGCGCGCTCGCGCTCATCAAGGCCCGCCGCGGGCTCGTCCAAGAACAGCACCCGTGGCTTCGCGGCGATTGCGCGGGCGATAGCCACTAAGTGGCGCATTCCGTAGCTGATCTCAGACGGCATCCGTGGGAGGACGGAATCAAGCGCGAGTTCCTTCACCGCGGTCAATGCCGCATCGGTGAGGCGTGGCTTGCCTGGGTGGACGATGTCGCGTAGCCAGACGCCGAAATTGCGCTCCTCGCAAGCTGCGAGAATGTTCTCATAGACCGACAGGTCCTCGAACAGCTCGAGGGACTGGAAGGTCCTTCCGATCCCGAGGTCGGCGCGCTGACGGACTCCGAGCCCCCCGATCTCGCGCCCGTCGAGACGGATCGTCCCCCCGCCGATCGGCGCGAAGCCGGTCAAGGCATCGATCAACGTCGTCTTTCCGGCCCCGTTCGGGCCGATCACCCCGAGAATCTCACCTGAGCGGAGCGTGAAGCTGACATTGTCGACGGCACGGACCGCTCCGTAGTTCACCGTCAACCCCTCGACCTCGAGAACCGCGTCGGCGACGGCCGATGGGACAGGGAGCTCGGAAGGAAGCTCGATGGGCTTGGTGCGCGCAACTGGCGTGAGGCCTTTTTTTGCCCGGCGCTTCGTCATCTTCTTGTAGTTGATGTCTTGTTGCATCTTCGCGAGGCCGTTCGGCGCCTGCACGAAGACGAGGAGCGACAAGAACCCGAAGACGAGTGTGACGTAGGTGAGCGCGTTCGAAGACAGGTAGCTGAAGACCTCGGTAGCGATACCGCCGGGCTGGCCTTGCGCGCCGAGCAGCGGGCCACTCACGTAGCCGACGCCGCCGAGCACGCCGAAGTCGATCAGCTGGATGTTCTGAAAGATGTCACCACCGGAGGTACCGGTCGTGAAGATGGCCGTCGGGAATTCGATCACCGTCAGAATCCCGCCGAGAGCGGCGATCATCGCGCCGTAACAAAACGCTGCCAGCTTCACGCCGACGACGTTGATGCCGAGCGCCGAGGCGGCTCGTTCATTCGTCCGCACCGCGAGCATCTGGCGCCCACTTCGGCCGCGTCTCGTGTTCGACACCACGAGTCCGACGAGTACCAACACGATCACAGCGAATATCGCGAACCGTTTGGGGTAGGTCACTCCGGAGAGGTTGATCCCAAACAGCGAGAACGTCCCTATATTCAGCCCGAGCCCCTTGCCGGTGAGCGCGGGGTTCGACAGCACCAGGCTCACGATGCAAACAGCGAGTGCCAGCGTCGCTATCGCAAGGTTGATGCCCCGTGCTCTAAGCGCCGCGCTGCCGATCAAAATACCGACCGGCACTGCCGAGAGGACGCCGAGGATGATCGCGAGCCAGAACGGAAGGCCCCATACGCGGAGCCATCCGGTGACGAAGGCCGCCCCGATGCCGATCGTCCACTGGGCGAGCGATATCTGGCCGGCGAATCCGGTGACGACGACGATGCTCAAGAGGATGATCGCCCCGAGCAGCGTGGTAGTTAGCGCCCCCACCCACTGCAGCGGCAAGACGTTGATCGCGACGATGACCAAGACGACCCCGACGAGCACCTTCTTCCAGGGCACGATGCCCGAGGTGACCGACGGTAGGCGTTCGATGATGCTCCCCCGCAGCGGAACGCGCCGACCGCGCCAGACGATGACGACCAAGATCACCGCGAACGGCACCGCATCGCCGATGCCATTGACCGACGAGACATATCTCGTGAGCTCGGCCTGCACGATACCGATCCCGATCGCGCCGGCGAGCGTCAAGGAGAACGAGTGAAAGTTGCCGATAACGCCAGCGGCGAGGGACGGTAGCAAGAGCGCGGTCGTCAGCCCGAGCGAGACGCCGATGATCGGTCCGAGCATGATTGCAGCGAATCCGGATAGCGCGGTGCCGATCACCCAGTTCCAGGCGGCGACCGAGTTCGCCGACCAGCCGAGCGTGGAGAGCGCGACGCGGTTCTCCGATACGGCCGTCGTAGCTATACCAAAGCGCGTCCGTCGGTAGACAACCGCCAGGACGAGGGCGATTCCAATCGAGATCCCGAGCAGGATCAGCCGGCTGACGCTCAAATTGCTACCGGCGAAATGGAAGGTCGAGTTCGGCAGAAATGGCACGATGTTGTAGACGCTCGTCGCCGGGTACTTAAGGCCAAGAAGACCCTGGAGGGCGACGAGCATGGCCAACGTAACGACAATGCGCGTCAGGTTGCTCGCCTTTTGGAGATGCGACATCAAGACGTGGCAGAGCAGCCCGAGACCCGCAGAGAGGCTGACGCCAACGAACATCGCGGCGAGCACCGGCCAATGGAAGACGCCGTAGAGCTCGTAGAACGCGAACGCGCCGGTCATCCCCATGGCGCCGCTCGCGAAGTTGATGACTCCAGAGCCCCGATAGGTGAGGACTAGCCCAACCGACGCCATCGCGTAGAGCGCTCCAGTACCAGCACCGAGAACGGCGAACAACAGGATCGTCTCTAGCACGATTCAGAGCCCCCCCAAGCTCGCGGAAGTCGTAGTCGCGTCGCCAGCTTGCTACGACATGCCGCTGACGCGTCGCAGTTGGGCTTGCGACTCGTCACCATCTTCCTATCTGATGTCAATTGTGTAGCAGGTGACAACAAGGCTCGCAAGTATGGCCTGAAAGTGAGCAAATATGACTAAAGGCTCGGCTATCTAGGTAACAAATCGAAAATGGTTAGCTCTGCAAAGCAAGTAGTTCCGTCGTATCGATCCCCGTCTCGCGATTGCGGGCACGAGGGTAGGAGTGCGTTGCCGCTACTTCGCCGGTGGAGCAATTGCCGCGAAGCGCTCGGATCGTAGCGTCGAGACATCGCGCGGCACGCACCAACGCCCGGCACTACAACCTGCACTTAGAACGTCCCACAATCGTTCTTACAAATAAAGGTCCTGGAGGAACCGCCATTTTGGTAATCGACTTCCATATTTCGTCGGGGATAGGGTGACCCGGGCATCGGGGATGCCCGATTCTTCTGCCTGGGGGGAGACGATGACTAGCGAAATGCTCGCGTTGGGTGCGACGAGGTCTCACCAACCGGTCCTCGCCAGAACTGGTCCCCGCGCGAGTGGGTGTGTCCGATGAACGAAAACTTCGCGACCGTCTGGGAAGCGCTCGCCGACGCGGTCGGCGAGCGAATAGCCGTGGTGCACGGACCGATCGAGCGCAGCTGGCGAGAGTTCGACGAGCGCGCTTCGCGGCTAGCGGGCGCGCTTTCGGCCCTCGGGGTCGGACGAGGGAGTTTCGTCGCGATCGACATGTGGAACTGTGTCGAGAACCTCGAAACCATGTTTGCCGCCTTCAAGCTTCGAGCGGTCCCGTTCAACGTCAACTTCCGCTACCGCGAGACGGAGCTGTCGTACATCTTCAAGGACGCGAAGCCGGATGCGATCGTCTTCGATCCGATACTGAGCGATCGCATCACCGCGGCGAAGGACTACGTCGGCCTGCCGATGCGCCAGATCTCGATCGGCCCGCGCGCTATTGCGCCAGGTGTGTTGAGCATGGAGGAGTTGATCGATGCGCATCAACCGATGCCGCGCATCGAGCGCGACGGCGACGACGAAGTCGTCATCTACACCGGCGGGACCACTGGCTACCCAAAGGGAGTGGTCTGGCCGCATTTTGCATGCATGAACCAGAACAGCCTCTCGGAACGGACGCCTCCGCTAGCCGATCACGTCGCTGCCGTGGTCGCGGCGGTCCAGCCGCGCGCCCTCGTCTTCCCACCGCTCATGCACGGCACAGGCTTCTTCGGCGCGACGCTCACACTCACCGACGGGGGATGCGTCGTCTTTTGCGAGTCCCGCTCGCTCAATCCGCCTGAGATCCTCCGCCTCATCGAGCAGTATCAGATCGCCTCATTCTCGGTAGTTGGGGATGCGGTCGCGAAACCGATCCTCGACGAGCTCGACTCAGCGGCAGCGGCCGGCCACCCCTACGACCTCTCGAGCGTGCAGTTCGTGAACAACACCGGCGTCATGTGGAGCGCCTCGGTGAAAAAGGCCTTCCTCAAGCACGGCAACTTCCAGGTACGCGACTCGATCAACTCAACGGAGGGGGCGGGATTCGCGATGGCTGAGGCGGGAGACGGTGAGGCGATCGAGACCGCACGCTTCAAGCTCGGACAGTTCGCACGAGTTGTCGACGAGAACTTACAGGACGTCATCCCCGGCTCGGGCCAGGTTGGCTTCCTGGTCGCCGGCGGCATCCTCCCGAAGGGCTATCTGAATGATCCCGAGAAAACGGCGCGCACCTGGCCGATCATCGACGGGAAGCGCTACGTGATGCCGGGCGACATGGCGACCGTCGAGGAGGACGGCACGGTCGTACTCTTGGGGCGCGGCAGCGAGGTGATCAACACCGGGGGCGAGAAGGTCTTCGTCGAAGAGGTGGAGCAAGCCATCCTCAGCCATCCCGCCACATCCGACGCACTTGTGATCGGTCTACCCGACGAGCGTTGGGGCACCAGGGTCACCGCGGTCGTGTCGCTGCGTCAAGGAGCCACTCTCACCGAGCGCGAGGTGATCGATCACGTAGGCGGTCAGCTCGCCGACTACAAACGCCCGCGTCAGGTGGTCTTCGTCGACGAGGTTCCACGCAGTCCTACCGGCAAAGCAGATCGGCCCGCGGCCAAGAAACTGGCGACAGACTCCATATCGTGAGAGTTCGCGCTATCGTCCATCTGCCCGCGGCGCGAAGCGCCGGGAACCCGACACATCGATGGAACCAGTAGAGAGGAATACCACGTGAGCCTCCGTGGCGCCGCCTTCATAATGGGTGCATACGAGCATCCCGAACGCAAGATCATCGACCGCTCCTCGTCCCAGGTGCACTACGAGGTCGCCGCAGGCGCACTTGCGGACGCGGGCCTGAGCTTTGACGACGTCGACGGCTACTTCTGTGCCGGCGACGCCCCGGGGGGCTTTGCAGGCCCCGGCTCCTACGGGCCTGCCTCGATGATCGAGTACCTCGGCATTCGGCCGCGCTACGTGGACTCGACCGAAACCGGGGGCTCGGCCTACATCGTGCACGCCGGTCACGCCGCTGCGGCGATCAAGGAAGGCAAGTGCAACGTCGCGCTCGTGACAATGGGCGGCTCCTCGGCCGACGGCCGCGGTACCGGTACCGGCTCGGCTCGCCGTGGCTATGAGGCGGACTTCGGCGAGACGATGTACGGCTCGATGATGCCCGCCGTCTCCTACGCACTTTGTGCGCAACGCCACATGTACGAGTTCGGCACGACGTCGGAACAACTCGCCGAGATAAAGGTCGCAGCTTCGATCCACGCGTCGCACAACCCGCACGCGAACATGCCGAAGATCGTGAGCGTTGAGGACGTCGTCAACTCACCGATGATCGCGGCGCCCCTTCATCGTCTCGACTGCTGCGCGAACACCGACGGTGGTGGCGCAGTCGTGATCGTGAGCCCAGAGATCGCCGCCAGCCTCGATCGGCACAAGGTGAAGATCCTCGGTCAGGGCGAAGCGCCGAAGAACATCGATTCAGGTCGAACCGATCTCACCTACACCGGGGGCGTCTGGTCTGCTCCCATTGCCTTTAGCGAGGCAGGAGTCGACCGGTCCGACATCGACTACGTCTCGATCTACGACTCCTTTACGATCACCGTGCTTATGACGCTCGAGGATTTGGGCTTCTGCGAAAAGGGCGAAGGCGGGCGCTTCGTGCTCGACGGGAACCTCGTCGCAGGCGTCGGCAAGCTTCCCTTCAACACCGACGGTGGCGGATTGTGCAACAACCATCCGACTGGACGTGGCGGCATGATCAAGCTGATCGAGGCAGTCCGCCAGCTCCGCGGCGAAGCGAACCCGGGGACCCAAGTCGCTGAGTGTCAGATCGCCCTCGCGCACGGATCAGGCGGCCTGCTCGGGTCGCGGATGACCGCAGCAACTGTGATACTCGGACAGGAGGATGCATGAGCGCGCTTCCCGGCCTTCCGCCAAGCCCGCCACCGGAGCTCGCCGACTACTGGGAGGCGACAAAGAACGACGTTTTGCTCGTGCCGCGCTGCACCGCTTGCGGCGAGGCGTTCTGGTATCCAAGGACGTTCTGCCCCTTTTGTCACAGCACTGAGCTCAGTTGGGAGCCGGCGAGCGGTGGCGGCACTATCTACAGCTTCACGATCGTCGAGCGCGGCCAGGGACCTTGGGAGGCGGTCGTTCCTTACGTCGTCGCCTACGTCCAGCTGGACGAGGGTCCCCGGATGCTCACGAACATCGTCGAATCCACGCCAGCCGAGCTGTCGATCGGTCAACGGGTAAGCCTCGTATTCGACGAAGCCGGCGAGTACAAGCTCCCACGCTTTCGCGCCTGAGCGAGACGCTGTCAGTAGTACGGTTCGCCGCGAAATCGCTGTCGATACGATACGGCATCACAACGACACGCCATCACAACGACACGCCATCACAACGAGAGGTACAAACCGGCACCGGTGCCTTATGACCAATCCGTTCGATCCAGCTGAGATCCGCCCTGACGTCGTACGGGTTCTCGTGCCAAACGCTTCACTGATGACCGGCGCCGGCACGAACTCCTACCTCGTCGGTTCAGCCGATCTGGTCGTGATCGATCCGGGGCCTGATGACGAGGAGCACGTCGGAAAGCTCGCCGAGCTCGCGGCCGGCCGCCTGCGCTACATCCTTATTACCCACCACCATCCAGATCACGCGCCGGGCGCAACGAGACTCGCTGCGATGACCGGGGCGCCCATCCTCTCCTTCGGGCGTGTCCCGTCGTCACCGTTCGCGACCGTCGTCCCCGACCAAGCACTAGCGGAAGTTTCCGGGCTAGCTCATGACAAGCC
>DATCDR010000225.1:0-6837 GCA_036510575.1 Acidimicrobiales bacterium | reverse complement strand
GCCGCCTTCTCCGATCAACCCGCCGTCTGGTTGCAGGTTCAGGACGAGGTGCCCAAGAGCACAGGATCGTTGTGCAACCGAGGCGCCGGTTCTTCGCGAGCTCGAGCCCGACCACGCGGTTGCCTGCCACTTTCCGCTCGCCGGCGAGAGCACTCCGGTCACCATCACCACGAACGGCGCACCGAGCGCGTGACCAACCAAGCGCCGGGATCTTTCCGGCGCCCGGTCGACATCTAGCAAGCATCTCGGCGACGCTGCGCAGAGCGAGCCGACGTCAGCGACGACCACGAGGACGATTCGTCAGCGTGGTCGTCCCTAGCTACCATCTGCGCTTCTTAGACAGCCTGAAACGACGAGGAGACGGAGTACATGGCAGGCGAAACAAGCAAAGTACGAGCCGAGAACGTTGGTAGCTTCCTCCAGCCCGACAGCATTCTCGAAGGCCGCAAGCGTCTCCAAGAAGGAGCGATCACGGCGGCAGAGCTGAGCGAGATCGAGGATCGCGAGATTCGAAACGTCATCAGCTTGCAAGAGTCTGCAGGCCTTGAAGTCGTCACCGACGGTGAGTTCCGCCGACCCGGCTGGGCCGACACGGTTCGTTACGCGAACGGGATTGAGCCACGAGAGGGTGCACGTTCGTACCCCGCCAACGTACGTGTGGCAGCAACGGGTGGATTGAACTTCGGCGGTGGCGGCGGTTTCCCGACCGTGGTCGGAAAGATCACGCCAAAGGCCGAGCCAGTCGGTTACGAGTACCTGTTCCTCGCTGCCAACGCCACGGCGCGAACGAAATACACCATGGCCGCTCCGTCCTACCACCGCCGGTACTGGTCCGACACGCTCTCTCCGGGGGAGTCCGGCTACGCCACTTGTGAGGAGTATCTAAAGGACGTACGCGACTGGCTGCACGATGTCGCCATCCGGCTCGCCTCCGAGGGCTGCACGTACATCCAGCTCGACGCGCCAAACTACGGCTCGCTTTGTGACCCCGACAACCGTGCATTTCACGCCGAGCAGGGGCACAACCTCGACGAGCAGATCGCGTTCGATGCGGCGCTCGACTCTTCGGTCTTCGAGGGGGTCGATGTCACGAGTGCACTGCACGTCTGCCGTGGCAACATGCCGGGAGGTACCTGGCACTCCCAAGGTGGCTACGGCGTGATCGCCGAACCACTCTTCCCGAACCTCGATGTCGACGTCGTCTTGTTGGAATACGACTCGGAGCGAGCCGGCGACTTCGGCCCGATCAGCCTCATCAACCCGGGGACCGTAGCGGTTCTCGGCCTTCTTACGACTAAGGAGGCTCCGCTCGAGTCAGAGTCGGACCTGCGACGCCGAATCGATGAGGCGGCAGGCGTCCGAGCACTCGACGATCTGGCAATCTCCACGCAGTGTGGGTTCGCATCGGCGGCGAACGCTCCGATGACCGTCGAGGAGCAGCAGGCCAAGATCAAGCTCGTGAGCTCGCTCGCAAGGAGCGTCTGGGAGTAGTTCTACCCGTAGTTGGGCTGGACAGTTGTGCGGGGTCATGGCGAAAGCCGTGGCCCCGTCTGTCTTCTCGAACGTCCAATCCCGAGGCCGGAGAAGATCTCGCCCGGCTCCGTGCAGCCGCGGGCGAGTTCGCGTCCCGTAGGAGTTTGCGGATATCTTGGCCAGCTACGTGATGGAAATGATGCAGGAGGTCGCGATGTCTGATGCTGCAACGTTCGTCGCCGATCACGCGCGAGCGATCCTCGTTACGAGGCGCCGTGACGGTGGTCTCCAGGCCTCGCCCGTGCGAGTTCTCGTCGATGGCGGCGGTGCCCTCGTGGCGATCACCCGCGGAGTCACTGCCAAGGCTCGCAACCTCGTTCGGGATCCGAGATTCACGCTCTGTTCGATCTCGGATGGCTGGGCTGGCTCGTGGATGACGATCGAGGGCACGGCAGAGGTGCATGCGCTTCCTGGAGCCCTCGCCGGGCTTCGTGACTTCTATCTCCAGCGCGACGGGTCGGTGCCATCCGACGAGGAGTTCCAAGCCACGATGGCACGCGAGGGCAGGGTATTGATCGAGTTCACGGTCGAGCGTTCGACGCCACTTCCGACACCGGCGTAAGCACCTGCGCTTATCGATTCGAGCCTTGCAGCGGCCGCGAGATTCCTCCCCGAGTCAAGTGCTCGGCTCCGCGAAAGTTTGATCCCGGGGCGACCGTTCTCGCGATCTGGGTCGTTACTCGTAATTTACTTAGGACCCTTCGTCTATTAGAGTAGACTAAGCAAATTAGATCTCACGCGTCCCTTGCTGCGTGTGCCTGGACTTGGGGGTTGTCGTGCTGACAGAAGAAGAGAACCAAATTCTCACTCGGGTTGGGCCAGGAACGCTGATGGGGAACCTTCTTCGTCGGTACTGGACGCCGGCGTGCCTCTCCATGGAGCTCGTCGCCGACGGATCGCCCCTCGAGGTCCGACTGCTCGGGGAAGACCTGGTGGCCTTCAGGGACTCGAACGGCAAAGCGGCGTTGTTCGACCGGAACTGTCCGCATCGCGGTGCCTCGGTGTTCTACGGCCGCAACGAGGACTGTGGGTTGCGGTGTGCCTACCACGGCTGGAAGTTCGACGTCGATGGACAGTGCGTCGACATGCCTTCTGAGCAACGCTCGTTCGCGGAACGCATCAAGATCCCGTCGTACCCGGTGCATGAATCCGGCGGCATCATGTGGACCTACATGGGCCCCCCTGAGTCGATGACCCCGTTTCGCGACTTTGGCACCGAAGATCTACCTGACGATCAGGTTCTGGCGTCGAAGGTCTTTTGGGACTGCAACTGGGTTCAGTCGCTCGACGGGAACGTCGACACCGCGCATATCTCGCACCTGCACCAGTTCTTCAGCGTCAACGATGTCGCCGACGACGGCTCTGACAAGCCGGGCTACCCGTCGAATGCCTGGTCGTGGAAGCTCTGGTGGCTGTCGCGGGCACCGCGCATCGAGGTGAGTGACGAGTGGTACGGATTTAAGTACGCGGGACTTCGAGAGACGCCGAACGGCTATACACACGCCCGCGTTACGGCGTACACGATTCCTTACGGCACGGTGATTGCATCGATTCCGTTCAGTTCGCGTGAACTCTTCGTTGTGCCGATAGATGACGGGAGCTGCTTTCGCTACTTTTTCAACACAGCCGGGAATCTGAATCCCAAGCATCACGGCGGCCTGCCGATGACCGACACGCCCTACGCCCGGGGTGGACCACTTCAGTCGGGGATCACACCTCGAGAGTTCACCGCCGAGAACAAGTATCAGATCGACCGCGAGTTCCAAAAGAACGAAGCCTTCAGCGGTATCCGAGATTTCGTCAGCCAGGACATGGCGATGACCGAGTCGATGGGTCCGATCTACGATCGTACGAAAGAGCATCTGGGTGCGGCCGATCTCGCAGTCATCCGGCTGCGCACGATGCTGATCGACGCAGCCAAGGCGCTTGCAGAGGGTACAGAACCCCCTGGGCTGGCCGGCCAAGGGGACTTTCGATCAATTCGATCCGCGGAGAAGATCCTCGAAGACGGCGAGGACTGGCGCGTTCTCGGGACCGAGGAGGACCCAGCGGTACGGGAGGCATTGGCTCTGTTGGAGCAGGGCTGACGGCTCTCGTTTTCAGATGAGTACTAGTAGCTGGTCCGGATACAAATCGCTGTGCTGGGCCGCGATGCGCGTCGCGGCATACGTCGAGGGCGCGCTCGATGAGTGCGGGTTGACACCTCCGCAGTACAGGATGCTGGTTGCGATCGCTCATGGTCCGATCTCCTCGGCAGAACTTGCCAAGCGCATCGGCGTCACCGCGCCGAGCGTGACCTCGATGGTTCGGGGTCTAGAGCGCCGAGGAGCAGTCAGCAGGACGGCATCTGTCGAAGATCAACGACGGATGTGGCTAAATGTCACGCCCGAGGGCGCGAAGCTCCTTGAGGACGCTGAGAGCAACACTCGAGCCCGCCTCGAAGCTATCGCTGCCGAGTTCGACGATCAGTCACAAGCAGATGCTGCACTCGCCTCGCTCAAGAGCTGGAACCCAGTCCTCGACCGATTTCGAGCCGACTGGCTCGAAACGCATCCGATCTCGAGACGAAACGTGGCGGCGCCTGAATCGCGTCTACGGTGACCCATCCCTCCCGAGCCTCGACGCTGCCCCCGACAACGGCAGAAGCGCCAGCGCTGTTGAGGCGTAGCCGCTCGAGTCAGCCCCGCCGAAGGATCAGCTCGAGCACCTCAGAGAGGGTGGCTTCGTCGACGGCTGCGTCCATCTTCCGAGGCACCCGCGAGTAGATCTCGCCGGCTGCCTCGTGGAAGCCGCCTGGCAGTCCAGCGTCGACGAAGGTGGCAGCGATCTCTGCCATCTCACCGTCCCATCGCCAGCCCCGGTCCTCGGCCTGGCGAGCCGCGCGCTGACCGACCTTTAACAGATCGGGCGCGGTGGCGGCCCATACTCCGACGAGTGGGTCTTCGACGCCATTTGCCTTCGCCATCGCGCGGATTCCGAGCATCATCGCGAGCGTGCCCTTGTTCCAGGCTGCGTAGGCCATCTTCGTCGCCGAGGCCGCAAAGGGACCCTGCTCGAGGAGGGACGTCGGTATCTCGGCGCCGAGAAACAAGTTGGTGAGGACGGCCGCGCCCGCGCCGGAGAAGAAGACGTGCGTCGACTTCGAGGGCGGAGGTGCTCCGATGATGCCCCCGTCGACGTAGGACGCGCCTGCGCTCTCTACGATCGAAGCGACCTCGCTGGCGTGTGAGGGCGAGATGGCATTCGCGTCGACATAGACCCCTCTGAAACCAGCGACGTCTCGAGCGACGTCGAGCGCCGCATGGGGAGGACAGATGGACAAGATGATCTCGCAGCGCTCAACGAGCGTGGCGAGGTCGCCGACGTCGACGAGCCCGACTTCTTTCGCCCGCCGCTTCGTTTCCTCGCTCCGTCCCTCGCCTGCCCACAGAACCGCGTTCCCGGACAACACGAGTGAGCCGGCGATGCCTGCTCCCATCTCGCCTGGATTGATCACTCCGATCGTTTCGCTCATCGCTCCTCGCTCAGTTCGCCCGGATCAATGCCGGGGTAAGTGCTTCCATCGTCTGCAGCACCGCTTCGGTGCCCGGACGGGCGGTGATTATCCGGACGATCGTCTCATCGAGGCCGGCCGAGAGCGCCGCATAGGCGCTCGCGGCGCCCTTCGCCGGCCCGAAATAGCCGACTGCACGCAACATCTCCTCTGGCGCCGCGTCGGCGAGCTGGGCCATCGAGGCCCCGGCATCGCGGCGAGCCTCGAGATCGAGCAGAACCTCCTCGAAGCCCATCCGTCCGAAGTGGCCGCGGTAGGCGAGCGCGCGATCCGCGCCGGGACGGACCATCGCATACCCGAGCACCTGGGTCGCAAATGCCCGCCTAGCCGCCTCGACGTCGTCGTCGACACAGACGCGGATGTACATCGAAAGCAACAGGCTCCCCGCGTTCCTGCCGGCTGCCTTGGCGCCGTTTCCGAGCTCGCTCCGGCTCCAGGCGATCTGTTCGGGGCTCGCCCAGTTGAGACAGGCCCCGTCGGCCGACTCACCGGCTAGATGGAGCATCTGCGGGCCAAGTGCGGCGAGATAGACAGGGACTGGTGCAAAGCCACTGCCGATCGAAGTGTTCTCCACCGAGAGTGCTGCGCCCTTGTAGGTCATGCTCTCTCCAGCGAGAAGGCCCCGAAGCACGGTCAGGTAGTCGCGCATCACCGCGATAGGTCGATTGGGAAAACCCGCAGCGGCGAAGTGCGCCGCCCCTGCACCGCCTGTCCCGATTCCGAGGACGAAGTTTCCGTCTGAGCGAACCGAGACCGTCGCCGCTTGCACCGCCAGCGAGATCGGGTTCCACTGCCTCGGGGCAGGAACGACGCTGATGCCGGTCCGAAGGGCCGAGCCGAGGACCTCCTTCGAGCCCTCTGCCCACGCGCCGCAGAGGTGGAATGAGTCGGGAACACCAGTAGCAGGCGTCCAGATGCTCTCGAAGCCCATGCGGGCGGCCTCTCGCCCCATCTCGCCGAGCTCGGAAAAGCTCAGTCCGAGTCGTCCGTCAAGTCCAACCCCGATGATCATCGTGCGCCTCTCCTAAGTCGAGTCGCCCCAACCTTAGGCATGGTCGAGTCGCCCGTGAAGTCTCGGGCCTCGACCGAAGGGCGGTGTGCTAAAACCGCGATGAGCGAGATTGGCTTCGGGAATTGCCGCGCCACCAGAGATCTCCGCGAACCCCTCTTGAGGAGGACTTGATGTCAGATAGTGCACCTGCAGGAATAGCGTTGAGCGACGAGCTCGCTTCGCGAATCAACAACTCCTTGGCCGACGGCCTGCCAATGCTCGTCGCCTACGTGAACGGCGACAGCCAGGCGCGTCTGTCGTTTCGAGGCTCCGCACACGTCCACAGTGCCGACCAGCTTCAATTCTGGGCCCGCAAGGCCGAAGGTGGTGTCGTCGAGGGGATAGCTGGCAACCCGAAGGTGACGTTGATGTACCGCGACCCCTCGACTCGCACGACGATCTTCTTCTACGGCCGAGCTCATACCGCCACCGACCCAGCGATGATCGAACGCATTTACGACGAGAGCCCGGAGCCGGAGCGCAACGCGGACCCTGAAAAGAAAGGCGCGGGCATCATCGTCGACCTCGACCTTGTGCAAGGTCGCACGCCAGACGGCCCGCTGAACCTCACCCGCGCCTAACGGCGCAACGAGGCAGTACCGAGCATTCTGATCGCGTGGCGTTGGGCACGCTCGGGGATCTCTTTCAAGACGGTCGGTCTCCCACCGTGATGTGGGCTCAGACGGGCCGTCTTGTCGCG
>DATCDR010000224.1:0-4759 GCA_036510575.1 Acidimicrobiales bacterium | reverse complement strand
CGTCGAAAGGAGCGAGCCTTGCAGATCAACCCGACCGAGCACGAAAACCTCCCGAGAACCGGAGAACGACAGCATTGTCATTCTCCCAGGTCCGTCCGAAGATCGCGAATCCAGCGGTCGGCTTTCTGCTCACTCACCTAGTCGGGCTACTTCGACGGGCGACGAATCGCTTCGAGAACCTCTCGGTACTCAGGGTCGCACGTCGCGACGTCTCGCTGGATGATTCGGCCACTCGGGTCTCGTCTCGAATCGAGGCCCGCGAAGAACGACATCCGGTTGGATCGCCGCACTCGTGACTCCGTCCCGATCGTCGTCTCCGTCATATCGCCTCCCCGTCTCACCAGGTCTTGTTAACTCTCCGTTAACCTTGTTACACCCACACGTTCGTTTTACCGCAGAGACCGCCGATCCGTTCACTTTTGTCGTCGGACTCTCCCGACGCACCAAAGCGGGACCGCTGCCGCCGGGCTGTTCGGACCGACTCAGGCGCGCCGGCTACGTAGCCGCGAGCTTTGCGAGCGTGGTTACGGTGTTCCAGTTTCGCACCGTCATCGAAGCTCCGATACGTCTGGCGACGTGACTGGCAAGCTTGCTGGTGCCCATGCCGAGAGGAAGGCAGAAGTACACCTCGGATCCAACCGCGGACAGCCGCTCGGGCGCGAAGCGACCGAGATCGAGCGCCGCCAACTCTGGGTCGGACAGTGCTTGGCCCATGAAGCCGACGTGTAGATACTTCCGATCGACGTCGCCGAACGGGTTGTTGTGGACAGCTTTTGCCAACTCCGACGAGGATCGGAGCACAACCGCCGACGTGATCTGGAATCGCTCGGCAATAGCTGTTTCGAGGCCGCTCGACGAGGGCCTCGACGCCGCCCGAAAGACGACGTTGCCGCTTTGAATCACCGTTCGAACATCTTCGAACCCGAGCGACTCGAAGAGCTCTCGGAGCTCTTGCATCGACAGCTTGCCTTTGCCCCCGACATTTATGCCCCGCAATAGCGCGACGTAGCTCGACGGCGAGTTAGCTCGGCGAGGACGCGACTTGGCAGAAGAAACCACGTCCGAAGTCTCCCAGAGCGCTATGACCCACCCGAATCGTTCGTGAGCGAGTAACAGTCGCGCGACCAGGCGATATCAGCGGCTCTCATCCGCGCTACCGCCTAGTCGCGATCGATGTCGGCTTGGTGCCCAGAAGGCACGTGCCATCAACCCTCGGGTGTCAACACGACCTTCCGCGCTCCGGCCTCGGCGGCATTCTTGAAGGTGTCATAAGCCTCCATGAAGCGATCGAAACCGAAGTGGTGGGAGATGAACGGCTTGGCATCGAACTGACCCGAAGTGACAAGGCGCAGCAGCATCAGGGTTGAGTAGGTGTCCACGAGTCCGGTCGTGATCGTCACGTCGCGAGTCCAGAGCACTGCTCCCTAGGCTCGATCGTCTCTACTTAGCTAAATGCTCCAGACGGCGCCACGTGTACCCGATTACGGCCCGCTGACTTCGCCTGATACAGCGCTTTGTCTGCCCGCCGAAGCAGGTCAGGGGCAGAGAGCGAGGAGCCCTCCTCGCGACACGAGACGCCCGCGCTCAAGGTGACCAGGTGCGGCGGGGTTGGACGCGCTTCATGGGGCAACGCAGCAGACGACACTGCCTGGCAGATCCGCACCGTGGCGAGTACGACTTCGTCGATGTTGCACTCCGGCAAGAGCAGCAAGAACTCCTCGCCGCCGTAGCGATAGACCGATTCGCCGGCACGGACGGCTCCGTCGAGACAGTGCGCGACCTCGCGTAGCGCGTCGTCTCCGGCGAGATGCCCGTAGTTGTCGTTGTAGAGCTTGAAGTGATCGATGTCGAACAGCGCGACGCCATACGACCGATCAAGGCGGAGCGCTCGGGCATGGGCCCGAGCGAGATCCTCCTCCATGCGACGACGATTCCCGAGCCCGGTCAGCGCGTCAGTGAGCGACTGGCTCCTCAGTTCGAGGTTTGCCTCTTCGAGTTGGGTCCGGAAGTCGGCGACCTGGCGCTGCAGCACCGTGACGCGCTCGGCCGCGACGAGACGCGCCTGCATCGTAAAGCGGTCTACTGGTTTGACAAGGTAGTCATCTGCCCCAGCGTTCATGCCTTCCAAGACCCGTTCAGGCTGATCAAGCCCCGTGATCAAAACCACGTAGACGTAGCTGTCGCCGAGTCGTCCGCGTACTCGCCGGCAAAGGTCGGGTCCGTCGATACCGGGCATCATCCAGTCCGACAGCAACACGTCGATCCGCTCCGTTGTGAGCAGGTCCCAAGCGGTCTTTCCATCCGAGGCGACGAGGCACTCATGGCCGAAACTCGAGACCATCGCATTTAGGACGAGTCGACTCGTGACGTCATCGTCAGCGATCAGAACGCGCATCTCACGTCTCACCCGGACTTCCGACCAGAAGTTCGCGTAGCGCCTGGCGAGCGCGCGCGAACTCAACGTCGAACTGCTCCATCAATGCGGCGGCGCCGTCGAGCTTTCCCATCCGGGCCTGCATCTCCATTCCAGCGCAGACCGCGGCTAGTGCGCTCGCGCCGACGTTAGCGCTCGCGCCTTTGAGCGTATGGGCCGCCCTCGCCACCGCGGGCGCATCGCTGTCGCGCACCGATTTGGCGACGTTTCGCCGAGCGTCGTCGGTCTGCGCGATGAACTCTCCGACGATCTCACTAAGCAGCGTGCCTGCGCCGTCGTCGAGTGTGCGCAGCATCCCTATCTGCGCCTCGTCGAGGACCTGGTGATCCTGCTCACGCACCTCGTGCACTTCGGCCTCGACGGAGCCTGCAATCGAGACCCAGCGCGAGAGCACCTCTGCGACCGATTCAATTCGGACCGGCTTAGTGATGTAGTCATCCATCCCCGCCTCGAGACATCGCTCGCGATCGCCGTCCATCGCCGCGGCGGTCATCGCAATGATCGGCGTGTGCCGGTGAGCTCCCTCCAGTCGGCGGATCTCGGCCGTCGCTTCGTAACCGTCCATCTCGGGCATCTGGCAGTCCATCAAAACTGCGTCGTAGGCTCCTTGGAGCACCGCGCTCACTGCCTCGCCGCCGTGGTTGGCGATTTCATAGCGATAGCCCAACCTCTCGAGCACCTTCGAACCGACGAGCTGGTTCATCTTGTTGTCCTCGACAAGCAAGACCAAGCCGGCCGATCCGGGGTCCACAACGGGCGCGCCTAGTGGCATCGCGAGATCGACGGAGAGCTCGTCACCCAGGCTCACGACCAGACAGTCAAAGAGCTCTGAGGACCGGACTGGCTTGGTGAGGCTGGCCGCAAAGCCCTTCAGGTCCGTCTCGCCGGGTCCAAAGCGAGCGCCAGAGGAGCTCAACAAGAACAACGACATCGAAGCCGTGGAAGGATCCGCCTTCAGCTCGCGAGCGAGCGAGATGCCGTCCATGCCCGGCATGTTGAGGTCCACGACGCCGAAGTCGAACAGCTGGCCCTCCTCGGCGGCAGCCGCCGAGAGCGCGAGCGCCTCGTAAGCGTCAGCTGCCTCCACGGTGTCCACACCCCAGGCCGTTAGCTGGCGGCGGAGGATAAGGCGATTCGTGGCGTTGTCGTCGACGATCAAGGCACGTTGGCCGATAAGAGTTCGCGACGCATATCGAGCCGGGCGCAAAGAGTCCCTCACAGCTCGTGCCAAGGAGAGCTCAAATGAGAACGTCGAGCCGCTTCCTGGGGCGCTCACTAGCCCGAGTCGTCCGCCCATCAGCTCGACGAGCTGCCGCGAGATTGCAAGCCCCAGACCGGTTCCACCGAACCTGCGGGTAGTAGAGGAGTCGGCTTGTGCGAATGGCCGAAAGAGTCGCTGCTGGTCGGCCTCCGCGATTCCGATTCCAGAGTCGCTCACGGCGAATCGGAGCACGCAGCGCCGGAGGTTCTCACGAGAAAGCGAGATCCTGATCAGAACTTCACCCTCGGAGGTGAACTTCACCGCGTTCGACCCGAGATTGAGGAGTATCTGCTGTATCCGAACTGGATCGCCGATCAAGTCCTGGGGAACGTCGGGCTCGACGTCGATCAGCAACTCGACGCCCTTGCCATGCGCAGTGCCCGCCAGGATGCGACCGACGTTTTCGGCGAGTTTCGGCAGATCGAGCTCCGCGTCCTCGAGGTCGAGCTGCCCCGCTTCGATCTTCGAGAAGTCCAAGATGTCGTCGACGATCACGAGCAGATTCTCCGCAGAGATCTTCACCCCGCGCGCGAGCTCGAGCTGCTCGGCATCCAATGAGGTCTCAAGAAGCAGTCCCGTGAGCCCGATCACGCCGTTCATCGGCGTGCGGATCTCGTGGCTCATCGTCGAAAGAAAGTCCGACTTCGCCTTCGACGCCGCAAGTGCGCCATCTCGCGCGCTCGCGAGGTCCTCCGTCGCTTGTCGCGCTTCGGTGACGTCGCTTCCGTTCAAGACGTAGCCACCAACTGAGGGGTCGGCCAACTGGTTCGTCACGGACCAGGCGATCGTTCGCCAGACGCCATTGCTGTGCCGAAGGCGAGCTTCGAATGCCGCTTCCTCGGTCGCACCGTCAGCCACCTGTAGAACGTGCTGTCGGAACGGGTCGACGTCGTCAGGATGCACGAAGTCGGTTAGGGGCGATCGCTCTACGCTCGAAGGCGCGTACCCAAGGACTCGCTCGAGCGATGGCGTCACGAACGCGACCTCGAAGGTCGCTTCTGTGACGATGATCAGATCCCAGGCGTTGTCGATCAGGGAACGAAATCGCGCCGAGTTCAGCGCCT
>DATCDR010000223.1:0-16309 GCA_036510575.1 Acidimicrobiales bacterium | reverse complement strand
TGTTTGTCCGACTTGCCAAGGGCCATGCCCCAAGTCTTGCAACCCGCCGTGCAAATCGCGAGCACCCGACACCGGGTAAATCAGCGGTCACCTAGCCCTGCTCGACGCGAAGCGTCCGCCATGTCGGCGAACCGGCTTCGTCGGACGCGGCCAGTTCGATCTCGGCGACGATGGCGAAGTCATGGTCACCGTCTGGATCATCGAGCACCTGTCGAACCTGCCATGACGCACTGCCCTCGACAAGGGTGAACCACGCGCCAGAACGGGCATCAGCGCCCGTTCCGATTTCCGCGTGGATGGCGAAGTACTCCTCGAGCGCAGCGGACCACGCGGCCGCGTCCATCCCGCCGGGCACTTCGGCCTCGACGAGAGCCTCGATGTCACGCTTTCCCGCAAGCTCGATCCGGCGAAAGGCAGCATTTCGGACCATGACCCGAAATGCCCGCTTGTTCGCCGTCACCGGTGGTGGCGGCGACTCTCCGGCCGCAAGCTCGAGGCCGATCTCGGCGACGGCGACGTCGAGCGAGCCGCTCTCCGCGGCGGCAGCTAGGTGCCTCCATTCATCGATGAGGCTGGAATCCACCTGGCGGACGAGCTCGCCCAGCCACTCGGTTACGTCGAGGAGCTCCTCGGTCTTTAGATCCTCCGGAACGGTGCGGACGAGACTCCGGTAGACGTCAGATAAGTAGCGGAGGACCACGCCTTCGGAGCGAGTGAGGCCGTAGTGGGCGATGTATTCGGAGAAGTTCATAGCCCGCTCGAAGAGATCGCGTGCAACCGACTTCGGTCGGATGGTGAAGTCTGCAGCCCAGGGATGGGTAATCCGATAGTCGTTGAACAGGTCGTAGGTCCAGTCGCGAAGCGGTTTGGGGTACTCGATCTTGTCGAGCGTCTCTATCCGTTCCTCGTATTCGACGCCGGCCATCTTCATGGCGGTCATCGCTTCGGTCTTTACGCGATCGAGCTGCGCGATGAGCACCGGGGTCGGGTTGTCGATCGTCGACTCGATCACGCTCATGACATCGAGGGACCACGTCGGCGAGGACACCTCTAGTCGGGGTACTGCCTCGAGGACGAAGGGACTAAGGGGGCTATCGAGCGCGAAGTCCGCCTGCAGGTCGCGCGTCACGCGGACCCGCCGACCTTTCTCGTCGGGTTCGTCAAGGCGCTCGAGGGTGCCAGAAGCGATCAGTGAGCGGTAGATCGCGATCGCTTGTCGGACGAGACGTCGGCGGATCGGCCGCGGCTCGTCGTTTTCCCAAAGGAGCTGCTCGAGCGCGGCGCATCCGTCGCCGGGGCGATCGAGGACGTTGAGCAACGTCGAGTGGTTCACGTGGAGCCGGGAGACGAGCGGCTCGGGCGACGCGGCTACAAGCTTGTTGAAGACCGCCTCGTCCCAGGGCACGTAGCCCCTGGGAGGCTTCTGCTTCACGAGCTTTCGCGTCCGGCGGGCGTCGCCTGCGACCTTCTTTTGCGCCTGCTCGTTCTCGATTACGTGCTCGGGGGCCTGGACGACGACAAGTCCTGAGGAGTCGTACCCCGCCCGCCCCGCACGCCCTGAAATTTGGTGAAACTCCCGAGCGTTTAAAAGCCGAGAGGTCGTGCCGTCGTACTTTGCAAGGCCCGAGAGAACAACGGTCCGAAGCGGCAGATTGACACCCACCCCGAGCGTGTCGGTGCCGACGACTACCCGAAGGAGCCCCGCTTTCGTGAGGCGCTCCACGAGGCGGCGGTACTTCGGGAGCATTCCGCCGTGGTGAACGCCGATGCCGTGGTGGAGCAGGCGGGAGAGCGTGCGACCAAACCCTGGGGCGAAGCGGAAGTCGTTGAGCGCATAGGAGATGGCATCGCGCTCGGCTCGGGTCGTGAGCTGTGCCGAGGTCAGGGACTGCGCACGTTCGAGCACCTGAGCCTGGGTGAAGTGGACGACGTAGAGCGGCGCCTGGTCGGATGCGAGAAGAGACTCGATCGTCTCGAGTAGCGCTGTGTCGCGGTACTCAAAAACTAGGGGAACCGGGCGCGTTGCTGACCGAACTACGGCGACAGGGCGAGAAGTCCGGCGACGCAGACCCTGTTCGATCGGTGTCGTGTCGCCAAGGGTCGCAGACATAAGGATGAACTGTGTTCTGGTGAGCTCGAGCAGGGGCACCTGCCAAGCCCACCCGCGCTCGGGATCGCCGTAGAAGTGGAACTCGTCCATCACCACCTGGTCGACAGCGGTCGCGGCACCGGTCCGGAGCGCCATGTTCGCCAATATCTCGGCAGTGGCGCAGATGATCGGGGCATTGGCATTGATCGACGCGTCGCCGGTCAGCATGCCGACGTTCGCCGCCCCAAGCTCGCCGCAGAGCGCGAAGAACTTCTCCGAGACAAGTGCCTTCACCGGCGCTGTGTAAAAGGAGCGCTTCCCCTCAGACAGCGCTGCGACGTGGGCGCCGAGCGCGATCAAGCTCTTGCCGGATCCGGTCGGGGTGTTGACGATCACGTGGGAGCCGGCGAACACTTCGAGGAGCGCCTCTTCTTGTGCGGGGTACAGCGTGAGGCCCCGTTCGACCGTCCACTCGAGGAAACCATCGAGTGCGTCGTCCCCTCGTCTGGTGAGGCTCAGATCGTGCAGGGACAACATGGTCAACTACTCTCTCGCACCTCGAGGCCCTCCGGGGCAGGATCGGTCGCGAACCGCGACGAAGCGTTGATCTGGGTCGTTCGTGAGACGCTTTGCACGTGGATGTGACGCGGGTCGACAAGTGGCTGTGGGCGGTGCGCGTGGTGCCGACGCGCGCTGCCTCGACCGAGCTGTGCAGGAGCGGGCACGTCAAAGTCAATGCGGTGAGTGCGAAGCCGTCGACTCCGATTCATCGGGGTGACCGAGTCGTCGCTCGGGTCGGGGACCGCGAACGCGTTCTAGAAGTCGTCGAGGTGATCGAGAAACGGGTTGGCGCCGCCATTGCTGCGTCGTGCGTACTCGACCACAGCGAGCCGCCTCCATCGAGAGAAACCCGGCTCGACGTGCTGCGCCGCGACCCCGGAACGGGTCGGCCGACCAAGCGCGACCGTCGTCAGATTGATCACATTCGGGGGCGCTAGGGCGCTCACGTGCTGTCTCGACCAGCGCTAGGGACGTGGCGCTCTCGCGCCTTGTGACTCATGCGCAACCAATGAATTGTTAGCTTGCGACCGGTCACCACGTGGACTGTTATCTTCAAGGCAAATCGACAAACGGGCCGCCGCGGCGTCGATGCCGCTCCTTCGTCTGCTGCTGCGACACTCCCACGGCGACCGACGGGTTCGAGGGGCCGACGCAACGCGCGGCCCCGACGCTCGGACCCGGGGGGCCACGTGACGGAGCAAAGGGTAACGGCAGAGCAGATCGAGGATTTCTCGGCCCGCGCGTTTTGCGCCGTCGATATGCCGCCGGACGACGCGCAGATCGTCGCGGCGCACATGGCTCAGGCGGATCTAATCGGTTCGGACTCGCACGGAATATTCCGGCTGCCGCACTACATTGCGCGCATCCGCGGCGGCGCGATCAACCTGCGGCCGAACATCCATATCGACCGTCAGACCGCCGCGACCGCCGTGGTCGACGGCGATAATGCAATGGGTCACCTGGTCATGACGTTCGCTGCCGACGTCGCTGTGGAAAAGGCGGCTGCCGCAGGCATCGCCTGGGTCGGCACGTTCAACAGCAACCATGCCGGTCCCGCTGGCCTCTACACGCGCATGGCCGTCGCCCACAACATGGTCGGCCTCTACGGCGCCGTCGCGAGCGGCAACCCCTCTCCCGGGTGGGGTGGAACCGAGCTGCTCCTCGGCACGAACCCCGTATCGATCGCGGTGCCATCGGCGACTGGTTCGCCGATTGTCTTGGATATGGCGACGACCGTGGCAGCGAACGGCAAGATAAAGCTCGCGGCGCAAAAAGGGGAGTCCATCCCCGAAGGTTGGGTTATTGGCTGGGACGGCAAGCCCATCACCGATCCGAGGCGCGCGAACGAGGGGTTCTTGGCCCCTGTCGGCGGTGCTAAAGGCTACGGCCTGGCGGTCATGCTGGGTCTCCTCGCGGGAAGCCTCAACGGCGCGGCGATGGGCCGCGATGTCGTCAACTTCAACACCGATCATCACTCCCCGACTAACACCGGTCAGTTTCTTTGCATGATCTCGCTCGCCGCCTTCGGGGAGGTCGCAGCTATCGAGAGTCGCTTCGATCGGGTGGCAAACGACCTGCGCGCCTCCAAGACGATGCCGGGTTTCGATCGAGTTCGACTGCCCGGCGACGAGAGTTTTCGAAAGGAGCAGGAGAACGCTGCCGAGGGGATCACGCTGTCCGAAGGGCTGATCGAGGCGCTCAACACGCTCGCCACTGAGCTAGAGATCGCGCCCTTGGGGGTGTAGACGTTCGGAATGTGCCTGATCGCTACTGGCTACCTCTCTGGGCGACCTGTTGGTGGGACGGCTCGAGTTCGACTGGGGCATACGGCGTGCGACGTCCGCGATCGCCACACCTCAGGGCCGCAATTCGGACATCCAGTTCGCTTGACGAGGTAGCGAGCCAATAGACCGAAACGGCATGGTGCCGGATCTGACTGCAGCTCCACACGATTCGGCAACCGCCATCGAAATCGCAATCCAGCGCTGATGAGATGATTGCCGAATGAGCGACGGCACAGACCTGATGCAGCGAGTAGCCACGATAATCACTGAGGTCAGTGCGACGGTGATCGAGCCGAGGATGTTCGATCTCGAAGACGGCGAGGTGCATGTCAAATCACCCGGCGAGCTTGTCACGGTCGCCGACGTGGAGGCTGAGCGTCTCCTGACGAAGCGCCTCTCTGGGATCTTCCAGCACACCCCGGTGGTCGGCGAGGAGGCGTGCGACGCGAATCCGTCGCTTCTTGACGCCCTCGGCGGTGAGCGTGCCTGGCTTGTCGACCCGTTGGACGGAACGTCTAACTTCGTCGCAGGGTCCGCCGACTGGGCGGTGATGGTCGCACTCGTCCAACATGGAATGACCGCTTCCTCGTGGATCTGGCAACCGAGTCAGAGGCGGATGTACATGGCCGAGCGGGGAGCAGGCGCCATGTGCGACGACCGCCCGCTGCACCTGGACGCGACCGCAGCGGAGGCCTCAGGGTTGACGGGACGCGTCCACACTCGATTCCTCGACGATCTCATGAACGACACGATCTCTCGGAATCGAAAACACTTCGGTGAGGTCCTCGAAGGTCGTGGCTCGGCCGGAATCGAGTACCCTTCGCTCGCGGAGCAGGAGCAGGACTTCATCGTGTGGTGGCGGACACTGCCGTGGGACCACGCTCCGGGAGTTCTTCTTGCAGAGGAGGCCGGAGCCACGGTTCGCCGACTTGACGGGTCGCACTACCAACCATCGCAGACGACAACCGGCCTCCTCGCTGCGGCCGACGATGAGACGTGGGCGCTGGCTCGCCTGATTTTTGACTAGCGCCCAGCAGAGCGCGATCGGCAGTTTCGAATCGGTGGCTTCTTCGTTGATGAACCTCGGCTACGTCTAAAAGTATGCAGTGAGACCGGGGAACTGTGTTACGTACCGAGGGCGAGGGCGTGGGCGACTGCTTCAGCGAAGGTGTCGGCCTCTGCGTTTGGTCGGAAGTCGGTACGGGGCCACACTCGTCCGAGACGTAGCCAGACACTCGAGACCCCAGCTGCCGTCGCTGCTCCGATGTCGTTATCCGCGCTGTCGCCGATCATCCAGGAATCGAGGAGACGAACTCCGACACGATCCGCTGCGAGCCCGAGCAGTCGTGGATCCGGCTTCCAATAGTCCTCGACCGCAGAGATGCAGACGACGTCGATCAAATGAGCAAGCTCGGCGGCGGCGATCTTCTTTGCTTGGCGGGCATACCCGTTGGTGACAACCGCGATTCGCCATCCAGCTTGTCGCGCGACGAGCAATGCCGCTGTCACCGACGGGTCGGGCTCGAAGTAGGTCGGATAGCGAACGTCGTAGCTTGCAAGAAACTCCTCGAGCGATTCATCGAGATCGATCCGCGCGCGGAGCTCGTGGTACAGCTTGTCCTTGGGAGTCAATCCGTCATCGTCGAGGGATACGAGCCACTTAACGAACGTCGCGTCTTGACCAGTCCGAGTGGCAAGGTCCTCCGCCCAGCGCTTGAAGGCGCCGACTCGATCAACAAGCGTTCCGTCGAGATCGCAAAGAAGGAGGGGCATTGCTTATGTCGACGCCGTAAGTCTGAAGGTGCAATTTTCCCCTCGGCCACTCGCATCGGGCTCGGTATCGCTGCGAATTGCCCCGAGCTTCTCGACAGCGCGCTGAGACCTGAGGTTCAACGAGTGCACGGATAATAAGACTGTTCGAAGGAACTCGAATGCGTAAGAGAGCATCAGCCGCTTCATTTCGCCGTTGTAGGCGCCGCCCCAATGCGACCTCGCGAGCATCGTCCAGCCGATTTCGATCTCACTCCGAATCTCGTCGTAGTGGTCGAAGCGAGAGGTACCGATGACTTGTTTGCTTCCGCGGTCGATTGCCGCGAGCGCACCCTCTGAGGCAAGCGTCGCATCGAACCACTGTCGGAACACCGCCTCGTGAACTCGATCCTTCGAGGGGTGTTGCTCCCAAAGAAGAGGATCTGCAGCAATTGCGCGGAGCGCTCAGAAATCGTCTTCGCGGAGCAGACGGAGCTCACGAGCTCTCCCACAAGAACCGGTTGTCGGTCGATTGTCATCGCCGTGCTCCCCTCGCCTCCCGGGTCGTACGACGCCCGATGCCGACATGATCACGAAGCGTCTGCCCTGTCATCGACCCGAGCGGACCAGGCGCACGATCTCTGCATGGAATCCCTCGTTCGCGCTGCAAACGAGGGATCGCGCGCCAAGTGTCCATGGCGCTCCGGCCGTATCCGTCACCTGTCCTCCCGCCTCTGCGACGAGCAAAGAGCCTGCCGCAATGTGCACGGGGTCCGGAGCGGCGAACAGTACGCAGCTGGCCACCTGGCCGGTGGCGACGTGAGCCAGCGAGAGGGTCGTTGAAAAGCAACGAACGTCCCATTGGTCCGAGCTGATCGCCTCGGCGACGTCGGCGGCCGCCTTCTCGCGTTCCGGCCCGATCGTCGGCCACGCGCCGAAGTCCACGATCAGGCTCGAGGCAGACGTCGACAACGGATTCGATCCGTCTTCGCGAACGCGCCAGGTTCCATTACCTGCCTCAGCGACGAGAACGTCGCCGGTTGATCCGTCGCCGACCACCGAGACTACGACTCGACTGTCCTCGACCATCGCGGCATTGATCGCGAAGAGGGGAATCCCCCAGGCGAAATTCCGGGTGCCGCAGATTGGGTCGACGAGCCGGTAAGGGGTGTCGTCTGGCACTTGCCTACCCCCCTCTTCCCCGATGACCGGCCAGGCGAAGGCACTCGTCAACGATTGGCGAAGGTGATCCTCGACGGCGACGTCGGTGTCGGTGACCACGTCGCGACCGATTTTTGCATGGACTTCTCCCCGTCCCACGGCTGGCGAGGTCAAGGGCTTCGCGGACCGCAATGATGGCGGTCGTCGTTTCAGGTCGGAAGTTGCTCATGAGGCCATCTTGCCGCGCGTGCGACCGTCGGAACAGCATGACTTCGGCGTAGCACCGCGCCTTCGATGTTGCTCGCTTTTTCGAGATGACGCTCCGAGACCATCTTCGGCTTGCCGTCGGTACGCTCGATCTCGCGCAGGTACTAGTAGATCTGTTCGCCGACCTTTTCCAACATGATCGACTCCCACGCCAAAACGTGAGCACGAGCAGAACAAGCGGAAAGTTCGAGGATACCGACCTCCTCAACTGAAACGTTTATCGGCCGCCAGCTGCGCCGTCGCCGTCGGTTTCGGTCACTTCGATCCACTGGCCAGTGGCTGGGATAAAGGCTGCCCAACGCGTGACGGCCTTAGTGAACGTCGTCCTGATCGTGGTCGATTGCTGCTCGAAGCCTCCTTTGTTAGGCAGCAGTCTGTAGCTGAGGCCGACCTCTGATTCGCGTTCGCTATCAACCGGATCACTGGCGGTCGTGGTGGTGTACGCGGCACAGTGGCAGGATCATTCGACGCAGACGAATCGAGGAGTGGACATGCCAAAGGCCTACTGGGTCAGCCTGTATTCGGAGGTGCACGATCCCGAGAAGTTGGCTGCGTATGCGGCACTCGCCGGTCCCGCGCTCGAGGCGGCCGGTGGACGCGTCCTGGCTCGCGGCAATCCTGCGTACGCGTTTGAGAATGGGAAGATCGAACGCATGGTGCTGATCGAATTCCCAAGCGTTGAAGCAGCACACGCGGCTCACGAGAGCGCCGGCTATCAAGAAGCCCTCGAAGCACTTGACGGCGGAGTTTCTCGCGACCAAAGGATTATCGAAGGCATCGAATAGCCGCGCCTACCGGTGAGGTCAGGCTCGAGCGCAGGCCACCGCGACCCACTAACAGCTAAGAAAGCGGGGGCTTCTTTTTGAGCCTGGAGACCGCACGGACCGTCGATTTGCGGTCTTCGCGATCTTCCCGCACCCGCCAACGAAGGACCGTGGATTCTGTTTGACAGTGCCCAACGAGCTAGCGCGCCGGAGGATCCGTTAGACGCCCGGCGCCCAGTCTCGGGCAGGATGTCGGAGGTGCAGTCCCTGGTCTTCGAACGACTTGACCTGGCTAGGGTTTAGGGCTGAGCGATCTGCTGATGGATCTGAGCAAGGAGCGTCCGGTGCCCGTTTTCGAATATGGCGAGGTTCGCATTCGCTACGAAGAGACCGGCGATGGCTTTCCGATCTTGGTCATACCCGGTGGTGGACTGAACGCGGGGATCTCCTTTTTTGAGAACGGAGCTCCGTTCGACGTGCTGGGAGAGTTTAAGGATGCGCACCGATGCATCACGTTGGATCTGCGTAACGCCATCGGTGGGGAGTCGCTCGGTCCTCTTGAAGTTGATCGCCCCTGGGACGCGCATACTGACGATCAACTCGCCTTGATGGACCACCTCGGCATCGACAAGTTCATGGTCATGGGCTTTTGTATAGGCGGGCCGCTCATCTGGAACCTGTTGAGAAGGGCTGCTGACCGAGTGGTCGCGGCCGTATTGGCCCAACCGAGCGGCTTCCGGCCGGAACTTCCTGACCTCTTTTACGACAACAACATGAACCGCTGGGGGCCAGAACTGTGCGCCGCACGACCGGAAATAACGCCCACGATGGTCGATGCGTTCTTGACCAAGATGTATCGCTCGAATCCCGATTTTGTCTTTACCGTAAGTCGCGAATTCGTGCGCGGCTGTAGCACGCCCATCTTGGTGTTGCCCGATGACGTCTCCGCGCACCCGTTTGCAGTTGCTATGGAATCCGCACTTCTCGCTCCGAACGCCCAGGTGAGCCTCTATCCCTGGAAGGAGCCGAAGGACCGCATGCCCCTTGCAGTCCGCCATATCCGGACATTTCTGCGCGGACACGATCCCACTGTTTCGCGTTGACCAGGTGCAGGTGCAGCCAACAATCCGGCGACGAGTGGTTATCAGTTCTCGCTGCGTTGTTTCAGATACAGGGAAAGGGCGCCCACCACCATCGACACCGCCCGCTGCGTTGACGAAGGTGGGACCGCCATGATCAAGGTCGCTGCAGCAGCCCAACTCCATCCGTCGAACCGCCAGCTCGAGGCGTTCCACCGCTATTGGGCACTGAGCCACGGGCCGCTCTTCTCGAACTCGGCCCGCCTGCGTCGCTACGTTCAGCACCTCACCCTTCCCGAGGCCTATGGCGTTGAACCGGTACCTACCTTCGACGGCGTCTCGATCTTCTGGTACGACGACCTGGAGGCCCGTCGTTTCGGCGCGGCTGGCACGCAGGCGGATGCACTGCGGCAAGCCGTGGTCGATGACGATGCTCAGCTCTTCGATCGCCGTGACGACTTGCCAACACACCAACGGCGCACGAGCATCGTGGCCGAGGAGCGGATCGTCCTCGACGGGCAGACCGCACCGGAGATGGTGAAGGCGATCTTTTTTGCCTCGAAACTCCCCGGCCTCTCGCTCGAGGAGTTCTTCGATCACTGGTTGCACGACCACGGTGCACTCGGTCTACGACTGCCGGGTTTGCGACGTTACGTGCAGAATCATGCAGTGCGCGAGGCTTACACCTGGGCTAGCCAGACCCATGACGGCTGGTCGGAGTTGTGGTTCGACGACCTTGCGGCCCTGCACGCCGCCGTAACGTCGCCCGAATGGCAGGTGCTTCGAGAGGACGGTACGACGCTCTTCTCCTCTCCGATTGGCGTCGTCGTCGCCCGCGAGCGCATCCAAAAGGATGACAATTGGACGTACAACGACTGGGGCGTCGGCGCGCTCGACGAAGACCAGATCCGGCGCCGTCTCCTGGTGGACGGCTATGCGGCGCTCGCGGCGGACGTCGCGGCATCTCGATCGATCAAGGCCGCGGCATCACGAGGGGCGCTCGCAGTGTGGACGAACGAACACCTCGTCACCCTCGACGAGTCGCACATCGACGCGCGACCTACCAGCTTGCCTAGGTGAGTAATCGGGGGGCGCTCGTCGTCGCTTCCCGAAATCCGTCGAGCCGGACGAGGGCGAACCAACCTGAATCGATCCGGCAGGTCAGCGCACCTGGACGCATCAGATCGAACGGGGCCGAATCGCATCGCGCGCGATAGACGCGGCCTGCGCTAGTCGTTTTCAACCGTGTAGTCCCAGTCCGCGACGACGTGGTGGTGGTCCGGCGCCCATTGCATCATGCCCTCGCCGACGAGCTCGTAGGACCGTAGCTGGAACGTGATGTCCGATGCGGGTGCAGCACAGGAGGAGGGGCGTGCTCGCCGGGAACCAGGCCCATCAAGAAGACCGACCCAAGGTGGTCGATCGAGTGGAAGTCTGCGATCGAAACGGGTACATCGCCCGTCGCGTCCTTCATCGCTTCGGTCCAGGCGCACGTCGTGGCGTCCGGTTGGACGAGCAGTCCGTCCCCGGGAACGATAGGGCCGCTGACCACGACCAGCACATTGAAGTGCGTCGTCTGGACCTTGACGCCGAGGCCCTCCACCTGCAGCGCCGGGCGAGACATCGTGCCGATGAGCGCGGTATCGACCTGCGGGTCAAAAGTCTGCTTCGGTAGGAAGGTTGGGTACGTCGAGGAGCCGCAACCGGTGACGCCGCCAGGAGAGCTAGCGATATCACCACGCCTCTGGTACCCGGTCCGTGGACAGCGACGAGCCGCCTCGGCCGGGTAGCCCAGAACGCCTGAGAGTTGCGGACAGACCTCTCCTAACGAAGCATCGATGCCGCCGTGAACGAGCAGCTGGCCGTAGTTGCCGCTCGTCGTCGACGACGCGTTTGACCGAATCAGGCACGGTTCCTACTCGAGCCTCGATGTCCAGAGGAGCCGCGAAACGTCAGTAGATCGACGGTCCTCGAATCCCCCGCGAGCTGGCTTCAATCGATCTCGACGTCAAAATCCCAAAAGACGACGGGTCGACCACCCGCCGGAGACCAACGGAGTTGTCCGTTGCCGGTCGGCAAGACGTCGCTCACGACGACCGTGGAGGTCCGGGCGGAGGGGACGAGCGTCGCGTCGCTCCTCTGGAGCACCACGCTCGGGTGATGCAGTCTGCTTTGCTCGTCGAGAATCGTGAGGGTTCCCGGTCCGACCGGAACCGTCCCTGAAGCCAAAGAGAACGTCACCGTGAAAGAACAAGGCGACGTCGGAGGAAGAGGGAACTGGCCCTCTTCGGGGACGCTCGGTCCGACGGCGGCACCCGTTCACGCCGACCGCGACCATCGACCAACTCACAGCAAGAGGAACGCCGCGTGTGGACTTCTCGGAGTGGCAAGCACGCGATCGTCGGCCCTAGAGCAACCATCTTCCGACGCCCAGATGCGAGCGAGTGCCAACGCTCACCCGACGAATGTCCTAGATCCGTTCACGGGTAGATCGGGCGGCACTAGCCGTCGCAGCGCGACCATCTCGGCGCCGATCACACCAGACGTGCCGTAGAACCTTGAGTTCCGGTAACCGCGGGCTCGGGCCAGACCGACACGGCGTCCGCCTCGGTCTCCACCCAGCAGGTCGCGCCGACGCTGAGGTCAGGTATCTCGACCATCCGGACCCGGAGCTCGACGCCAGCGGCCAACTCCACCACTACCTCGACGGCACGACCCAGGTCGACGACGTCGGTCACGCGACCTTGACCAAGGTCGACGGTCGACCCGTATGAGCGCATCGACGGTGCTGGACGGACCTGGAGGGCTTCAGGCGGCACCTGCCATAGCAGGCGAGTGCCAACCGGCACGTTTAGTGGCAGGCCTACCGAGACGCCGCCACCCGCGACATCCGCGGTTCGGTCCCCGCCGATGAGCAGCACGCCGGCGGCATTGGCCACGCCATCGAAGAGGTTGTCGATACCGAGCAGGCGACCGATCTCGGCCGAGGCGGGACGCTGGTAAACGTCACGACAGTTCCCTGACTGGAGCACCTGCCCGTCCCGCACGACCATGATCTCGTCGGCCAGCATCGCCGCTTCCTCAGGGTCGTGGGTGACGATGACGGTGGAGAGGTTGACCTCGCGCTGGAGGCGGCGCAGCTCTCGTCGCAGCTCGCCCCGTACGGGGGCGTCCAGGGCGGAAAACGGCTCGTCGAGCAGCACGACTTCGGGGTCGCCGGCGAGCGCCCGGGCGAGACTGACTCGCTGGCGTTGCCCACCGGAGAGCTGCTCCGGCAAACGGTCGTAGAGGCCGTCTAGGTGGAGCGTCTCCAGCCACCAGGCCGCCCGGGCCGGGTCCGCGTCGACGCCGAAGACCGCCTGTTGCCAGACCGTGCGGCCCGGGAAAAGGCCAGAGCCCTGGGGGACGTAACCGAGTCGGCGTCGCTCGGGCCTTGTGTGGCTCACGTCGACGCCGCCATAGGTCACGGTCCCGGCGTCCGAGCCGAGCAGCCCGGCGAGGGCACGCAGCGTGACCGACTTGCCCGAGCCCGACGGTCCGACAACCGCGAGGCGATGGCTGCTCTCCGGGTGCACCACTCGCAGGCGGAACGTCCCTACCGTGGTGTCGATGTCGAAACCCACCGGCGTTGGTGGCGTCGACACCGGAGCGGCCGGTGCCGGGATCGGCTGGCGCCGAATGCGCGCCGGTCGACGGACGCGGCTGAGGACGATGGCCAGTACCGCGACGCCGAAGGCGAGGATCGTCGGCGCCTCGGCCTCCGACAGCGGCACCGAAGAGAACAGGTTGTCGACGTAGACCGGGAGACTGTAGGGGTGGTAGGCGAGGACGACGGTCGTGCCGTACTCGCCGAAGGCCCGCAGCCACATGAGGATCATCCCTGTCCGGAGGCCGTCTGACGCGGCCGGCACATCGACGCGAAGGAACCGGGCCAGCGGACCGTGGCCGAGGGTGGCGGCGACATCGCCCAAGGACGCGTCGACGGCACGGAAGGCACTGCGCGCGACCACGACCAGGAAAGGCAAGGAGACGAACGACTGGGCGATGACGAGCCCGTACATCGTCTCGGTGAGCCGCTCGCCAGACAGTTGGCCGAGGAACGAGTACGGACCGACGATGTAGATCAGCAGGATGCCGCAGATGAGGGGCGGAACGGCCAGCGGAAGCTGGACGATCACGCCCACCGCCGAGGACAGCCACCCTCGCCGGTGGGCAAGGACGTAGGCGAGCGGGATGCCGGTCACCACCCCGATCAAAAGCGAGACGGTGGCGCCCTCGGCGGACACGAACAAGGCGGACCAAAGCCCAGGGACGTTCCAGCCCTCGTTGTGGCCGATGACGACGCGGTAAGCGAACGCCCCGACCGGGTACGCCAGGTAGAGGACGAGCAGGGCGCCGAGCCAACGGACCGGGCGCGGCGGCCTGCTGGGCGTCATGACTTCAAGAGGCTCTTGAAACCGCTCGGGACGCCGGAACCGGAGACTGTCGGCGGCGAGACGACGCCGAATTGGTCAGCTTTCATCTCAGCCTTGCCGGTGGAACCGAGGAGGAACTTGATGAACGCCTCGGCTGCAGCAAGGTGGGGGGCGTTCTTCACGATCGTGATCGTGTAGTCACCGGCGAGGTCGGTGCCAGTCAGCTTCACGAACGGGCTTGCTTGGGAGTTTGCGTCGGCCTCGTACATGAAGGAGGCGTCGAGCTGCCCGGTCTGGATGTCGGCCTGCTCCGTGTTCTCCTCGTAGACGTCTGACGTTTCCGTCGCAAGCGTCTTCAGCGCCGAGAGATGCTGCGCGGTTGCCGTCTCTTCGAGCGCCTTGATGGCCAACACGCCGCCAGGGTCCTGGGTCGGGTCGGTCCGCCCGAGGCGGAACCCAGACATGGTGATCACCTTGTACCACGGCTTGGTCTTGAGGTCCGTGGCGAACTTGCTCTTCGGGTAGTACCCGAGGACCTCCGGGGACGAGGCGAAATCCGCATACCACGACACCCAGTCACCGTTCTTCGCGCCCTCGAGGGTGGTGTCCACTGCAGGTGACGCGCTGAGGAAGACATCGGCGACCGCGATCTTGTTCTTGATATCGGCCGCGAGGGTCGCCGACCCGTGCGAGGTGTCGACCAGCGTGTAACCGGTCGCGGTGTGGAACGCCGGTCCGACCGACTTGGTCAGCAAGGTATCGAGAGAACCGGCAGAAAACACTTCGACGTCGCCGCTGGGTTTGGCGGCGGTCGTTGAAATCGATGGTCTTGCCGACGCGCCGATGGGCCCGATGCCGACCACCAAGGCGGCGCCAGCGATCGCGGCGGCGAGCCGGGTACCAAGCACGCGATGGCGTAAGCGAGTGGATGCGGTCATGCCCAGTCGCCCTCCTCAGGAGTTAGTCACGATGTGACTAGTCACCCTAGCGTCGTCGACGGGCTGCTGCCGGATCGAGCGGACCGAGCTCGTCAAGTGCAGTCTGCGCGTAGCGGTGAACGTCGACGAGTCGGTCGTTGAGGAAGATGCGTGCCTAGCTAGCTCCGATTCTTCACGAGAATGCTTGAGCGTCTCGGTTGGTCATTCTCTGGCGGTCGTTCGGGAGTGCGCCGCTGATTTTCGACTCTTCCCGATCTGACTGACCGTTATTTCGCCAGTTCGGTCGGTTCTGACCCAGGCGTGGGCATTGCGAGGCCAGCCGGTGACCGGTGCTTCGGAGTCGGTGACGCTCAGGTGAGAAGAGCGATCCGTTCATAGGCCGAGAGGAGCGCGTCGGCGCTCGGGCAGGCATCGAGGATGCGGACGATCTCGCGACGCGCCGAGCGGACGAGTCGTCCCGGCGCGTGGAACAAGCTCCACCGGAGTTGCTTCGGACGGGCGAGGGCGAGCTCGCCGTCGAGGCAGAGGAGCTGGAACCACCGCACGAGGTCGGCTGCCGCGGTGACACAAAAGAGCCAGCTCCTGTTGGCCTCGAGGTTCGAGAACGGGAAGCGGCAGAGCCCGGAGTCCTTCAGTCGGGCGATGTGCTCTTCCACGTGCGCATGGGCGCGCATGAAGCAGTCGAGGATGACCGGGTCGCCGGCCTGATCGGTGTAGTGGCCCCAATACCTGAAGTCGATCGCAGGAAAGAGGCTCTGTTGCGCGCCGGGGTGCAGTGGCTCACGGCGGACGATGAGTCGCGTGCCGGAGGGATAGTTCGAAAGATCGACGAGACTCGTGAGCTCGATCACGGCCGCGCCGTCGCGCAGCTCGCCGTCTTGGCGGATGGCCGGGGCCCAGCACTCTTCGAGCCCTATCGCGTCGAAGATCGCAGCTTCGACCTGGGCGTTCCTTCTCGCGACGACCGAGAAGCCGACGTTGCGGGAGCGGCATGCGCCAAGGAACCCCTCGCTGCATCCGGCCGAGTCAGAGCGGATCACGACGTCACGAGAGGCAACGGAGGAATCGTCACCCACATGGTGACCAGTCGCGATCTCAGCGGGGAGCTGGGCGATCGCCTCGTCTAAGACGAGGACGTGATCCGCGACGGTGTTGGCGCCGGCGTTGCCCGGACGGAGCATGCCCGCCAGGCACTCCCCGGTCTGACAAGTGAAAAGACGAGCAGTGGGTGGAAGCCATAGCCGCCCTTGTTCGTCGGACCGGTTCCCTCCTTGGCCTCGGTGTGGATGGAGACGAGCGAGGCGTCGACGTCAAGGATCACCGCGTCGGTTCCGATCGTCGCGGCCGACCGGCTCCAGACCTTGGCGCGGACTTCGGCCACCGCCGCCTTCAAGCCTTCTCGGGTCTCGGGCGTGATCTCGTGAAAGGTCCTCCACACCGTCGAGTCCGAAGGGACGAAGCCGAACAGCGTCGCTTCGGATCGCAGGTACTCGATGTCCGCG
>DATCDR010000222.1:0-7259 GCA_036510575.1 Acidimicrobiales bacterium | reverse complement strand
CGGTCCCGAGCGCGAAGACCGCGAGCCCGTCGCGCTCGAGCACCCGACCTGATCGCCTGGCGGCCGCGGCGATGCCCGCGAACTCGCGCTCGGAGCAGGCTCTCGATGCGAATGACCACTCGGACGGCTCGACTGCGGTGCCGTGCTCGTCTACGAACTCCAAGGAGGTAGTGCTCACGATTCGAGGTGTGCTTCCGGCTCGCTCGTTCTCGGCAGGCGCGTCGCGGTCACGATCTGTACGGTCCCGAGCATCACGCTCCGGTGCTCGATGTGGGTGAAGCCTGCCTTTTCGAGCATCACGGCGAGCTCAGGTGGCGGCGGCAGGTACTCGACTGACCGAGGCAGATAACGGTAGGCCTCGCGTACGGAGAGCAGCGCTCCGATGCGTGGGACCCCGTGTTTGAACCAGACGTCGTGGCCGACGCGGACAAGCGGGTTCGAAGGCCGGTCGACCTCGAGCAGGGCGACTCGGCCGAGTGACCTCGTGATACGCGCGCACTCGTCGAAGCTCGCTTGCAGCTCTGCGATGTTGCGGAGCGCAAAACCGGAGACGACTCCCTCGAAGGACGAGTTGGCGAAGGGTAAAGCCGCGGCGTCGCTCACGAGGAGTGGCGCCGCGACGTCATGTGCCGCACGCAACATCCCTTCGGAGAGGTCGAGCCCGACTGACTGGTAGCCGCGCTCGTACAGCTCGCGTGCAAGGTCACCTGTCCCACACGCGAGATCGAGGACGCGTGCTCCAGGACGGAGCGCGAGCGCGTTGATCGTTCGTCGGCGCCAGGAGCGGTCCATGCCGAAGGTCATCACCGTGTTCACGAGCTCGTAGCGCGGGGCGACCTCGTCGAACATCTGCTGGACCTTCTCGAGCTTCTCCTTGCCAGTAGGCAGCGGCGCACCGAGCGCGCCCGGCGCGGTGCCAGCTCGAACTGCTTGCCTCACCTGAACCAGACCCGCACGTACTGCCTGCTCATCGGGTGGACCAGGAGGAAGAAGAGCGCGAGGTCAAACAGCAGCGGCAGGATCGAGAAGGCGCCGAGGCCGGCGCGGATTAGTAACAACAGCGGGACAGCTGCGGCGAACAGCGCGACGGCGTAGCCAACCTTTCGGGCGTTGGCGATGCCGTAGGCGCCGAGGACCTCGACGATCAAGATCCCGAAGTACGCCATGCGGTAACCGCCGCTCGACAAGACCGCGAGCAGTGTCAACAGTGCGTTCCAATAGAGCAGTACACAGGCGATCTGGAGCGTCTGGGGTTGATGGGTCGGAAACCAGCGTCGGGGAGTCAGACTGTTAGCCACAGCACATTCTCGCGCTTTAGCTCCTCGGACGACCTTCGCCGAGGTTTCTTAGCAACCGAGGTGCGACGCGAGCCGACCGAGACGGTGACTCTCCGAGCAGTGTCGAGCTCGTCTGATCGGCGATCGAGGCCGCGAGTACCTCGATGGTGTGTGCGACAGGGAGCGTTTCACCGCGGGTGCGAAGAGCTGAGGTGATCTGTAGGTTGCAGCCCGGATTTCCCGAGATCGCGAGTGAAGCACCGGTTGCGAGCACGGCATCAGCTTTGTTCGCGCCGAGTTTGCTGGCCGTTTCCGGCTCGACGAGGTTGTAGATCCCAGCAGAGCCGCAACAGGCCTCTTTGTCGGTGAGATCCACTACCTCGAGACCAGGGATCTGTCGGAGAACCTCGCGCGGCTCGGCTCTGATGCCCTGGCCGTGACAGAGGTGGCAGGCGTCGTGGTAGGCGACGCGCAAGTCGAGGGGGTGGCGGGGTGCGACCGGCTCGGTGCTTGCGAGAAATTCCATGATGTCGACCACGCGTGATGAGAATCGCTCCGCTCTTGATGCGTAGATGGTGTCGCTTTTTAGTAGATGGCCGTAGTGCTTCATCGCCGAGCCGCAGCCAGCGGAGTTCACGACCACGCGCTCGGTGCCGGACTCCTCGAAGGTGTCGATCACTGCCCTGGCGAAGTCACGCGCCTCGTCGATTCGGCCCGCATGTGCGCTCAACGCGCCGCAGCACCCCTGCGAGCTCGGTGCGAGGACATCGAAGCCCTCCGCAGTGAGCACCTCGACCGTTGCACGATTGACCTTTGAGAAGAAGGTGTCCTGGACACAGCCGAGGAGCAGGCTGACTCGACCGCGGGTTGCTGATCTGGCCGGCGAGAGCGGCAGGATCACGCTTCGCTTAGCGGTCGCCGGCGCGACGGCGAGCGCAGTGGCGATCGAGCGAGGAACCCGCTCGGCGAGTCGTTGCCCCCGCAGCACTCGCCCGAGTCCAGCGAGGTCGATCGCCCGCAGGCCTGCGTAGACGACGCGGAGCCGGTCGCGGTAGGGGAAGAGCGCGAAGATGCCGCTTCTCGTCAGGCGCTGCTTAGCTGATCGAACGCCGTGGCGTTCGAGTTGTGCCCGAGTCGACTGCAGCAATGACTCGTAGTCCACTCCGGATGGGCAGGCGCTGACACATGCCAGACAGCCGAGGCATCGGTCGAGGTGCATCGTCGCCTTCTCCGACACCTGCGCCCCATTAGCCAACTCGCCCATCAAGTAGATGCGCCCGCGCGGCGAGTCCATCTCGTCGCTAAAGACCAGGTACGTGGGACAGTAAGGAAGGCAGAACCCGCAGTGCACGCAGTCCGCGAGCAGCCCTGGATCAATCGGATCGAGATCGTCGAAGACGTCGAGCCCGACCGGATGCGAGAACGCGGCCACTACCAACCACCTACGAATCGCCCTGGTCCGAGCACGCCGAGCGGATCGAACTGTGCCTTGATCCGAGCCATCAAGTCGAGCCCTGGCACGGGCCCGAACATGTCCACGGTTGAGTTCTGCTCCGGCGTGCCGCAAAGGAGCTGTACAGTCCCGCCGAGCGCCCTAAAGGAGCGTCGCAGGCCGCCCAGCAGTTCGACCAGCTCGCCGGAGCTCGTCGACTCCGGGACCCCAATGCTGAGCGTCCCGACGCCGAGGGATCCGCGGACCACGAATGCATCGTCGGTCACGCTCTTGATGAGTTCGAGCGCTGTTGCTGCCTCACCAGGAGCAAAGGTCGTCTTCAACACAGTGTCGCCAGGCAACGATCCCCACCAGCTCGGTGGCTCGGGATCGAGACGGGCGGCCCTTCTTGGCGAGCTGTCGAACGACAACAGCTCGGCGACGCCCGCTGCGCGGCGCTCGGCGCCTTCGCTTGACCCCTCGACTAGAACCGAAAGTATCGAGGTGCCACCCTCGAGGTTGTACTCGATCGCCGCCACGTCGAGATCTGACGCCGCGACCGCTTGCGCGCCTGCCGCCGCTACTGCGGCGGGAAGCTCGGCGCTCACCGTCACGCTCCGTCGGGGAATGGGGTGCAGCCGAAATATGCACTCGGTAAGCACCGCGAGCGTGCCGTGCGAGCCGCAGAGCAGCTTCGAAACGTCATAGCCCGCGACGTTTTTCACCACCGAGCCGCCGGCTTTGGCGCTCTGGCCATCGGCGCGCACGAACCGGGCACCAAGGATCAGGTCCCGTACGGCGCCGTAGCGGTAGCGAAGGGGCCCGGCCAACGCGGTGGCGACGACGCCACCAACGCTCGAGCCGGGGACTACCTCGTCGATCGAGAGACGCTGGCCAGCATTCGCGAGCTCGGCTCGAAGGTCGTCGAAGCCAAGTGACGCGCCGGCGCGGACGACGAGGTCACCTGCGGAGTGCGCAAGCTGTGGCGTCAACCGATCGAGCTCGATTCTCACGTCAAGTCGGCTGGGAGCGGCCCCGAAGTTGAGCTTGGTGGCGTTGCAGGAGACGACGACGCCACTTCGCTCAGCTGATGCTTCCCGAAGAATCCCACTCAGCTCTTCCTCGCTCGTTGGCGCAAGCACACGTTTGGCCTCGACGCCGACGACGCCACTTTGGTGGGGCAGCCGGGCCAGTCGCGAGCCGTTCGACGGCGTGGTCAAAACAGTCCAGTCAACGCTTCGCCCGAGCCGGTCGCATCTCCTCGACGGACCCTTGGTGCCTCGCCGCAAAGGCGTGGCGTCGGGAAGATCTTGCCCGGATTCGACAGGCGGTCCGGATCGAAGGCGCAGCGGATCATCTGCATCGTGTCGAGGTCGTCGTGGGTGAACATCTTCGAGATCGAGCCGATCTTGTCGAGCCCGACACCATGCTCACCGGTGATCGAGCCGCCGTGGTCGACACAAAGCGCAATGATCTGAGCCGAGATCTCCTCGGCTGCAGCTTGTTGCCCCTCGATTGCTGCGTCGAAGAGCACGAGCGGATGCAGGTTGCCGTCGCCGGCGTGGAAGACGTTCGCCACCCGAACCCCGGTGTCGCCGGTCAACTTGCCGATCTTCGCGAGCACCTCGCCGAGCGCGGTCCTCGGTACGACGCCGTCTTGGACGATGAAGTGCGGGCTGATGCGCCCGACCGCCGCGAAGGCGGACTTTCGCCCCTTCCACAGCAGTGCCCGCTCAGCTGCGCTCTCAGCGGAGCGAAGCTCGGTCGCGTGATGCGCGACCAGGCTGGCTTCGACGAGTGCGCGATCGATCGCGACCTCATCTGCTGGTCCGTCGATCTCGATCAACAGGACGGCTCCTGCCTTTGGATAGTTCGCGTGCACCGCGACCTCGACCGCCTCGATCGCCAAGGCATCCATCATCTCGATCGCAGCGGGCAATACGCCAGAGGCGATGACCGCCGAGACCGCGGAACCTGCAAGATCGATGCTCTCGAAGGCGGCTAGCAAGGTGACGATCGTCTCCGGTTTGCGGACGAGGCGGACCGTCACCTCGGTGGCGATCCCGAGTGTTCCCTCGGAGCCGACGAAGGCCCCGAGGAGGTCGTAGCCGGGCGGGTCGGGAGCCTTCCCGCCGATCGCGAACGGTGTCCCGTCACCGGAGACGCCTTTTAGCCCGGTCACGTGATTTGTCGTGAAGCCGTACTTCAAGCAGTGCGCGCCACCGGAGTTCTCAGCGACGTTGCCGCCGATCGTGCAAACCTGCTGGCTCGAGGGATCGGGTGCGTAGAAGTAGCCCGACGCCGACACTGCCTCGGAGATTTCGAGGTTGGTGACGCCAGGCTCGACGACGACCCGGCGGCTTTCGAGATCGACCTCGATCACCGCGCGCAGCTTGGTGAGGACGATGAGCACGCCGTCGCTACTTGGCATCGCGCCAGCCGAGAGGCCGGTACCTGCTCCTCTAGCTACGAAAGGAACCTGGTACGCGACGCAGATCGCGACCGTTGCAGCGACCTGCTCGGCGTTGGTAGGGAGCACGACGACGCCCGGGATGGAGCGATGTTGCGTGAGACCGTCGCACTCGTAGGTCCGGCGGCGTAGCTCGTCGGTTATGACGGCGTCGGGCCCGAGTTGTTGGACGAGTCGGTGTACGACGAGCTCAACGGCTCGAGTCGGGGCGATCGTCACGTCGGTCATCTCAACACGCTGGCGTTACGCGTTCAGCTCGACGCGGGGCTTCGCGCCAAGTGAGAGTGCCACCTCGCTCGCGGTCGCGCCGGCGAGCTGGCCACACGCGGCGGCGATCTCGCTGCCCCTCGTCCGACGGATCGTGGCGTTCACGCGACGAGCAGTAAGTGCATCGCAAAAGGAGCGGACCCTTTGCGCGGGCGAGCCTCGAAGTCCCCTCGAGTCGGCGCCCACTGTCGCGTTTAGTGGGATGACGTTCACGTGTGCGCTAAGGCCGAGCGCGAACTCGGCCAGCTCCTCGACGTCGCTGTCGCGGTCGTTCACGCCGTCCATCAACGCCCATTCGAACGTGACGCGGCGATGCGTCGTTGCCATGTAGCGCTCGAGGGAGTCATACAGGCGGGCGAGCGGGTAGCGGCGATTGATCGGGATCAGCTCGTCACGGAGCTCATCGTTGGCCGCATGCAAGGAGACCGCGAGGTTGACCTGCTCGGGGCGCTTGGCGAAGGCGTCGATGCCAGGGATGATGCCGACCGTCGAGATCGTGAGGTGCCGAGCGCCGATGCCGAGGTCGCCGATGATACGTTCGACCGCGCCGAAGACTCTCGGCAGATTCGACATCGGCTCACCCATTCCCATGAAGACGACGTTGTTCAGGCGTCGCCCAGAAGCTCGGGCGGACCTCGCCGCCCAGACGACCTGCTCGACGATTTCGCCGACGCTCAACTGGCGCGAGTAGCCAGCATCGCCGGTCGCACAGAACTGACAGGCCATCGCACAGCCCGCCTGCGATGAGATGCATGCCGTCGAGTGCTTGGGATGGTGCATCAATACGGTCTCGATGAAGTCGTCACCGTCGAGTCGAAAGAGCCACTTCGTGGTCGCACCATCGTCAGCGCTCGCTTCGCGAGCAAGGAGGAGCGCGGGTTTGAGCCCTTCGTTGGCGGCGAGCTCACGTCGGATCGGCGCTGGCAGTACGTGGATCTCTCCCGGCTCGGCGAGGCTCGTGTACAAGCCGTTGTAGAGCTGCTGTGCTCTAAAGCGAGGCGCGTCGCCAAGCAGGTCAGCAAGCTCGTCCAAGCCAAGGTCGTAGCGGCTCACGCGCGCGTGCCAAACGGCGTAGCAAAGCCCCGGTAGGCGTCAGCGAGAGCGGTCACAGCTATCTAGGCTACTTCCGAGTCGTCCAACTCCCGACTGGTGATTGCCAACGTCGTCGGGCCTGATCGGACGCTGTACGCGCCGCTCGCAAGCTCTCGGACTGCCCGGTGCACCCCCTGGTTGCCCCTGCTCTCGAGCACGGTGTCGGCAGTAGATTCGCATCCATGGCGAAACCAAGGGGTGCAAAGGCCAGAGCGCCAGAGGTATTCAGGCGGCTCGGTGAGGTCTTTCCTGGATCCACGCCCGAGCTGTGCGCCCTCCATCACGAGGGTGCCTACCAGCTCCTTGCCGCGACGATTCTCTCGGCGCAGTGCACCGACGAGCGCGTGAACGCCACTACACCAGCGCTTTTTGCCCGCTACCCGACGCCGAGCGATCTGGCGGGCGCGGACCCGGAGGAGCTCGAGTCCATCATTCGATCGACCGGCTTTTTCCACGCCAAGGCACAAAGCCTGACGGGCATGGCACGAGGTGTCGAGGAGCGCTTTGACGGTGTGGTGCCCGACGAGATGGCGCGGCTGGTCACGTTGCCAGGCGTTGGACGAAAGACCGCGAATGTGGTGCTGTCCGTGGCCTTCGGTAAGCCGGGACTACCGGTTGACACCCATGTTGGTCGACTCTCCAAGCGCCTCGGTCTAAGCGTCGAGGACGATCCGGTAAAGGTAGAAAGCGACCTCTGCTCCTACCTCGCGCCAGAGGAGTG
>DATCDR010000221.1:0-13961 GCA_036510575.1 Acidimicrobiales bacterium | reverse complement strand
CGCCTGCGCGTGCGGCGGCATCGAGCACCGCCTCCACGACGCGCTGGCGAATGTCAGGTGCGGCCATCTGTGGGAGCGGCAGCGAGATGTCGTCGAAGGCGATCGTGAGGCGCATGCCCGAAAAGAGCAATTCGGAAAGCGGTGCCGAGTCCCCGAGCGGCCGTTCGAGGGCATCGGCGATCGCCTGGTCGGGGTCCTTGATCGCTTTCAGCGGCTCGGGCGGATAGATCACCCTGCTGCCGACTGGGAGCTGCTCGAAGCGGAACTGCTCGCCGTGCCAAAACATCGTTGGTGGCGTCGAGCGGTCCACCTCGAGGACGAATCCAGGCCTCGGGCTCACGGTTACTCCGTCTCCATTTCGTCTGCGGGTGGGGTCCCGGAATCGGTGTCGTTTGCCACGCGGTCGCTTCGGCGTCGAGACCGCGTCGGTCGTCGAAGGTCGAAAACCACCTTCACCGAGCCCCGGCGGCCTGCCGATGCGGCGTGGCGCACTGCTTCCTCGTAGCGATCGAGAGGGTAATGGGCAGAGACCAACCTCCCGAGCCTGCTCGCTTCGACGAGCTCGAAGGCGAGATCGAACGTCGAGATCGTCGCGCCGTTTTGCTCTTCGACACCGTAGGCGTAGGCACCCATCAGCGTGATCTCTCGCTGCCAAAGCGGTGCGAGGTCGAGGCGGACGTGTCCAGGCATCCCAACGAGGATGATCCTGCCGCCAGGACGCGTCACGGAAAGCGCCTCGGTGATCGAGCGCGAGGATCCGACACAGTCGAAGACCACGTCGACGCCGCCGGTGAGGCGACCCCGCTCAGCCGAGCGCTTGCCGAGCGCGAGCGATCCAGTCAGTCGTCGCGCCGCGCGACCGAGCTCGTCTTCTTCAACGACCTCGTCGGCGCCGAGTGCCATGGCGAGGTCGCGCTGGATCTGGTGGCGCGCGACGGCGATCAGCCTTGCGGGCGCGCCGAAGTGGCGAAGCGCGGCGATCGTGGTCAGTCCTAGCGTGCCGGCACCGATCACTACCACGCGTTCGCTCGGCTGCACCTTGGCGAGGAGCGCGGCATGGGTCGCACACGCACTCGGCTCCACCATCACCGCCTCCTCGTCGGAGAACCGTTCGGGGACGTCGTAGAGCTGACTCTCGTGGGCCACGAGCTCCTCGGACCAGCCGCCGCCGGTGTCGGAGCAAAATCCAGTCTGCAGTCCCGGATGGAGGTGGCCGAACGCTAAGCGCTCGCAGTTTCCCTTCCTACCTTTTGCACACGCTGGACACGGTGGGTTGATCCCACGTGCGAGGCAGCCGAGCACCGGCTCGACGACGACCCGTCTGCCCTCTTGATCGACGACATCGGCAACGATCTCGTGACCGAGCACGAATGGGAACGAGACGATCTCTTCGAAATAGCGCGAGCTCTCGCCGTCGACGGTCGCGAGATCTGAGCCGCAGATTCCAGCTAGACGAGGCCGGATCCGGTGCCAATCCGCTCCAGGCAGCACGAGGGAGTCCATGTCGAGCAGTCGGATCGGACCGACGCCGATCCCGCCGCCGGAGCCGACCGCTGCTGCGGCGATGCGCGCCGCCGCGAAGCGGTGCGCGATCCGTTCGACTACGACTGCCTTCATCGCTCGGTCCAGTAGCCGCTCATGGCTGGCGGCGGTGTCCGCGTGCCGGTGCGCCGAGTCGAGATGGCGAGCGTACTCATCGGTCCACCCTTCGCCTTCGACCAGTTCTCGATCGCCCAGCCGCGCTTTCGCGCTATCGCTGCGAGCTTCGGCTCCGGGTTGACGACGACTGGATGTCCGGCGGCCTCGAGCATCGGGAGGTCCGACGTCGAGTCGGCATAGGCGATCGTGGCGCCGAGTGAGAGGCCGAAGTTGGCCGCCCAGGTCTCCATCAACATCGCCCGCGCCTCGCCCGTCGGCGGCGCGTCGATCATCTCGCCGGTGAAGTGCCCGTCCACCTCGCCAAGGTGCGCGCAGACGATCTCGTCGAAGAGCGGCTCGAGTGGTGCAACGACGAAGTCGAGCGCGCCGGTGATGAGCAGCGTCTTGTGGCCAAGTGCCTTATGGGCGCGGATGCGCGCCAGCGCGTCCGGGAACGAGCGCGTGAGCAACAAGTCGCTAAAGAGCCCCCAGGAGTCCTCTCGGATCTGTTGCACCGGTGCATTCTCGTACCGCCGATAGAACGAGCGCAGGAAGTCGCCGCGGTCTTGCCGGTCGAGCGCCAGCAGCTTCGGGCCCTCGGCGATCAGCTGCATCGTCATCTGGGCGCGGCGCATCGGGGTGAGGTTCCGGGTGGCGAGCCATGCGTAAGACTCAACGACGTTGGAGTTGATCATGGTCTGTTCGAGGTCGAATACGACGCAGCGCGGCTCATGGGTCAAGATCTGCTCGCGAGCACGCTCCTCGCGGGTAGGTCCGGTCCTTCTCGCCGCCGAGGTACGGACCCGCGCGTGAGTGACGACCGAGGGAAGGTGGACCTCACGGACGTATTCCGTCCAGTCGATCACGCCTGGGTCGAAGGGGAACTGAAAACGGTCGCTCTCGCTTAGCGACTCGAAGAGTCCGAGCATGCGGTCGATGCGAAAGCGCGCTTCGATTTCGGTGTAGGCACCGTAGAGATCCACGTAGCCGAGCGCCCGTTCGGCAAGCTGGCGCTTCTCTTCGAGATCAGCCGCCCGTTCGGCGAGCTCGCCGCGGACTGGCAGCACGTTCACGACGCGTTCGGCCGCACGAAGCACCTTGCCGGTGCGCCGGAGCTCGCTTTGCACCTTCCCCCTGCCCGGGAACTGCCAGGTGGGGACAACGATCGGCTGGCCCTTTTGATCGTAGAGGGGGTGCTCGGTGAACCACTCCTCGCAAAGGCCAACGAGCTTGCCGTAGCGAAGCGGGTTCCGGACGCCCGATGCGATCTGGTACACGCTGTCGTTGGCGCTCTCTGGTCCATGTGCCGCGACAGCGATGATCGCGGCGACCACGAGGTCGACGGGGATAACGTCGATGACGCCCTCGGGCACGCCCGGGAACTGCCGGAGCAGGCCTCGGGCATACGAGATGATGACCGGCTCCGCCATGCGAAAGCCTCGAATCCAGCCGGGCTTCGGCTCTTGGAGTGCCGACTCGACGATGGAGGGGCGAACGATCGAGACCGGGAGGTCACCTGCCGCGTCGCGGAGCGCGACCTCGCCGAGCGACTTCGTGAGCGCGTATGCGTCGGGCCACCCAAGTGCGCGGGCTCGTGAACGACCGAGCTCGATCAGTCGGTCGTCGATCCACTCCTCTCGAAGTTTCTCGGTGCGCTCGGCGAGGAGCGCCGTGCCTGCCGCGCCGAGCTCGGCCTTTGCGGCGCGTCCGAACTCAAGAAGGCGCTTCGAATCCCGGCTTTGGGTATCCGCGTCTGAGCGTGCTCGCCTCGCTGCTGCCACCTCGCTTCGCCAGCTCGGCAGCGCCAGATACGGGCTCTCGGTGATCGGCTGTTCGTAGGTGTCGCCCTTGTGGCCGGAGTTCACGTAGGCCGTCGAGACCGAGATGAGGTGCGGCAGCGCTGTGCCGCGCTCGCGATGCGCGTCGCGAAGAGCCGTTGCTACACGGGCCGGGCCAAGCAGGTTGACCTCGACAGCGGTGTCGAGCGGGGCGTCGAAGGAGACAGCAGCGGCGGAATGGATCACGACGTCGCAGCTCGCGAGGAGCTCTTGGGCTTCCGCATCGAGACCGAGGCCGTTCGTGGCAACGTCGCCGGCGATGGTGAAAAGACGTCGGGCAACGACCTCGTCGAAGCTTGATCCGAGCTCGTCACGGAGACGATCGAAGCAGTCGTTTCGAAGTATCTCGCGGCGTGTTCGCTCTGCAGCGCTCTGGCGCCGTCCACCACGAACGAGCGCGACGACTTCGCAGTCGGGAACGGCGCGAAGGAGCCGTTCGACGAGGGCGGTTCCTAAAAAGCCGGTTGCACCAGTTACTGCGATCCGTTTCCCGGCCAAGGCCTCGGGGATGCTCACCACGTACGCGCTTTAAGCGTCATTTCGCCGTGCCTCCCCTGGAGCGCTGTGGCGGCGTGTAGCGCTTCGACGCCTTCGGACGGCCTGGAGCGGCGCTCTTGGCCTTGGACGTCGGCCGTGCAGCCCCTCGAGTCCCTGGGGCCGGGCGGCTCTGCTTCTGCTTTTGGCTTGCGCGAAGGATCAGCCAGCCGCCAAAGACAAGAAACGGGAATCCGAGCGAGACCTCGTGTTCGGTGAAGGCCTGCTCGAGTCCGAAAAAGAAGGCCCCGAAGCCGAGGAGCGCTCTGCGGCGAAGTCCGAGACCGAGTGCCAGGATCCCGGCAAAGATCAGGTTCGAGATAAGGACGAAGTCCGCGGCCGATCGGACGGTCTTGGTCCCTGAATGGCGGTTGGCGTAGAAGTTCACGAAGTCGAGCACGATGGCGAGAACTACCGCTGCGATACCGAGGTTTCGTTCCGTCGTGTCCAAGCCGTCGACGAGCAGCTTCACCTCGCGAGCGGGGAGCGTTGGGCGAGGTGGCCGTGGCGCCCTCGTTTTTCGAAATAGACCGGTGGCGCTCGCGCGTGGCGGCGGATCGCTCACCTCGTCTGTGGATGAGCGAGCGTCCTCGAGCGGTTCGCTCGATGGTTGAGTCTCGTCGTCCGACATGTGGCGCAAGGCTACCGAACCTGAGCGACCGGCTCTGACCACGGCGGGGACGTGCACCTATTACTAGGTGGCCGGCCCGCAGGAGGGGAGGTGGGCTACTGCCGCCAATCAGTTGACCTGCTCCTCGGGTATCGGCGTCCGAACACCGCGACCCGGCCGATTGGGGTGAGAGCGGTCAGCGGGTCACGGCCACGACGGGATCTTCTGTCGAGTTTGACGGCTGTGGCGACGTCACCCAACGCCTGCGATAACGCGCTGCAGCGACGTCGACGAAACTCTGCTGTGTAGGGTTTTGTCATGCCAACGAGCGAGCCCAACAACCCTTTTGCCGAGGTCAACGAGCAAATCGCGCTCACCGGCGAGATCCTCAAGCTAAAGCCAGGCGTGGTAGCAGAACTCTGCCAGTGTGAGCGCGAGGTCGTCATTGCGATCCCGATGCGCGGCCTCGACGAGGACGTGGAAGTCCTCACCGGCTATCGCGTCCAACATTCGAGTGCGCGCGGCCCGCGGAAAGGCGGTATTCGGTTCCACCAAGACGTCGACCTCGACGATGTCCGTGCACTTGCGAGTCTGATGACGTGGAAGACAGCCCTCATCGACGTTCCATTCGGTGGTGCAAAGGGCGGTGTCGCGGTGGATGCCACGAAGCTAACCCCGTTGCAGAGAGAAGAGCTCATTCGCCGCTGGACCCGCAGCCTTGCCGAAGTACTCGGGCCGCAGCGTGACATTCCGGCCCCTGATCTCGGAACGGACGCCTTGACGATGGCCTGGCTGATGGATGAGTACAACCGGATCGCTGGTTTTCAGCCCGCCTGCGTTACGGGCAAGCCGCTCGGCCTCTTCGGTGTCGCCGGTCGGGATGAGGCGACCGGCAGAGGCGTCGCGCAAATTGCAGCTGAAACCCTTGGCGCCGCCGGAAAGCCAGTCAACGGAGCTCGGGTCGCGCTGCAGGGATTTGGCAACGTCGGAAGGCACGCTGCGCGCGTTTGCTCGGAGCTTGGTATGCGAATCGTTGCGATCGCCGACGTGACTGGAGGTGTCCAAGATCAAGGTGGGCTCGACGTAGCGGCACTGGCCACGCTCCCGACACTCGGGCAGGCGCAACTCGGTGAGCCGGTAGGTGCCGCTGAGGTCCTAACCGTCGACTGTGATGTTCTCATCCCTGCCGCGCTCGGCGGTGCGATCAACGAGGCGAACGTCGCCGACGTCAAGTGCGAGTTTCTGATCGAGGCGGCGAACCACCCAACGACCACCACCGCTGACAGCGTGCTTCGTGGGCGCGGGGTAACGGTGGTGCCCGATATCTTGGCGAACTCAGGCGGGGTTCTCGGCTCCTATTTCGAGTGGACGCAGAACCTACAAGAGATCAACTGGCCAATAGAGCGCTTTCGAAGTGAGCTCAATTCTCGAATGAAGCGAGCGTTCGAGCTCGTGGTCACGACGTCACAGCACTACGGCGTAGATCTCCGCACTGCCGCGTTGGTCGTCGCGGTTGGCAGAGTCGCTGACGCCATCGCTCTACGGGGTTCGTTGGTCTAGGTGTAGTGGTCATGGACCTTACTGACAGACCCTCGCGCTGCGAGTCCGGTGGTCGGCCTCTCCTTGCTGCGAGCGAACGGTGTCAGGTTCTGCTGCACCCAGCGTCAGCATCGCGAGCCAGGTTTTGGCGTAACGTCGAAGGATGCTCGGCGAGAAGTCCACGGGTACGGAATCGACGACCACTGGGTCCTTGGAGCGGCTGAAGGAGGAAGCGCCCTCGATCACCGTCGCTATCTGCGCGTACACCCTCAATCGCTGGGACGACATCGTTGGGGCCGTCACCTCCGCACTCGAGCAGTCGCAGGCTCCAACTGAGATCGTCCTGGTCATCGACTACAACGAAGAGCTCTTGGCACGCGCTCGGGAGCATTGGGGCAGCGACGGCACATCGGGACCAGCGATCGTCATCGTCGCAAACGCCGAGCAACGCGGTCTATCGGGTGCGAGAAACACCGCCGTGGCCACAGCGTCCGGGGAGATTGTTGCCTTTCTCGACGATGACGCCGCAGCGGAGCGCGAGTGGCTGGAGATACTGACGGCTCCTTACCGGGATCAATCGGTCGTTGGATCTGGGGGCTCCGCGACGCCCGTGCTACGTGCGCCCCGCCCCGCCTGGTGGCCACTCGAATTCGACTGGGTGATCGGGTGCAGCTACATAGGGCTTCCGACGAAGATGAGCGACGTACGAAACGTCATCGGGTGCAATATGTCGATGCGGCGCAAGGAGCTCGTCGAGGTCGGTGGGTTCTCGACTGAGATCGGCCGCGTGGGCACGAAAGCATTGGGTTGCGAAGAGACGGACCTCTGTATCCGACTAATCGCGGCTACGAATGGCCGAATTGTCTACGTGCCAGAAGCCTCCGTGAACCATGCCGTTCCTGGCACGCGGCTCAATGCCCGGTACTTCGCCAGTCGCTGTTACAACGAGGGCCTCTCCAAGGCGCTCGTCGTCTCGAGCGTCGGCAGTTCGTCCGGCCTGGCGTCTGAACGGGCATACACGATGCACACTTTGCCGATGGGGGCTTTTCGTGGCCTCGCTGCGGGCCTTCGCGGTGACGTCGCGGGCCTTGGTCGCGCGGCCGCGATCGTCGCCGGCTTGGCGATAACGACATTTGGTTTTGGGGTCGGCCGAGTTCGAGGGTCGTTGCAATCGCGCAGCGCTGTGAGGTCCGGACGCGGCGACTAAGAATGGAAGCCCCATCCTGAGGCCCTCGGAAGGGGAAAGCGTCACATGCTCGGTTCGTCTGGGCCGACAGCCGCTTTGTCTTCGACACCCGTGCGCGGCCTTGAAGCCTCGTCGCCGAGGAGTTCTCAACCTTCCGAAGTTCCCACTCGTTTCAATCCTCGGAGCGACTTGATCCCGTCCTTCCCACCTCTTACTAACTATAAACGTCAAGCTGAGCGTTAGGGTTGAGGGTTAATGGTTAAGGTTAGACCCACGTTTCCCGCGCTCGTAGCGCCAGCTCGCGATTGGCGGTGTGACCATGCCGCGCCGGCGGGAGCCGCCAGAACTCCAGCCCCTGGGAATGTCGGCTGGAAACGCGGTCTCTGGACTGCGCGAACGATCGATCCGAGCGCAAATGCGGGGCTGTCCGCAGCCGAGACGAGAGGAACGCTCGGCTATTCATGCTTAAATTACGAGGAAGAACCGTAGGCGAGCGATCTCGAGAACCCGCGACGATTAGGTGAGGGTGGACGTATGAAAATCGAGCCGGGAAGCTCGACCGCATCCCCATTCAATACGAAGTACCGGCTGGACCGTATCTCGAAGTACGTAAAGGGCGGTGACTGGCTTGATTATGGCTGTGCAGATGGTGGGTATACCGCTGGTCTGCTGGACCTCGGAGCCGACTCTGTTGTCGGCATCGATACCGAGGTAGACCGAATCGCCGAAGCTCGACAGCGACACCCCGAGATCGACTTCTACAGCTACGACGACGGCCACGTGTTCCCAGATGACTCGCTCGATGGAGTCTTCATGAACGAGGTCTTTGAGCACGTGGACGATGAGGCCGAAACGCTTCGAGAGGTCTACCGGATGCTTCGCCGTGACGGCGTTCTCGTGTTGATCTCGCCGAACCGCGGCTTTCCCTTCGAGGGGCACACCATGCACGTTGGATCCTGGACGTCGAAGAGGCCTACGCCGATCGTGCCCTGGCTGCCGAACTCACTGACCGAGTCGTGGGTCACGGCGCGAAACTTCTGGCCGAGCCAAATCCGTGATCAGATGATTGCGCATGGCTTCGGGATCATCGAGGCTGGCTTCGTGATGCCGGTATTTGAGGAATACTCCTGGATTCCGGCACGTCTAACCGAGTTATTTCGTAGCAAAATCACGACTATTGACCACCTGCCGGGAATCTCTCGCCTTGGGGTATCCAACCTCGTAGTCGGACGGAAGTAGCTACAGCTTGTTACTGGGTTTCACCCGGAACGGCCTGTAGCTTGTCATCCTCTCGCCCGGTATCGCTCGGCTTGGTCGAGCGACTCCCGCTGTTCGCCGGACCCCTGATCTCCGCGGTTGCGGTGAGTGTCATAGGTACCGTTGTTCTTCTTGTTTTAAACGGCAACTTCTACGACTCGATGTTCCAGCTCGCGATCTGCTACTCGATCGTGGTCGTCGGCATGTCGCTCCAAGTTGGCTACACGCGTCAGCTGGCCTTTAGCCAGTCGGTATTCATGGGCTTTGGCGCTTACGGGGTCGCCGTATTGAACGTCAAGTTCGGATGGGCTGTGCCGCTAGCGAGCGTCGTGGTGGTTGCGGCCTCTGTCGTGTTGAGCGCGCTCATCGGGACGGCGTGTACGAGGGCGCCTGGGTTCGCGCTCGCATTGGCGACGCTGTTCTTTCCCGCCATTGTCGTCGGTTTGGTCGGCGGGACGAACTACCTCGGCGCTACGACGGGTCTTGGCGGAATCTCGGCGATCTGGACGGGCTCCTCGTTCACCTCGACAGTGGAGCTGTCCGGCCTTATCGGCGTTCTCCTGCTCGGTTGCTGCATGTTCGTCTGCGCCCGAATCATGAGCTCGGGGATCGGGCTCGAGCTCGCATTGTTGGCAAGTGACGAACGGATGGCCTCAGCGCTCGGAGTCATCACCCCCCGTCGGAAGTTGGAGATCTTCGTGCTCGGCTCTGGGATCGCGACCTTGGGAGGGGTGGTCTACGCAGGCACCCAGACGTTCGTATCGCCGCTCACCTTTAGTCAAGGTGCGGAGCTCTTACTACTGCTGATGCTCTTTATCGGAGGGCGCACGAGCGTGTGCGGCGCGGTGATCGGCGCCGTCGGCATCGACTTTCTGTCGGGAACGAACAACTGGGTCGGAACACATCTCCTCATCGTCGAGGGAGCATTGTTCACGCTGATCCTGCTGTACGCGCCAGATGGCGTTATCCAGCTTCCGCGAAGAGTGATCCGTCGGCTTGCTTCGAAGCTTTCGGTCAGATCCAAACTCGGTGGTATGCACGGAGCGGCGCAGCCGTGTGGCAACGCGCACCCTGAGCTCGTCGAGGTCAGATCTGCGACAGCGCTTCGCGTTGCTTCAGACGACCCGGTGACGGGGCATTCCGAAACCTTGTTGAGCTCCGACGCTGGTGAGTTGGCGCGACTTGAGTGCCTACACCTGACCAAGAGGTACGGCGGGGTCGTGGCGGTTTATGACGTCAGTCTGGCAATCCGAGGATTGGGCATCCATGCGATCTGCGGGCCAAACGGTGCGGGCAAGACAACGCTGTTCGAGCTTGTCGCCGGCGGTCGCAGCGCGGACGAGGGACAGATCCTCATCGATGGTGTGGACGTCACAAAAGCGCCGCCGTACGAACGCGCGGAGCTCGGCATCGCCCGCACGCTCCAGTCAGTACGCCTCATGAGTGGACGAACCGTCCTCGACAACGTGGCAGTAGCCGCGCTCGATTCCCACCGTACGTTCCTGCCGCACGCGCTTTTCCACAGTGACTTGCGCGAAGCCCGCGAGCGCGCTCGAGTGGCGATTGGGCGCGTGGGAATCGGTCACCTCGCGTCCTCCCAGGTAGGGCAGATGACGCTCGAAGGGCAGCGGATGGTTGAGTTGGCCCGGGCGATCGTCGCCGGCCCCCGCCTGTTGATGCTGGACGAACCGGCCTCCGGCTTGGGCAGTGTGCAGCGGGAGCGCCTAGCGGAGATCTTGGTCGAACTCGGTCGGGACACCACGATTGTGCTCGTAGAGCATGACCTTCAGATGGTCGCCCAGATCTCCTCGGAGGTCTTCGTCCTCATCGACGGTCAATTGCGATTTACCGGCGACGCGGGCGCGTTCTTGCGTTCAGACGTCGTCCGCACCGAGCTCATGGGTCTGGCGGTCGGGGAGGCTGTGTTCGAGTCGGCTGACGTTCTCGCGCCGTGAAACTGGCGCCGGCAAGGAGCTGGCGTCACGCGTGTCCGGCTTGGCGAGTTCCATCGAACGCGACTGATTCGAGACCGGTGGTCGATCTCCCATTAGGTTCTTGTCGTGCCGGCCGCTGACCACGAAGAAGCCTCGAATCGGCTCGGTAAATCTCCCCGAAAGTCGCATCGTCGGCGCGCTCGATTCGCTCGTCGTCGAGCGGGCCTGATCGGCGCGGTTGTAGCCGTCGCGGTGCTCGTCGCCGGCATCATCGTCGCAACAGGCGCTGGGCATGACGTCGGATCGGGCCAGCGAGGAGCGACAGCCGCGCGGAGCGTGGATCTGTCAAGTGCCGCGTCCGAACAGAAGAGCTCTCAAAGCCGGGCCGCGCGGACCTCTCTCGGGCCCGACGGAGTCGAGTCCTCGGTGGTAATTGCCGAGAACAAACTGCCCGGCACCAACGCCTGGCGTATTAACCCGCGGCACCGGAAATACATCGAGGGCTTCGCTTCGACGACCGACGCCGTGCGAGGCGACCAGGTATCCCTCTACGTTTCGACGCCGGCGCGAACCTTCGAGGTCATCGCATACCGAATGGGCTGGTACCAGGGCAAAGGCGCGCGGGAAGTCTGGCGATCCGCTCCGATTCTGGCCAAGATCCAGCCACCTTGCCCGGTGACCTCGCCGGTGAACATGGTGAGTTGTGACAACTGGTCGCCCTCTGCGATCGTCCGGATTACCCCGGCCTTCGTCCCTGGCGACTACCTACTCAAATTGGTCGGAAGCGGTGCCCAGCAGAGCTATGTGTTGCTCACAGTCTCACAGCCCTCGAGCCGCGCCGCCTACCTCGTGATCGCCCGCTCCATGACCGAAGAGGGCTGGAACACCTTCGGCGGGTACGACTTCTACCTGGGCGAGGGACCCTGCACCTTCGGCACCACGACTGCTGCCTACCCGACCTGCAACCGCTCGCGGATCGTCTCTTTTGATCGCCCCTACGCCGAGAGCAACGGTGCCGAGGACTTCCTCACCGAGGAGCTGCCGCTCGTGGAGTTCGCCGAGCAGCACGGCCTTGACGTCACCTACACCACCGACGTGGCAGTTAGCGAGCAACCCTCACTGCTCCTTGGTCACCGGGCGATCCTCTCGCTCGCGCACGATGAGACATGGACCTACGCTGAACTCTCAGGTGTGCAAACCGCGATCGGAAAGGGCGAGAACGTAGCGTTCTTCTCGGCTGCAGCGATCGTCCGCCACGCGAGGCTCCAAGCATCACCCCTCGGCCGGTCGCGCGAAGTCGTCGATTACCGCGATGCAGACGAGGACCCGCTGAACGGCAAGGCCAGCCAGAACGACGTAACCGGGAACACCTGGGCGTCGTCGCCAACCGACTACTCGGTCACCGCGTTAGTCGGCGAGCTTTACAGCGGCTTCCTCTATCCCGGCAAGGCCGCCGCGTTCGTCGTTACCGATGCCTCGTCGTGGATCTTTTCTGGCACCGGTCTCCGTGACGGATCGAAGATTCCCGAGGTCATCGCCTCCGATATCGACCATCTGTCCCCGAGCTCTCCGATGCCGAGCGATCTCGAGGTGCTTGGGCACTCGCCGGTCCCGATCTCGGTGGCCTTCACCTCCGACGGTGAGTGGGACGCCGAGACGTACTCCGACATGACCTACTACACCGATCCGAAGTCCGAGGCAGGAGTGTTCGACTCCGGCACGGTGAACTGGATCACCACCCTTGATGAGTGCCCGGCGACCGACAGGGCGTGTCCGGCGAGACTTACCAGCAAGATCACCGGAAATCTTCTTCATCTCTTCGGACAGGGCCCGGCAGGGCGAAGCAAGCCTTCGGTAGCCAACTCGCAACTCGTGAAGCCGGCCGGGTCCTAGACAACGCGGCCGTAACACGCCGTTCATCCTCCAGATACTGGGGCTAAACACGCCGCCCCTAATCTGCATCGAGCAAAGTGACCGTTGCTGTTTTAGTTCGGCCGTGAGCGGCGGACACGCTCACCGCATGGAAATGCTTCACCACGGGAAGAGTGTGGATCGTGACTTCTAACACCTACAACGCCCAAGCGCTCCCTGTTTCGGCCTTGATCGACGATCTCTACTCGCGGTTCAGGGACCTCGCCGACGGTGACCCCGCGAGCTACATCCCGCCACTCTCCGAGGCCGACCCGTCGTGGTTCGGCGTATCACTCGTGACTACTGACGGCCATGCATACGAGACGGGCGACACCCGGCTTCCGTTCACGATTCAATCGATCTCGAAGGCGTTCGTCTACGGCATGGCGCTTCAGGACCGGGGCGAGAGAGAGGTTCTCCGAGTCGTTGGGGGCGAGCCGACCGGAGACCCGTTCAACTCGATCACCGTCGAGGAGAACACTCGCCGGCCCTACAACCCGATGGTAAATGCCGGCGCGATCCTCACGACAAGCCTGGTCAGCGGAAACGACGCCGAGCAGCAATGGAGGCGCATTATCGATGGCCTCTCGAGGTTCGCGGGCAGGACTCTCGACATCGACGAACGGGTCTTCGCGGCGGAGCGCGAGGCAGGCGATCGAAACCGCGCCATTACCTACTTCATGCGAGCACTCGGAATCGGCCCCGACGATGTGGAGTCCGCGCTCGATTTGTACTTTCGACAGTGCTCGGTCCTCGTGGACTGTCGAGACCTCGCCGTGATGGCAGCGACGCTCGCGAACCGCGGCGTGAACCCCGTAACTGGCGAACGCGCACTGAGCGAGGAGGAGACCGTGCGGGTCCTCAGCGTGATGACCACGTGCGGGAGGTCGACTTCTCAGGTGAGTGGGTCTTTCGCGTGGGCATACCCGCGAAAAGCGGCGTGGCGGGCGGGATCATCGCGGTCGTGCCAGGACAGCTTGGGATCGGCGTCTTCTCGCCGCCGCTCGACAGCCGAGGAAACAGCGTGAGGGGAGTCGCCGTCTGCGAACAGCTCTCGCAAGGATTCGGCCTTCACCTCAACCGGACACACCTGTCACCGAACTCTGTCGTGCGGCGACACTACACAGGGACGACCGTACGATCGGCGCGATATCGAAGTAAACAGGCAGTCGAGACGATTCGCGCCCATGGCGAGAGCATCGCTGTCTTCGAGTTGCAGAGCGACCTGTACTTCGGCTCAGCCGAACTGCTTACACGCGCCGTCGACCAGGATCTGCAAACGCTCAGGTTCATCGTGTTCGACGCGAACCGAGTCGGTCAAGTAGATGCGGGTGCGAAACGCCTACTTGGTGAATTCACCGAGAAGGCGCTCGCTAAGTGCTTACCAATAAATAAGTCAGTCAAGTTAGTTACACGCTTGTAGTTCGTTTCGGTCGGACGGTGTAGTTCCACTCGCCGTGGAACGCGTCCGGTTTGATCTGGCGGCTGACCTCGGCCATCTCGGCGTCGCTGAT
>DATCDR010000220.1:0-24616 GCA_036510575.1 Acidimicrobiales bacterium | reverse complement strand
GACCTGGAGCGGGCGACGGGGATCGAACCCGCATGACCAGCTTGGAAGGCTGGGGCTCTGCCATTGAGCTACGCCCGCGAACGGTCCAATGCTACTTCGACATCCTTGTCTCAATCGGCTGCGGAGAGGTGAGCAGTGAGGTGGGGAAGCCACATCGCTGAGCCATCGTGGGCGTGCCAGGCCAGATCGCCAGCACAGCTGATCTCTTCGGCGTCGCCGACGAGAACTCGGTGGGCGAGCACTGCGCAGGCCAGGGCATCGAGCGCGTCATGTGGCCAGAAGCTGACCCCAGCCGGGAGATTGACGAGTGGAGCGAGCACGGCGCGTCGGGCAGCGCGACCGTCCGCTCGATACTTGTGCTTGAGCTCGCGTCCCGCGAGTCGCCAGAAGATTGCATGAGGAAAGGTCTCAACGACCGTCGGCGCTGCCGTTTTCGCGACTCGCCACGTCTCGAACCCGACGTTCATCCACGGCGGCAGCGGCTCGGTCCGCATCGGAGTGGCGAACGGTACTGCGATGCCTCTTCGCCGAAGCGCCACCTCGCTGCACCTGGCTCGCTGGAACTTTCTGGCGAATCTTTCGTCTCCTATGTGACTTCCTTCGGAGAATCCTCCTGGCGCATCAATCGCGACCGTGGATGCGTGTCCGAGAATATCGGCCAATCGTTCGAACTCGTCGATGTGGAGATGTTCGGCGAACGCCACGTCAGGTGTCGCCTCCTCGGTGAGGCCCACTATCCAGAGGTCGGTCGCGCCGAGGTCGATGCCGCAGGCCACAGCCCTTGTAGATATGGCAGCCTTTCTCATGTCGCGAGCCTTGCATTTAGGCAGAGAAGCGACCGAGTCGTCGCTTACGAGAGTTCCGGCGGCCCGGTGGCAAATACCAGCAGTCTGTTTCAAGAAGTTCCGGTCGGGGCGCCGGGATTCGAACCCGGGACCTCCTGCTCCCAAAGCAGGCGCGCTAACCAAGCTGCGCTACGCCCCGGCGTCACTACGGTAGTAGACCGTGGCTCGACCACGGCCCGATCGAGTCGACGCCCTGTCCCGTTAGTCGTAACCCCGGGGGACAGTAAGCTTCGATCTTCGTATGCGAACCTCTGCCGAAGTACTCGAAGGCAACACAGTCAAACTCACGGTTGAGGTTGATGAGTCCGACATCGCCCAGGCGGAGGCCGAGACGCTCACGCGCCTGACGAAAGAGATCCAACTGCCAGGCTTTCGGCCCGGCCACGTGCCGCGGCGGATCATTCAGTCTCGACTTGGCGTGAAAGGCATTCGCGACGAGGTCCTTCGCGACAAGCTCTCGGACTACTACGCCGAGGCGATTGAGGCCGAAGATCTCGACGTGATCGTGCCACCGCAGCTCGACATCACCTCCGGCGAAGAAGGCGGACCTGTCGTCTTCACTGCGACGGTGGAGGTTCGGCCTGAGGTTCTCGTGCCCGGCTACGCCGGAATGGCCGTCACCGTTCCGAGTCCGATCACCTCTGAGGAGGACATCCAAGAGCAGCTCGATCGGATGCGTGATCAGTTCGCGACGCTGGCAGAAGTTGACCGACCCGCGGCTGACGGGGACCTCGTCACGCTCGACATTCATGGCACGCGCGACGGCGAATCCGCAGAAGGGCTGACCGCGGACGACCTCGTCTATCAGGTCGGCACGGGCGGCATCGTCGAGGGAACCGATGAGCACTTGGTGGGTGCGAAGGTCGGCGACACCTTCGAGATGGACGCCGAGGACGCTCCTGATGGTCCAGCACACCTCGAGATCGCGGTGAAGCAGATCCGAGAGAAGGTTCTGCCCGAAGCCGACGATGAGTTCGCCGCAGACGCCTCCGAATTTGACACGATCGCCGCGCTTCGAGACGACCTCGTCACCCGAATGGGATCGGTCAAGCGCTTTCAGGCCACGGTCGCGATCCGGGAGAAGATCGCCGAATCGCTCGCCGAGCTCGTAACCGAGGAGCCGCCAGAGGCGCTCGTCGCCGAGCAGCGTGACCAGCTGGTGCAGGACTACGGCTACCGGCTCTCCCAACAGCGCGTTGGCCTCGCAGAGTACCTCGAGGCAATTGGCCAGGCCCCTGAGGACTTCGTCGCAGGACTCACCGAACAAGCGGCCAAGGACGTAAAGATCGACCTCGCACTCCGGGCCATTGCAAAGGCTGAGGATCTAGAACCGGATGAATCCGAGATCGATGAAGAGGTAGTGCACCTCGCCGGGCACGCCGAACAAAGCCCTGCTGAAATGCGGCAAATGCTCGAAGCGAATGGCCGGATGTCATTGTTGCGTTCGGAGATCCGTAAGACCAAGGCAATGACTTGGCTCGTGGAGCACGTCGCTATCCTCGACGAGGCAGGCAATGAGGTCGATCGCGAGTCGCTTCGCGTCGAGATTGGCCAGACGAGCGGCCAACACGATCACGGAGATGATGACGAGCATGACGAACACGATCACGACGAACACGATCACGAGGAGGAGTGACGATGAGTGCCTATAACTACCTGGTCCCGACCGTCGTTGAGTCCTCTGCCCGGGGAGAACGTGCGTACGACCTCTACTCGCGACTGCTTCGTGAGCGGATCATCTTCATCGGTACGCCGATCGATGACACCGTTGCGAACCTGGTCTGCGCGCAGATGTTGTTCCTCGAGTCCGAGGATCCCGAGAAGGACATCAACCTCTACATCAACTCACCCGGTGGCGATATCACGGCGCTGTTCGCGATCTACGACACCATGAAGTTCGTCCGACCGGACAAGTCGACCTTCTGCTTCGGCCAGGCTGCTTCTGCGGCCGCGGTGCTCCTGGCGTCGGGAACCCCTGGGAAGCGATTCGCTCTCCCACATGCTCGCATCTTGTTGCACCAGCCCTACGGTGGAGCAGCGGGTCAGGCCACTGACATCGAGCTGCAGGCTAAGGAGATCCTTCGCATGCGGGACATGTTGAACGAGATGCTCTCGAAAGACACCGGCCAAGAGGTGGCACGAATCGCTCGTGACACGGACCGGGACTTCATACTCAGCGCTGCTGAGGCGAAGGACTACGGTGTCATCGACGAAGTCATCGCCGCGAGAGACACTGTCGAGACCGCAATCGCCGCCGTTGGCGCTGCCTGACCAAGGAGGGGGACGTGGCCAAGTTCGGCGACGGGGGAGAACTCGTCAAGTGCAGCTTCTGCGGTAAGTCTCAAAAGCAGGTCAAAAAGCTGATCGCAGGCCCTGGGGTCTATATCTGCGACGAGTGCATCGAGCTCTGCAACGACATCATCGAAGAAGAGCTCTCAGAGACCTCTGATGTGCACTTCGAGGACATCCCAAAGCCGCGAGAGATCTTCGAATTCTTAAATGACTACGTCATCGGCCAGGACCAGGCGAAGAAGATCCTCTCGGTAGCGGTCTACAACCACTACAAGCGGATCCAGGCTGGCAACTCGGGCGACTCCGAGGTCGAGCTTGCGAAGTCGAACATCTTGCTGCTCGGCCCGACTGGGTGCGGCAAGACGCTGCTTGCCCAGACGCTGGCTCGGATGTTGAACGTGCCCTTCGCCATCGCTGATGCCACGGCGCTCACCGAGGCGGGCTACGTCGGCGAGGACGTAGAGAACATTCTGCTGAAGCTGATCCAGGCCGCCGACTACGACGTGAAGAAGGCCGAGACCGGCATCATCTACATCGACGAGATCGACAAGGTCGCACGAAAGAGCGAGAACCCGTCGATCACCCGAGACGTCTCTGGCGAAGGAGTGCAACAGGCGCTCTTGAAGATTCTCGAGGGAACGACCGCTTCGGTGCCACCACAGGGTGGGCGAAAGCACCCGCACCAAGAGTTCATCCAGATCGACACGACCAACATCTTGTTCATCTGCGGCGGAGCCTTCGCCGGTCTCGATCGGATCATCGAGTCTCGTGTCGGCCAAGCAGGCATTGGCTTTCGTGCTGACATGCGTCGCGCCCGCAAGGCCGACGACACCAATCTCATGTTGCAGGTGCTCCCAGAGGACCTGTTGAAGTTCGGCCTGATCCCCGAGTTCGTGGGTCGGCTTCCTGTTGTGTCGGCAGTTGCGAACCTGGATCGCGCGTCGCTCGTTCGAATTCTCGTTGAGCCGAAGAACGCGTTGGTGAGGCAGTACCGCCGGACGTTCGAGCTCGACAATGTCGAGCTCGAGATCACTGAGGACGCGCTCGAGGCGATTGCTGATCAAGCGCTGCTCCGCGGAACTGGCGCCCGTGGTTTGCGCGCCATCCTCGAAGAGGTGCTGACCGAGGCCATGTTCGACCTCCCGAGTCGCTCCGACGTCGGAAGATGCGTCGTCGATCAGGCCACCGTGCTTGAGCGAGTCGCACCGGCACTTCTGCCACGTACGGCCGTTGAGAAGAGTGACCGGCCAAGACGCGTCGCTTCGTGATCCGGCGCCTTTGATGGCGCGATTCAAATGAGCGACGACGCGCAGCGCTCGCTCGGTGAGCTGCTCGCGTGGCTCGATCGCCACATAAACCTCGAAGCGATCGAACGCGGTCTCGCCGGTCGTTCCGCGGAGCCGACGCTCGATCGCATCCGGGCGCTCTGTGCTGCTCTCGGCGATCCGCAGGCGAACTATCCAGCTATCCACGTCACCGGCACGAATGGCAAAGGTTCGACGACGCGGATGGCGACGGCGCTGCTTCGCGCACAGGGCCTCGCTGTAGGAACGATCATGAGCCCACATCTCGAGCAGATGAATGAGCGGATCAGCCGGAACTTCGAACCGATCAGCGACGCCGATCTGCTCGAGGGCCTTTTGGCGCTCGAGTCCCTCGAGCGATTCGTCGAAGCACGCGATCTCGTCTCGCTACCGCCGACGTGGTTCGAGCTCGTGACTGCACTTGCCTACCGCTACTTCTCCGACGTCGCTGTCGACGCCGCAGTTGTCGAGGTCGGCCTCGGCGGGCGCTGGGATGCGACGAACGTGATCGACGCCGTGGTCTCGGTCGTGACCAACGTCGATCTCGATCACGTCGAGATTCTCGGCCCGACCCGGGCGCACATCGCGAGGGAGAAGGCGGGCATCATCAAGCCTGGTGCGACTGTCGTTGTCGGCGAGACAGATCCGGAGATCGTTGGCGTTCTAGAAAAAGAGGCCGAGCACGCGGGCGCGGCGGCGCTTTGGCGACGAGACGTCGAGTTCGCTTGCGAGCGCTCTCGCATCGCCTATGGCGGAAGGGTGGTCGATCTCCGCACGCCACAGGGTCGCTATCCGGAGATCTTCGTCCCGCTCTTCGGTGCCCATCAGGGATTGAACGCCTCGGTAGCGCTCGCTGCAGCTGAGGCCTTCTTCGGCGCTCCGCTCGCCGGGGACGTCGTAACGGAGGCGTTCTCGGAAGTGACCGTGCCTGGTCGCCTCGAGGTCGTGTCGCGCCAGCCACTCGTCGTGCTCGACGGCGCCCATAACCCGGCGGGCGCCACCGTGCTTGGGAACGCGCTCCGCGAGGACTTTGCCGCGGCGAAGAACGTGGTCGTGGTCATGGGCTGCCTCCGAGGGAGAGACCCAATCGAGCTCTTGAACGCGATCGGGCCGGCTCGGATCGCACACGTCGTCGCCACGCAGCCCACCTCGCCACGAGCCCAGGCCGCCAAGATCGTCGCGGATGCCGCGATCGCGGTCGGCTACGAGGTGACCACGATCGAGGATGTCGACGAGGCGATTCGAGCTGCCCAGGACCTCGCGGGCGACGAAGACCTCGTGCTCGTGACCGGGTCTCTTTACGTCGTCGGCGCCGCACGGGCGTTCTTCCGACGACTAGGGTCTCTTCGGCTATGAGTCGAACACTGCTTATCTGTAAGCCCGACGCCGTCGAGCGCGGCCTCGTCGGACAGATCATCGATCGGATCGAACGAAAAGGCCTCCGCCTCCTTACCGGCTCGCTTCGCGTCATTACCGAAGCCGAGGCCTCTGAGCACTACGTCGAGCACGTAGCGCGACCCTTTTACGCCGATCTCGTCTCGTTCATCACTCGATCCCCGTCGTTTCTCTGCGTCGTAGAGGGGCCGGAGGAGACCTGGAAGATCGTTCGCACGTTGATGGGCCCGACGAATCCGGCCGAGGCCCCGCCTGGCACCATTCGGGGTGATTTTGGAACAGAGGTCGGCGAGAACCTGGTGCATGGCTCAGACGCAGAGACTTCGGCACAGCGAGAGATCAAACTCTTCTTTCCCGACCTCGTTTGAGCCTCCCTCGCAAGCTTGCGAGCAGGGGGGCCTTGTTCAGCTCCGTTTCCTTGCCTACTCTTTCGCGAACGTCACGAGAGCCTGGGGTTCGTATGTCAGACAGTAAGTTCGGTTTCGCCAGCCGAGACATGGCCGTAGACCTCGGAACCGCAAACACGCTCGTCTATGTGCGTGGACGGGGCATCGTCTTAAACGAACCCTCCGTGGTCGCGATCAACGTCAAAGACGGCCATCCGCTAGCTGTCGGCATCGAGGCCAAGCGGATGATCGGCCGTACGCCGTCGAACATCCAGGCGATCCGACCGCTGAAAGACGGCGTGATCGCCGACTTCGAGATCTGCGAGATGATGCTCCGCTACTTCATCCGCAAGGTCCACCCCGGCCGATTCTCCAAGCCACGGATGGTGGTCTGCGTCCCGTCGGGTATCACGGGCGTCGAAAAGCGTGCCGTCCAAGAGGCCGCTGAGTATGCAGGAGCCCGCAAGGCCTACATCATCGAGGAGCCGATGGCCGCTGCCATCGGAGCAGGACTTCCCGTCCACGAGCCGACGGGCAACATGGTCGTCGACATCGGCGGTGGCACGACAGAAGTCGCAGTCATCTCGCTCGGCGGCATCGTCACCAGCCAGTCGATCCGCATCGGCGGCGACGAGCTCGACGACGCGATCATCGCCTACGTGAAAAAGGAGTACAACCTCGCGCTCGGTGAACGTACGGCCGAGGAGATCAAGATGGCGATCGGGTCGGCGTGCGAGCTCGAAGAGGAGCTGCACGCGGAGATCCGTGGCCGCGACCTCGTAACCGGGCTCCCGAAGACGGTCATCACGAGCACCCGCGACATCCGCTCCGCGATCGACGAGCCAGTCTCGGCGATCGTCGACGCGGTGAAGAGCACGCTCGACAAGACGCCGCCCGAGCTCGCCGCCGACATCATGACCCAGGGCATCGTCCTAACCGGGGGTGGCGCGCTGCTCCATGGACTCGACGTCCGGCTCCGAGCGGAGACCAACATGCCGATCATCGTGGCTCCCGATCCGCTCAACTGTGTCGCCCTTGGATCGGGGATGTGTCTCGAAGAGTTCGACGCACTTCGTCAGGTCCTTAGCTCTTCGTCTAGCCGCTGACCGCGCGGGCGCGCCCGTGGCAGCCACTCGGAGAACGAGCCAGCGCGTCACGTTGCTGATGCTCGTGCTCGCCTCGCTCACGGTGCTCAGCCTCGACTATCACGGCGAGGCGAGCAGGGCTATCACCCACGTGCGAAATGGCGTGGCTGATGCGCTCGATCCCTTCCAGCGTGGCCTCGCGTCGGCTATGCACCCATTTGGCGACGCGGTCTCCGCGATGTTCCACTACGGCCAGCTCCAGACCGACAACGCCCGACTGCGAAGCGAGATCGGGCAGCTCTCCGCGCAGCTCGCTGAGTCGAACTACGCCTCCAAGCTCGAGGCCGCGCGCCTCGAGCTCACGAGCTTGCCCTTTGCCGGCAACATCTCGACGATCCCTGCAGAGGTCATAGCCGGCGCGAGCTCGGACTTCGAGGACACCATCGAGATCGATGAAGGGACCTCGTCTGGAATCGGGAAGAACGAGCCGGTCGTTGCTGACTCTGGGCTCATCGGCACGGTGCTCAGTGCCTCTGCGACGACCGCGACTGTGCTCCTCGTCACGGACTCCCGAACGACCATCGAAGTCCAAGACGAGCGAACCGGAGACTTCTTCCAGATCCAAGGCAACGGCGCTGGCCGGTCGCTCGTGCTCGGGCCGTTCGGTACCAGCTCGGGCGCCGCTTCTGTCGGTAGCGAGCTCGAGACGACCGGACAGACTGACGGCTCGCCGGCGTCGGACTACCCGGCGGGGCTCCCCATCGGGCGAGTCGCCTCGGTGCACACTTCGTCGTCGGGCGCGCTCGCCGGCGAGGTCACACCAAACGTAGATTTGACGTCACTCCAATTCGTCGCTGTTTTGCAGTGGCTGCCGCCGGCATAGGGATACGTCATGGTGCAGTGGATCCGTCTTGCGGCAGTCGCCGTGTTGGCACTTGTGATTCAGGCGGCCGTCCTCGATCAGATCGTGGCCTGGGGAGCTCACGCTGACGTGTTGGTGATCTTGCCGGTCGCGGCGGGTCTCGTGCAGGGTCCACAACGAGGCGCCATTGTCGGATTCGTCGCCGGCGTCGCCGCAGACCTCGTCGTTCAGCTCCCCTTCGGGCTCTCGGCCCTCACGTTCGTGCTCGCAGGGTTCGCAGCAGGGCTAATAGCCAGGGCGAGTGCGGCTAGCGACGGGGGGTTGGCGGACGTCGTTCGCTGCGCGTTGCTCGCGGTCGCGACCGAGGTGCTCTACGTGCTGCTCGGCGCCGCGATCGGCCAACCCGGCCTGCTCGGCGCCCAGACCGGCCGGGCGCTCGGGGTTATCGCAGTCGGAGCGGTACTACTTAGTGCTCCAGTGCTATCGATAATGCGGTGGTGCTTTCTCGGCGCGCGACGAGGCGGGTGGTCGTCGGTGCCGAGTGGGGGGAGCGCACTCAGTTGATTCGCCGCCGCCGGACGGCTCGCCGTCGCTTTCGCCGGGCGTCATATCCGACCCGCGGGCTCGAGGCGCTCGCCCAGCAGCACCGGCGATTCGGTGCCGCTCCGATTCCGCCGCTCGAAGTCGCCACGCCGCCGACACCGACCGTTGCGGCCTCGACGCGGACCGGCTCACACTTAACGATCCGCCTCACGATGCTCGCCGTTGTAGTGGCGGCACTCTTTGGGGTCTTGCTGGTTCGTCTCTGGACCATTCAGGTCGTCGACGGCGCGTCGCTCAACACGCTCGCCCGTGCCGTGACCACCCGCGACATCGAGCTGCAGCCGCCTCGCGGCGACATCGTCGCCAGGTCGGGACAGCTCCTTGCTACCGACATCTCCGTTGAGGAGGTCACGATCTCGAAGTTCGCCCTCGGCCAGAACCCGTTCGAGAAGGGAACGCTCTCGGCGCTTTTGAAGGTGCCGGTTGCCACGATCACGTCGTACTTCGCCAACGACCAGTTCTCGCCGTACACGCCGATCCCGGTACCAACCGGGCCTGGAGGGGTGACCTCCCAGGACGTCATCTATATCGAGGGCCACGCCGAGGAGTTCCCAGGCGTAAGTGTCGCAAGTGGCTACACACGCCAATATCCCTACACCGAGCTCGCCGCACAGATGCTCGGCTACGCGGGCCAGATCTCGTCGCGCGAACTTCCGAGCTACGCCAAGTACGGCTACACCAACCAGGACTCGATCGGCCAGAGCGGTCTCGAGGAGCAGTACGAGCTCTCGTTGCACGGCAGGCCCGGCATCGAGCACGTAGAGGTCAACCCCTTGGGCGACATCGTCTCTACGAGCTCTACGACCGAGCCGACGCGTGGCGACACCTTGGTGTTGAACATGGATCTCGGTCTCGAACAAGAGCTCACAAAGGCCCTCGCTGACGAGATCCCGCTCGTGCGCGCCGGAATCCCCGGCAACGGCACCGCCGCGACGCCCGCCCCGTGGGCTGCGGGTGTGGTGATGGATGACCAGACCGGCGCGGTGCTGGCGATGAGCTCATATCCGAGCTACAACGACAACCTCTGGTCCGGAGGGATCTCGCCGACGCAGTACTCCAAGCTCTTGAACGGCTACGGCGATCCGCTCATCGACTACCCGGTGGACGGGCTCCAGCCTCCCGGATCGACGTTCAAGCTCACGACCGCTACCGCCGCCCTCGACGACGGCCTGATCTCAGCAGGCACCGAGATCGACGACCCTGGATCCTTCACGCTTGGCAATCAGACCTTCCTCGACACTGCAGAGAGCCATGGGGCTGGCTATTTGACCGTGCGCCAGGCGATAGCCGCCTCGAATGACATCTTCTTCTACAAGCTGGGGGCCTGGTTCTGGGCTGACCAGGCGCGCTTTGGGGTCGACGCAATCGAGAAGGTCGCCGGCGACTACGGACTCGGCGAGAATCCCGACATCGACATCCCGGGCGCAGCGACGGGCCAGATCGACTCGCCGGCCCTTCGAAAAGCCCTGCACGCCGAGGACCCTGCCGCGTACCCGAACAACACCTACTACGCGGGTGACAACGTCGAGATGGCCTTCGGCCAGGGGGAGACCCTCGTCAGTCCGTTGCAGCTCGCCGAGGCCTACTCCACGTTTGCGAATGGCGGGACGCGCTACGCAGCAGAACTAGCAAACGAGATCGTCGCCCCGTCGGGGAAGGTTGTCGCGACGGTGAAGCCGAAGGTGGTCGGGCACGTCTCGCTGCCCGCCTCGACCTACGACGCGATGCTCGCAGGGTTCCAGGGGGTGACGGAGAACTCGCTTGGCACCGCGTACCTGCAGTTCGAAGGTTTTCCTTTTGACAAGTTCGACGTCTACGGAAAGACCGGCACCGCGACGGTCTCTGCCGGCGACGTCCATACCGCCTCGACCGCCTGGTTCGTCGGATTCGGCGGTCCCGCCGGGAAGCAGCCGAAATATGTGGTCGTTATCGAGGTCGACCAGGGTGGATATGGGGCAGAAGCGGCAGCCCCGGTAGCGAGGGACGTATTCAACTACCTGCTCGCGCATCCGATCTCGGGCGACGTCAAGCCCTAACCGGAGCTGGTACCCGTCCCGTTGGGAGCGGCGGTAGAGTGGCCACACAATGAAAAGCTTCTGGCCTGCCCGGATGCGACGTCCGGCTCGCTTTGTTGAAATCACGACGGTTGCCTGCGTTCGTAGCTCGGATGCAGCACCGTTGGCTGCGCCGGAGAGCACCGCTACTGCATCTCGTGCAAACCGATCCGAAATTTTCTGTTACCGCCGCGGCGCTGCCGAGCGAGCCGATGAAGCATCGTGCCGGCTCCTCGTTTGCGCGCCGGCTGCGGCGCGCCGGGCGATGCACGTGAGAAGGGACGCCGTCCATGTCGGACGAGACCATCGACCAGGGATTGCCTGGTCAGCTACCCGAGCAGAAGCCGCAGCCAACGCCGCGGCCTGCCCCCCAACCGCTCGATGCCGCAGCTGAGGTCCAAAGAGAGCCGAACCGGCCTCGAATAGGCGACTCCCGGCCTGCACCCGTGCAGCCTGAGTCAGCGGTTGCACCGTCATCGAATGGGTCGTCAAGCGGGTCGGCGAACGGGTCGGCTAACGGCGACGCCCCAAAGCGCCGCAGGCGTCGGGGCGGCCGTGGCCGTGGCGGCTCTGGTCAGCGAACCACCACCGCCCAGGCCAATGGCGAGGCCCGTCCAAACGATGCAGCGCAAAAGCAACCTGTAGCGGCCAATCGTCCGCCACGTGCCGCTTCGAAGCCGAGCGCGCCACCACGGGTGAGGGCGCCCAGGGCCGAGCTCCCCGGCGAGGAAGCCGAGGAGACCGCCAGCGGATCGCGTCGCCGAAAAGGTCGCGAGCGCAAGGGTCGGCCGGTTGGTCGCTACCTGATGTGTGTCCACGTCGAGCCTGAAGTGACCCAGATCGCCGTGCTCGAGGGCAGGTCCTTGATCGAGCACCACGTGGAGCGCGCAGAAGACGACGCAAACCAGATCGACGGCAACATCTACCGGGGTCGTGTGAAGAACGTGCTCCCCGGCATGGAAGCAGCCTTCGTCGACATCGGCACCCCGAAGAACGCCGTTCTCTACTGGGGCGACGTGCAGTTCGATCGGGATGATATCGGCGACCGGGAGCCGGGAGCAACGCGCATCGAGCACCTACTCCGGCCAGGGCAATCGATCCTCTGCCAGGTGACGAAGAACCCGATCGGCCTAAAGGGCGCCCGGCTCACCCAGGAGGTGTCGCTTCCTGGTCGCTTCGTCGTCCTCGTGCCGAACTCGGACGCGTCCGGCATCTCCAAGCGACTCGACGATCGTGAGCGCAGGCGTCTCCGCTCCATCCTGGACGAGATCCGGCCAGAAGGCCACGGCGTGATCGTGCGAACGGCAGCTGAGGGCGTTGACGTCGACGAGCTTCGCCGTGACGTCGAGTCGCTCGTCGAAAAGTGGATCGAGATCGAGGAGAAGGCCAAGCGCCTCCCGTCGCCATCGCTGCTCTACTCCGAGCCGCACCTCGCCCTTCGAGCGATCCGCGAAGAGCTGAACGACGAGTACCGCGGCATCGTCGTCGACGACTTAGATCTGTTCAACCTCGTTCGTGCCTATGTCGCCGATATCGACCCCGAGCTCGCCGATCGCGTGGAGTACTACGACGCTGCGGCCGAGGGAATCTCGATCTTTGAGCGCAACCATGTACATGAGCAGCTCCACAAGGCACTCGACCGGAAGGTTTGGTTACCGTCAGGGGGCTCATTGATCATCGAACGAACCGAGGCCTTGACGGTTATCGACGTCAACACCGGTAAAAACGTCGGCTCGTCGAACCTCGAGGAGACGGTCTTCCAGAACAATCTCGAGGCCGCCGAGGAGATCGCCCGTCAGCTCCGCCTTCGTGACATCGGCGGGATCATCGTCATCGACTTCATCGACATGGAGATCAAGTCCAATCGCGCGGACGTCGCGGCAACCCTTCGGCAGTCGCTCTCGCGTGACAAGACACCTACCCAGATCTTCGACATCTCCGAGCTCGGACTGGTCGAGATGACGCGAAAGCGCGTCGGAGAAGGTCTGGTCGAGTCGCTCTCGCACGCCTGTCCGATGTGTGACGGACGCGGCATCGTCTTTACCGACATAGCTGTCTAACTCCCCCGGCTTGCCCGAGCGACTCCTCGGCGGAGCGGTTTCGGTGGAGTTTCGAACCGGCCGGTGGTTCGAGACGCATTCTTCGAAGGCGGTGGCGACTCGGCTCTCGGGGTGCCGCCAGGTCCGTGTAAGATCGTGCCCCTATGTACGCAGTCATTGCATCTGGTGGAAAGCAGCAGCGAGTCGAGGTCGGTGAGACGATCGAGGTTGAGCTGCTAAAGGCCGAGCTAGGCGAAGAGGTGAACTTCCCAGCGGTCCTCCTCGTCGATGGCGAGAACATCACCGCCGGCTCGGGCAAGCTGGACGGCGCTGCGGTGTCAGGGCGTGTCGTCGGAGAGGCCAAGGGCCCGAAGATCGACGCATACAACTACAAGTCCAAGACGCGAGGCCGCCGCCGCTGGGGTCACCGTCAGCACTACACGACGGTCGAGATCACATCGATCTCACCCGCCAACTAGGAGAGAGATGTCCAAGACCAAAGGTGGCGGTTCCACCAGGAACGGCCGCGATTCGAATGCACAGCGTCTCGGCGTCAAGGCCTCCGACGGTGAGGCCGTCAGCGCCGGATCGATCATCGTCCGCCAGCGTGGCACCCACTTCCACCCGGGAGTGAATGTCGGCCGCGGCAAAGACGACACACTCTTCGCCAAGGCCACGGGCCGCGTCCACTTCGGAGCGCGACGTGGTCGTCGACTCGTTGATGTGGTCGCCTCGGAGGCGTAACACCTTCTTCGTGCCGCGTCTCGAGACAGCAGCTGTTGCTCGAGCTGGCACCAGATAGTGCACCACAACTAAGCGTCTTCGGAGGACAGCGTGGCCGCGTTCGTTGATGAGGCCCAGGTTCACCTGAAGGCTGGCGATGGCGGAGCAGGCGCCGTGGCGTTTCGCCGCGAGGCACACGTCGCAAAAGGCGGTCCAGACGGTGGAAACGGTGGCAAAGGTGGCGACATCTTCCTTGAGGCGTCGCTTCGGGCGGCGTCACTGCTCGCCTTCAAGGACCATCCACACCGGAAGGCCGACAGCGGCGGGCATGGCAGTGGCTCCAAACGTCACGGTCGAAACGGCGAAGATCTAGTCGTTTCCGTCCCGCCCGGCACCGTGGTGCGGACACTCGAAGGGGAGATCCTGGCCGACCTCGCTCATCCTGGCGATCGGCTGCTTGCGGCAACCGGCGGTCACGGCGGCAGGGGAAACGCGAGTTTTCTCTCCAACCGGCTTCGAGCGCCCGGCTTTGCCGAACAAGGTGAGTTCGGTACCGAGCGCTGGCTCGATCTCGAGCTGAAGCTCCTGGCCGACGTGGCGCTCGTCGGGTTCCCGAACGTCGGCAAGTCCACGCTGATCAGCCGGATATCGGCCGCGAAGCCGAAGATCGCCGACTATCCCTTCACGACGTTAGAGCCGAACCTCGGCGTCGTTCGCGCCGGAGACGGAGCGACGGCGACCGAGTTCACCGTCGCCGACATCCCCGGCTTGATCGAGGGGGCGAGCGAGGGGCGCGGTCTCGGATTCCAGTTCCTCCGCCACATAGAACGCGCCCGCGTGCTCCTTGTCCTGGCTGACCTCTCGCCGCTTGCCGAGCGACCTCCGACTGAGCAGGTCGAGGTGTTGCTCGCTGAGCTCGAGCGGTACCGCCCTGAGCTCGTCGGCCGGCCCCGCCTCGTCATAGGATCACGCTCCGATATCGCCGATGCCGACGTTGCATCGCCGTATCAGAGCGTTTCTGCAGTTACCGGCGAGGGCGTGAACACACTCGTGCGCCAACTTGCCGAGCTGGTCGAAGCGGCGCGGCTCGTCGAGGAGGAGGCTCCTGTCGAGCCGACTCTGCACCGTCCGACCGAAGAGACCTTCTTCGTCACGCGAAGCGGGCAGGGCTTCGTCGTCGAGGGTCGCCAGGCGATTCGCGCCGTCGCGGTGACGGACTTGAATGATCCCGACGCGCTCGCCCTCGTGCAGCGCCGCCTTCGTCGGTTGGGCGTCGACCGCGCACTTGCTCGGGCGGGTGCGCGCGCAGGAGATGCGGTGACCATCGGCGACTTGGAGTTCGAGTGGGAGCCCGAGTCGTGAGGCCCGTCTGTGGGCGTTCGTCTACCCGCTGTGAATCGCGTTGATCGTCGTCGTCAAGATCGGGACCTCCTCGGTGACCGATGACTCCGGTGCGGTCGACGTCGCCGCGGTGGGAAAGCTCTGTGGCGAAGTCGCACTGGCGCGGGCCGCGGGCCACGACGTCGTGATCGTGACGTCGGGTGCGGTGACGGCTGGGATCTCGGTCTTTCGGCCCGCAGGAGGCCGTCCGTCGGATGCGATCACGCTCCAGGCGCTCTCCTCGATCGGCCAGCACCACTTGATGCGCGTCTATGACGAGGCGCTCCGCGCACATGGGATAGCGGTCGGCCAGGTGTTACTGGCGCCCCTCGACTTCGGCGAGCGGCGCCAGTATGTACACGCTCGAAGGACGCTCCTTCGCCTCCTCGAGCTCGGCGTGGTGCCGGTCGTGAACGAAAATGACGCCGTCGCTGACGACGAGCTACGACTCGGTGACAACGACCGCATCGCCGCGCTCGTTGCCAACCTGCTCGGGGCCTCGCTGCTCGTGCTCCTCACCGACCAGGCTGGCCTTTTCGACGCGGATCCGAGAAAGAGCGCCACTGCAACGCTCGTAGAGATTGTGACGGCTCTCGATGCGGCGGTCGACGCCGCAGCGGGCGGACCCGGTCCAAGAGGTGGCAGCGGAGGCATGGCCTCGAAGATGGCCGCCGCGCGCATGGCCGCGTGGTCAGGCGTACGGGTCGTGATCGCGCAGGCCTCGCGCCCAGAGGTGCTCGCCGAAGCGATCGCCGAGCACCCTGGTGTCGGAACGGTCGTGCTCCCCTCGCCGAGGAGCCTGCCGGCACGAAAGCTCTGGATCGCCTTCGCGCTCTCGTCCTCGGGGAAGGTGCTCGTCGACGAGGGGGCACGTCGTGCCCTCGTTGACCATGAGGCCTCGCTGCTCGCCGCTGGTGTGCTTCGAGCTGAGGGTGCCTTCGAATCTGACGACGCGGTCGAGCTTGCAGGAGAGGACGGGACGGTGTTCGCGAAGGGAATTGCCCGGCTCGGCGCTTCACGAAGTGCTGAGTGGGTAGGTAAGCACTCGGCCGAGCTTCCCTACGGCCTCGGATCTGTAGTCGTGCACCGTGACGACCTAGTCATCTTGAGTGGCGCAGAGCCGCGTGGCGGGACCGTCTCGTGACCATCGGCGTGCGATCCAGGCCTTGGTAGCCTGCCTCATGGCGATATCACCTCTAGAGGAGCTCGGCATGCGGGCCCGCCTCGCGGCGCGCGAGCTCGCGAGGGCCTCGAGTGAGACCAAGACCGAAGCGCTGAACGCAGCCGCAGAGGCGCTAGAAAAGAGCGCACCGGCAATTCTTGACGCAAACGAGCGGGACATCGCGCGCGCCGTCGCCGCAGGAGCCGATGCGACGTTGATCGACCGGCTCCGCCTCGATCTCGGCAGGATCACCTCGATGGCCGACGGGCTTCGTTCCGTGGCTGCGCTGCCCGATCCTGTTGGCGAGGTGGTCGATGGGTACGTCCGACCGAACGGGCTTCGCATCAAGCGTGTCCGTGTGCCGCTCGGCGTCATCGGCATCGTCTATGAGAACCGGCCGAATGTCACCTCTGACGCTGCCGCTCTTTGCCTCATGTCCGGCAACGCCGTGCTGCTTCGAGGTAGCGCCGGTGCGATCGACTCGAACATCGCGATTGCCCAAGCACTCCGCGGCGGGATCGAGGGTGCCGGCCTGCCCGCCGATGCCGTGATCCTGGTCGAGGACATCTCACGTGAGACCGTCGAGTCCTTCGTCCGGATGCGAGGTGTCATCGATCTCCTCGTACCTCGCGGCGGACCTTCGCTGATCGCGCTGGTTCTCGAGCGGGCGACGGTTCCCTACGTCATCGACGGTGACGGAAACTGCCACGTCTATGTCGACGCGAGCGCAGATCTCGACGTCGCCGAACGGATCATCGTCAACGCGAAGATCCAACGGCCGTCGGTCTGTAACTCGATGGAGACGCTCCTTGTCCACGAAGCGGTCGCCGAGGAATTGCTTTCGCGGATCGCCATTGCGCTTGACACTGTCGAGCTCGTCGGCGACGAAGCGACCCGGGCGATCCTGCCAGCCGTCGGTGTGGCGACGACCGAGGATTACGCGACGGAGTACCTGGCGCTGAAGATGGCGATCGCGGTGGTGCCGTCCCTCGACGCTGCGATGACCCACATCGCGACCTACTCGACTGGCCACTCCGAGGCGATCGTCACTCGTGACCTCGAGGCCGCGGGCCGCTTTGTTCGCGAAGTCGACGCCGCAGCGGTGCTGGTGAATGCATCGACGCGATTCGTCGATGGCGGTGAGCTCGGACTTGGTGCCGAGATCGGTATCTCCACCCAGAAACTGCACGCACGGGGGCCGATGGGCCTTCGCGAGCTGACATCGGTGAAGTACGTGATCGAGGGCGACGGCCAGGTGCGCAGGTGAGGGAGGTGACGTCGAGTTTCGCGTCGCCTGGAGATGTCGAGCGGGGACTTGCACGGGTCGGGTACCTCGCCGACGCCGAGATCATCACGGCGGTCTATCTTGCGGGTCGACTCGGCAAGCCGGTGCTCGTCGAGGGCCCGGCAGGGACCGGGAAGACCGAGCTCGCGAAGTCGGTCGCGCTCGCGCTCGCACATCGCCTGATCCGCCTCCAGTGCTATGAGGGTCTAGACGAGGCGAAGGTTCTCTATGAGTGGAACTACCGCAAGCAACTGCTCCGCATCCAGCTCGAGCGTGCGACCAACGCCACAGGTGACGGCGTCCCCTCGAGCTGGTCGAAGCTCGAAGACGACATCTTCTCCGAGGAGTTCCTCCTCGAGCGACCCGTCCTCGAGGCGATTCGGGCCCCCGACCCGGTGGTGCTGTTGATCGATGAGATCGACCGCGTGGAAGTCGAGACCGAGGCGCTGCTCTTGGAGGTGCTGTCGGACTTTCAGATCTCTATCCCCGAGCTCGGCACCGTGAAGGCGACACAGATGCCGCTCGTCTTTCTCACCTCGAACGGCACCCGCGAGCTCTCTGAGGCGCTAAAGCGCCGGTGTCTCTACCTCTATCTCGACTACCCGACCACCGATCGTGAACGCGCGATCGTCGCCGAACGGGTGCCAGGTATCTCGGCAGAGCTCGCCGATGAGGTCGTTCGAGTCGTCTCGCTCTTGCGCTCGCTCGAGCTGCAAAAGCACCCCTCGATCTCTGAGACGCTCGATTGGGCGAGGACACTTGTGCTGCTTGGCATCGAGCACGTCGACGCGGACACGACGACCGCGACGCTGAACCTGCTCTTGAAGTACAAGGCGGACATCGACGTAGCGACCAAGGAGCTCTCCGGCACCTCGTCGAGGCGCTAGCCGTGCTCGACGTCCTCTCGGGGTTCCTCGGCGAGCTCCGCGCAGCTGGTCTCCCGATCTCGCTTCGTGAGTCGATCGACGCCGCTGAGGCAACCGACGCCGTCGGGCTCGAAAATCGCGAGACGCTAAAGAGTGCGCTCGCAGCAACGGTGGTGAAGTCCCCCGACCACCGAGCCGCCTTCGACTCGACGTTTGAGGTCTACTTCTCGATTCGCCCAACCGGTGACCTCCGGGGTGAGCTCGCCTACGGCGACGACGACGAGGAGCGATCCCCGAGCTCGCCCTCTGGCCAGACGAGCGGCGATCAGTCGGCGGGCGATGGGCACTCGATCACGCCAGCCGAGCTCACCGGCCTCGCGCTCGCGGCGCTTTCGAGCGGCGACATGGGCCACCTCTCCCAGGTGGCGCAGCTCGCCGTCGGCCTTTACGCAGGCGTCGACCCATCCCGGCCCGTCGGTGTCTCGTACTACCTGCACCGGACGCTGCACGGACTGTCGCCCGAAACGCTCCTCGCGGCGCTGCTCGAGGCGATGCAAGTAGATCCGAGCGAGAATCTGCTCGCCACGACCGCGAACCGCCTCGGCAGGATTGGCCAAGACGTCGCCCGGCAGGCCTATACCGCTCGTATCGCCAGCCTCCGCTCGCTGATCGAAGCAGAGATCCGTCGGCTGCTCGTGGCCGAGCGGGGTGCCGCAGCGGTCGCGAAGAGCCTCCGGCGGCCGCTGCTCGACGACGTCGACTTCATGCACGCGACCGCCGACGAGCTGGTCGCCATGCGAAGGACGATCTTCCCACTGGCGCGCATTCTCGCGAGCAGGCTGGCCCGAAAGCGCCGACACCGCAGAAAGGGTCCGCTCGACTTCAGAGCGACGATCCGGCGTTCGATGTCTACAGGCGGTGTGCCGCTCGAGCCGCGATTCAAGTCTCCCCACGTCAATCGTCCCGAGCTCTTCGTGCTCGCCGATATCTCGGGCTCGGTGGCCGCATTCGCGCGCTTTACGGTTCATCTGGTCTTTGCGATCTCGACGCAGTTCTCGAAGGTCCGTACCGCGGTCTTCATCGACGGTGTGGCCGAGGTCACGCACCTCTTCAACGGCTCGACCTCGCTCGCCGAAGCGATAGAGGGAATCGCGAGAGAGGCCGACGTGGTCCGAGCAGACGGGCACTCCGACTACGGCGCGGCATTGACCGCCTTCCAGGCACGCTTCGGTTCCGACATCGGTCCGCGGACCAACTTGTTGATCCTTGGCGACGCGCGGAACAACTACCACTCGGCTCGCACCGAGGCGCTCGCCAAGCTTGCCTTCCGGGCGCATCGGGTCTTGTGGCTGAATCCGGAGCCACGCGCGTATTGGGGAAGTGGCGACTCGATTATGAACGAGTACGAGACCTACTGTGACGGCGTCTTTGAGTGCCGGAACCTCCGCCAGCTAAAGGCATTCGTCGACGAGCTGGCATAGCGGCGCTTGTGCCCGGGTATCGCCAGGTGACGGCTGGCGCCGATAGCGTGGTGGCGCGCTTGGCGACCGACGCGACGTCAATTCGATTGCAGGACTCCAGCTAGAGGGGACACGACAGGCGATGGCGGACGAGAACGAGGCGACACCCGTGGGCGATACCGTCGACCAGCTGACCTTTCGAGACGTGCTCGGCAACTTCGCGACCGGCGTGACGATCATCACCGCGAACGACGGCGGCGAGCAGGTGGGGATGAGTGCCAACTCATTTACCTCGGTGTCGCTCGACCCGCCGCTCGTAGCGTTTTGTGCTGCTCATACGAGCACCACGTACCCGAGGATCCAGCGCGCGGGACACTTCTGTGTGAATGTGCTCGCAGAAGAGCAAGCAGATATCGCCCGACTCTTCTCGGTCCGCGGGATCGACCGTTTCGCGGAGATATCGTGGCAACCCTCCCGGTCGGGTGGAGCCATCATCGAGGGCGATCTCGCGTGGGTGGACTGCACGATCGAGGCCGAGTACTTAGCGGGCGACCACCTTGTTGTGATCGGCAGGGTGCACGCATGTGAGGCGTTCGCGATGCGAAGGCCGCTGCTGTTCTTCCGGGGCGAATTTGGTGTGGAGCGGCCAGAGGACGAAGAAGAGTAGGGCTCCGATGGCGCCGGTCACCGTGCCGAGTCGACCTTTACCAGCTGCGTATCGGGTGGGGCTAGCAGGTGTAGTCAGGGTCGAGGCCGTACGGGCTTGCTTGGAGCCCAGGGGTCTCTTGCAAGATCCACGGCACGCCGTTCGCGAAGATGATGCCGCCGGGGAACCCGGTGTAGCTGGCGTTGCCCGCGCACCAGTAGGCGAGCACCGTGGTTGGCTGCAGCCCGCTCTCGGCGAAGGGCGGATTTGTCCATGGCGTGCCGGCGATCCAGATCGGCAGCCGCGGCCCGGTCGGCACGTAGGCTCCCGCGATCTTGGGATACTGCACACTCGTCGAGTAGAGCCCGACGCCAACGGCTTCGCTTCGAATCCCGTCGATCGCGCCCTGAATGGTCTCGTCGTTCAGCGCCTTTGAGTCCGACCAGTACTGGCTGGCCGCGAAGTTTGAAAACGCGGTAGGCGAGAGGTTCGGGTTCTCGACGTCTAGCCACCAAAGCGTGGAAGTCACACCCTGGCCATGTGCGTAGTTAAACGCCGACCGTGCCCCGTTGTAGCCGTAGTTGTAGGCGATGCACTCAGCTTCGGTGATGCCACTCTCGGATCCACACGTGCCCTTCGGGCCGGAGGCGGCGAGCGCAGTGGCTGCGGCGGTGGTGTCGGGCGAGTTCACGAAGAGGTACAGGTCATAAGGCGTCGCATCCGCCCCAGCGGCGCTAGTCGCCCATGCGGCCTCGGCCTTTAGACAGGAGTTGTTGGCGCTGTCGAGCCACCCAGCGGCCTCGAGGACCGAGAATGCCGAAGTCGTCGGAAGCCCCTTGCCGACCGCGCTCGAGCCCTTCTTCGTGCACTGGAAGTTCGAGACGTCGTAGCCGAAGACGTGGTGGGGGACCTCAGGCACCGAGGCCGCAGGGACTGCAACGGCTCGCAGCACTGCGACGATCGTCGCCGGGCGCTTCGGACGGGCATGGGCATCAGATCCCGCAAAGGGTGCATCCCCGTAGTTATAGATGCTGCCGTTCGCGGTTGCGACGATATAGCCGAGCCCTGTCGCGGAGCTCGATATCGAGACCACTGGCACCTTCTTCAATTTCTCATGGATCGCCGAGCCGAAAAATGGTGTTCCGAGGGCGGGATATATCGCACCCTTGGCCGAGACGAGCCAGTAGCCGCCGTTCGGATCGGCGGTGATCGCGGTGATCTTCCGGTGCGTCGTCTGACGAGCCGGTGCTGGAAGTGTGATGCCGTCTCCGTAGTCGTAGACGACACCGCGGCCGGTCACGAGGTAGTAGCCGAGGCCGTCCGGTGTCGGGGCGAAGCCGACGAAGGGGTACTTGGCCTTGGCATGGACTGCAGAGCCGCAAAACGCGGCGTCGCCGTAGTTGTACACAGCGCCGTTCGCGGCGAGCAGCCAGTAGCCCTGGTTGTCCGGTGTTGTCGCGAATGCCACGATCGGAGCCGCCAGCTTTTGATGCACGGGGGCCCCGAGGTAGAGCGCGTCGCCGTAGTTGTAGATGTTGCCGTGCGCGGTGACGATCCAGTAGCCACCACCGTCAAGGGTCGTGGCACCGCCGACGATCGGCGCCGAGAGCACGGCGCCGAGCTTGGATCCAAAGGTCGCGGCACCGGCGAACGCGTTGATGTTCCCGTTCGAGCTGATCAGGTAGTAGGCGTCAGGGTTTGGCGGCGTAACCGGTATCTGGACCGTCGTGGTCGTCGTCGCCGGGATAGTCGTTGTAGTAGTCGTCGTGGTAGTTGTCGTAGTCGTTGTCGTAGTCGTTGTCGGCGCTGTCGTAGAAGTGCTCGAGAGCGGGACCGTCGTAGTCGTCGTCGCCGGCACTGTGGTTGTCGTCGTCGCCGGCACTGTGGTTGTCGTTGGCGCGGTCGTTGTGGTCGGGGGGACGGTGGTGGTAGTAGTCGGGAGTGTCGGTCCAGGACGGCAAAGCGTCACCGCTGGGACCGCCGTATTCGGCGTCGAAGAGCGAGCGACGGCCGCGGTGGAGGTATCTTCGGCCGTCGTCGAAGCAACGGACACGGTGCTCGTGCCTGCTCCGCTTGTGGTCGCAGTAACCGGGCTGCCGTCGATCAGGGCCACGCCGAGCGCGCCAATTAGTGTTACCGCCGCCAGGTAGGAGACCGCACCTGGCGCTCGGTGCGACCGTCGAGCGAGCCGCACTAGGCGCGAAGTAGCTCGGCGACTCGGAAAGCAAGGTCAATCGACTGGCGGGCGTTCAGCCGAGGATCACATGTCGTGGTGTAGCGGAGGGGGAGATGCTCCTCCAAGATGTCCTCCACCCCGCCCAGGCACTCCGTGACGTCGTCGCCGGTCAGCTCGACGTGCACACCGCCGGGCCAGGTTCCCTCTGCGTGGTGGACAGCGAAGAAGCCGCGGATCTCGCCGAGGACGTCGTCGAAGTGGCGGGTCTTGCGGCCCCCTTCAGAGGTGAAGGTGTTGCCGTGCATCGGGTCGCACTCCCAAACGACTGGGTGGCCGGCGTCGGTGACGGCGCGCACGATCGGCCCAAGTGACGTCGTGACCTTCGCCACACCGAGTCGGGTGATGAGTGTGAGGCGACCTGGTATCTGGTCGGGGTTCAACCGCTCGCAAAGCTCGAGTGCCTCTTCGGGAGTGGTGGCCGGTCCGAGCTTGACGCCGATCGGGTTCTTCACGCCGGAGAGGAACTCGACGTGGGCGCCGTCTAGCTGGCGCGTGCGCTCGCCGACCCAGAGCATGTGCGCCGAGCAGTCGTACCAGTCGCCGGTGAGCGAGTCGCGTCGTGTGAGCGCCTCCTCGTAGTCGAGGAGGAGCGCCTCATGGCTGGTGAAGAAGTCCACCTGCTGGATCGGCGCCTCAGCGGAGAGGTCGATTCCGCAGGCACGCATGAACGCAAGTGCCCGGTCGATCTCGCCGGCGATCGCCTCGTAGCGCCGGCCCTCCGCGCTCGAGGCAACGAACTGCTGGTTCCAGATGTGCACCTGGGAGAGATCCGCGAAACCACCCTTGGTGAACGCACGGAGCAGGTTCAGCGTCGCCGAGGAGTGGTTGTAGGCACGCACCATCCGGTTGGGGTCTGGGACGCGGGCGGCGGGAAATGGTGCATCGTCGTTTACGATGTGGCCACGAAATGACGGCATCTCGACGTCACCGACTCGCTCGCTTGGCGATGAGCGCGGCTTCGCGAACTGCCCTGCGATCCGCCCGATCTTGACGACCGGCAGGCCCGACGCGTACGTGAGCACGACTGCCATCTGCAAGATCACCTTCAATTTGTCGCGAATCTCGTCGGCGGTCACGCCCGTGAAGGACTCGGCACAGTCGCCTGCTTGGAGCACGAACGCCTTGCCCTCAGCGACCGTCCCGAGGCGTCGCTGCAGGGTACGCGCCTCTCCTGCGAACACGAGTGGGGGTAGTGTCGCGAGCTCGGCTCGCGCCGCGAGGAGCGCCTTGTCGTCTGGCCAATCCGGAAGCTGCTCGGCCGGGCGCGACCGCCAGGTCGTTGGCTCCCACCCTCGCCCCTGCGTCACGGTCGCCGCGCGTTCGTCAGCATTGGACGCTCTTTGCTCGTTCGTCATGGATCAAAGCGTACGCACCTCGCACGGAGAAGTCGTTCCACCATCTCCTAGATGCACCCCGCGACGGTCTGACCTCGTAGGCTTCGCAGCCATGTTGCGTCCTGAAAGCTGGACCAGACCAGTGGGTGCAAGTCCCACCTGGGTAATCGCCGGAGAGCCCGGTAGCAGACCCCAGTCCGCCGCCGAGAGGCGACGGGCCGAGCGGGGTGTCAAGAGCCTCTTCGGAGGGAGCAAGCGTGCGGGCCGTAGTGCCACCAGGCACGAGTCCTGCAGCCTCGTCACAGCCATAACGGGGGAGCCGAGCCGCTCATTTCACGGTGAAGGCCCATGTCCGACCAACCGGCCAGTTCCGGAGATGCCCACGGTCGGGTCCCCTCGGGGTACGGGGAGCGGCACGTACGCACGGTTTGGTTCGGAACAGGAGAGGCCCGTCTTGCCAGCCTTGTCAGCAAAGACCGGACGTATAAGCCAGTGGTGAAACTCGACGGAGGCAAGCGGGAGTCCGACGGGGTCGTAGTACTGCCGATCGCCGGGATGAACCCGGCAGGAGGGAAGGGCCCCGACTTCGGTCACATCGGCGACGAAGGTAAGCACCAGGGCATGACCGGGTTTGCCCGGCCCAACTTCCCCGACGGGCA
>DATCDR010000219.1:0-8515 GCA_036510575.1 Acidimicrobiales bacterium | reverse complement strand
TCGAAAGGAGCGAGCCTTGCAGATCAACCCGACCGAGCACGAAAACCTCCCGAGAACCGGAGAACGACAGCATTGTCATTCTCCCAGGTCCGTCCGAAGATCGCGAATCCAGCGGTCGGCTTTCTGCTCACTCACCTAGAGCCGAAACCTCGAACCTGGACACGCCGCTACGGGTTTGAACACTCTCAAAAACGGGTAGACACCTTCTTGGGTGCCGCGCAAAGAGCGAGCGCCCCAGTTGACAGCTAGAGCGAAGTTCCGAACGCCGCTCGAAACCATTTGAGCAGAGCACGGAACCTCGCGAGCTCAAGGGTAATTGGGGGCAAAAATGGCGCAACTAGACGTCCAGATCCACCGTAACGAGTCAGACGACTCCGATGACGCCGATTTTCTTGCAATGGTGAGGGTAAGTGACGGTCGCCAATTCAAACTGGGGATTGCGAAGTCGATCCTCGATGTCTGGCGCGAGCGGGTTGGGGCTCTCGATATCGACGACGTCGCAGCACGGTTGGCAAAGGACATCCTTGACCAGGATCCATCCACCGGGAACTTGGACGAGGGATTCTTGGTCACACTCGACAACGGGTACGCGACGCCAATCGCAGCAGAACAGAACCTCCGCAACTCAGGAGTGCTGCCGTTCCTTGCAAGCCATCACGATCGCACCCCGCGCCAGACGTCGTAGCGCGACAACTCGTAGGAGGTCACCGGTCGGCTTCCTGCGGCCATGCTCAGGAGCTCGTTGAGGCCAGGGTCTGATCTAGCCTTCGTCGGATCCTCGGCCATTCGGTATCGAGTATCGAGTAGTACGCGGAGTCTCTCCTGCTCCCGTCTGGGAGCACGCGGTGGCTTCGAAGTGCTCCCTCATAGGTCGCGCCGATCCGTAGTAACGCGGTGTTCGACGCGGTGTTCCGGACGTCGGTCTTGAACGCGACGCGCCGAACCCGAAAGGCGTCGAAGGCGTACCCGAGTAGGAGGCGCTTCGACGCGGTGTTCGTTGCGGTTCGGCGTGCCGTTTGGCCATACCACGTCCAACCGATCTCAACGGACCGATGTTCGGGCGAGAGATCTAGAAACGAAGTAGTGCCTACTGCCACGCCCGCACGAATCACGGCGAAGGGAATGCGTTCACCGCGAGACAGCTCCTCGAGGCCGCGTTGCACGAGCGCCCTGACCTCGTTGGTACCTTTCGGAGCCACGACCGGAAGCCATCGCCAAATCTCGGCGTCATCGGTGACTTGCGCGAGGTCTTGCACGTGCGAAAGGGAGAGCGGCTCGAGCCGGACCCACTCGTTCTCCAAGACCACGGGAGTCAGCCAGTCCTTGAAAGACGTGGGCGTCTGGCTCATAGACGCCTGACACTACGCGGCATTTCCAACCGCGAAAACTCGCTCGATCAAGCCTTGGACTCGCTAGGGAGCCAACGTGACCGGCGCTTCGCTCGATGGCTGTGATGAGATGTCGTCCATGACCGTTATAAAAATCAATGCCATAACCGTGGACCCCACCTCCGGCGACGAGTTGGCGAGGCGGTTCGCGGCGCGTGCGGGTGCCGTAGACGGCCAGGAGGGATTCGAAGGCTTCGAGCTGCTTCGACCGACCGACGACCGTCTGCAGTGGCTCGTCGTTACGAGATGGACCACCGAAGCAGCATTTCTTGCATGGGTCGAATCGCCCGCATTTACACACGGCCACGCTGGAGCGGACCGACCCGCGCCCGACGGCGGACCAGTTTCGGTCTCGTCGGAGCTGTGGTCCTATGAGGTGGCCGGCGGCTCAGACGGCGACAATCGCTGACAGACCTCGACGGCGGGCTCGTGCGAGCGCCTCCAAACATCTATCGAGTCGTCAACCCTGTGTTAGTCGAGACCACTCCGCTGCCGCAATGGCGGCACCCCTGGCGCCTGCCATGTCCAGTTCCGGAATCAGCGCGAAGGTGACTCGCTCGAGCTGCTCCTTACGAAGGCTCGTGTTCGCTCGAACGGTCGCGAGGTACCACTCCCGAAAAGTCGGTGACGCTTCGACGACACCGCCGCCGAGAAAGTACGCGTCAGGGTCGAAGAGATTGCTCACAATTGTGAGCAATCTCCCGAGCGCGATCGCCTGCTGGGTAAAGATCTCGACCGCCATCGCGTCGTTCGCATCCCCGTAGCCCCGCACGAGCTTTGCAGCGTCGCTCAGTGACTCGACTCGAGCGAGGTCGTGGTCGGGAAAGCGCGTCAGCCAATAGGGCAAAAGGTTCTTCTCGATCCCGGTCAGCGAGGCGACACTCTCGGCATCACCGACGAATCCGCAGTTGCAATTCGGAAGCGGCTGGGCCTCAGCTAGCAACCCGTGCATCGGAATGTGGACATGCCCGACCTCACCAGCCATACCAGCGGCGCCTCGGATGACTCGGCCTGCCTCGATCACTCCCCCACCGAGCCCCGTTCCCACGATCAGCGAGATCGAGGACCGAGCAAACGCCTCGTCGCCGAAGTGGACGTGGTGCGCGTAAAGGGCTGCGGCGTTGCCGTCGTTGTTGTAGACGACCGGGATCTCGAGCTCGGCCTCGACGGCGCCGCGAAAATCGAAGCCATACCAGGCAGGGTGCACGAAGTTCGTAGAGCCCAAGGAGGAGATGACGCCCTCTGCACTCGCGGGGCCCGGTGAGTCGAGCCCAACAGCGCGGACTGCAGCGCGATCGACTCCTTTTTCACGCAGCACGTTTTCGAACGCAGCCGAAATCGCGGCCACTGCGACGTCCGGCCCTGCCGCGACTTGGCTTGGGGTCTCCCTAAGTTCATCGACCAGAAATCGACCCTGATGGTCGAGCACGGTCGCGTTATTCGACGTGCCCCCATTGTCGATACCGACAACGAACCACGCCGATTCGGAAGCCATCGCCCAACGGTAGTGGGGTCACTTTGATTCCACCAGGACAATGATGATGACCCCTAATGGTAATGGTGCTGCTCCAGGGTCCACCGCTTAACTGCTGGTCTTGAATAGTTTCGGGAGCGCTGGGGATCACGGTCTTTTACGAAGGCGAGGCCCCAGTTAAAGGCAAAGCGAGAGGCTCCGCAGTGCGACACGAATCGAGACCTGACAGCGTTGTTCGGAGCCAGTTCGAAGCGGAAGGCCTGATGCACGAGCAGGTGGCGAGGATACGAATGGGGTGTGACGGTCAATTGACCCACTACCTTGGAGTCGCTGTCACGATCGTCCAACGCGGCAAAGAGGAGTCGACACCGTGGCCATCTACGCGCTCGGAGAGCTGGTTCCACGAATTGCTGAGTCCGCGTACGTTCATCCGGAAGCGGTGGTCATCGGCGACGTGGCCATCGGCGCAGATTCGACCATCTGGCCCGGCGCCGTGCTGCGAGGGGACTACAGCCACATCGAGATCGGTGCCCGAACGTCGATCCAAGACGGGACGATCGTCCACGTCGGTCATGACGTCCCGACGGTCATCGGCGACGACTGCGTGGTCGGTCACAACGCCTATCTTGAGGGCTGTGTCATAGAAGATCATGTACTTGTCGCCTCGATGGCGGTGGTGCTCACACGCGTAATCGCCCGCTCGAGATGTGTCATCGCCGCGGGAGCAATGGTGCAGGTGGGCACGGAGATCCCGTCATATGCGATGGCGCTCGGTGTTCCCGCAAAGATCCGCCTCGACGCTGCAAAGAGCGACTACGTCGATCGCAGCGTGGCCACCTACGTCGCGAACGGGCAGCTTTACAAGAACGAGCTACGCCGCCTCGACTGAGGAACGCGAATCGCGGGTGAAACGCGGTAGGTCCAGGATCTGTCGAGGCCGGCTGCGTCGCAGGCGCGCTGTCGCCGTGACGCGTGCCGGAAGACAATGCTTATGACACGATGTGAGATGCGGTGGGACGGTGAAGGCGTGAGCAATGCAACCGAGGGTCAACCGGGGTCCGGGCACCTTCTCGGAGCGATCTTCTCCGCCACTGCTGATGCGGTCGTCGTGATCGACGCATCCGGGACAGTCGTCCTCTCCAATCCCGCGGTCAGCGAACAACGCGAGCCGAGTAGAACGATCATCGAATGGATCGTCCCACTGTAGGAATCCGACTTTCCTCGCTCATCAAGTGACCGCGGCACGGTAGGTCACTGATCGAGGAGCACCACCCGGCATCGAGACCGCACGCCGCGTGCCACCTGCTGGGCGCACGCGTGATTATCTGATGGGTAGAGCGAAACGACGAGCGAGACCGAAAGTAGGTGGCGAGATCCCGACTGCCCGACGACGACGGCACCGTTCATCGCGAACAACAATGATGGCCGTCATCACGATTCTCCTGCTCGGAGGGGTCATCGGCGTGGTCGCGACGCGCATTGTAGAGCGCCATCCAGGCCCGAGCCCGACGACATCAACCACCACGCCACCCGGTTCCATCGGCAACAAAGGCAGCGCCACGACCATTCAGCTCACCTCAGAGGCCCCGGTGAATGGATCAACTGGCGTCAACGGGGCCGCCGCGATCGTTTTGAGTTTCTCCTCTGCTCTCTCGCCGACGTCGCCGCTGCCGACACTTACGCCGACCACAGCCGGAACCTGGTCGAGAGCTGGAACGACGCTCACCTTCACGCCGACTACTGGCTTCATCCCGCTCAGCGCGGTCACGGTCACCATTCCCGCCGGTCCGACGGGCGTCACGAGCAGCTCCGGCGCGCACCTCACCGAGCCCGCAACTGAGCAGTTCCACGTCGCCAATGGCTCAATCATTCGCCTGCAGCAGCTCCTCTCGCTCCTTGGTTACTCGCCGCTCGCTTGGACCTCAGCGGGAACCGCCGTCGCGCCCACCGACACCAGCGCCCAGGTCGCTGCTCTTTTCAGCCCGCCTACTGGCACCTTCGCCTGGAGGAACACCGGCTGGCCGTCTCGGCTGCTCGCGATGTGGCGCCCAGGCGCCGACAACCTTTTTACCCGCGGCCTGATCATGTCGTTTCAAGCCGACCATGAGCTCGATCCAAACGGTGACCTCACCTCAGCGCTTTGGCTCGCGCTCGTCGATGCGGTTTCGACCAACTCGCAAAACAGCGGCGGGTACAACTACGCGCTCGCTGACAAGACCGCGCCGGAATCGCTCACGATCTATCACGACGGGGCCGTCGTTCTAAGAAGCCCTGCGAATACGGGAGTAGCCGCTTCCCCGACGCCCGACGGGACATTCCCCGTCAACACCCGACTTCGGCGACAGGTGATGAAAGGCACCAACCCAAATGGGCAGAAGTACGCCGACCTCGTCCAGTACATCGCGTACTTTCACGGCAACGACGCGGTCCACTACATGAATCGCGATGATTACGGCATCCCACAGAGTCTCGGCTGCGTCGAACTACCGCTCGCTGACGCCGCCAAGGCCTGGCCCTACCTCGCCTATGGGACGCTCGTCACGGTCATCCACTGAGTCGGGCGATGCTTACGCGTCAGTATCTCGAACGACGTCGGCCAAGGTTTCGTCGAGCCGCAGCGCCGATCACGACGCAGTTCGTGCGACGGCGCGGGCGAACGCCGCGTCGGCTCCACCGAGGCCAGAGTACAAAAAGAGCGACACCTCTCCAGGTAGTCGCGAGGATTCAGGAGCCGCCAAGAGGTCGCCGAGCGCGACCATCGGGAGGCCAGCAAGGTCAGGGAACGGCGAGGCGATCTCGTCCGGTGCGTCACTCACTACCCGACTCATCCGCTCGAGCAGCTCGGCAGGTGCTTCGTGCGCCCGTGAGCTCTTCGCACCGATCGAGGCCACGTGTGCGCCTTCTTTCACCCACGCACTCTCCATCACCGGTGCGCGGCTTGTGGTGCAAAGAATCACGACGTCAGCGCCCTCAACGGCGTCTCGCGCGCTGCCCACCGCCCGGGCGTCGAGTCCGAGTTCATTCCGGGCACGCTCGGCGAATGCCGTCCGGTGGTCGCTGGTTGGGCTGTAGATCAAGAGCTCAGAAACCAGACGGACGCCCGCAAGGCCCCAGACCTGAGCCCATCCATTTCGCCCACTCCCAAGGATTCCGACCCGCACCGCGCCAGGAAGGGCGAGTAGATCCGTTGCAACCGCCGAAACAGCCCCCGTGCGCCGGGCCCCGAGCTCATTCCCAACGATGATGGCCTCGACCTCGCCGGAGGGGAGCCACGTCACCGTGACGTGCTCGAGCGGAGAGGCAGCGGTCCCGGAGATTCGAAGGCCCATCGAACCGTCGGGTGCTCCGCCGGCACCAAACAGCACGCGGCTCTCACCAAAGGTCATCGACAGACGCGGCGGCGAGAGGTATCCGCCTCCGGCATGAGACCTGAGTGCCACTCGCATTTCCTCGACCGCGACATCTGCTCGGAGTCGACGCACATCATCATCGCCAAGTAGCCGCATCGCCAAACGGTAGCTGCGCAAGTTCGAACGCGGGCCGGGACACCCGCGATACGCGTCGGCGCAGGTCATTTCGAGCGGCAAGAGCGGTGCGGAGCGCCGCTCGCACGGGGCGCCCACCACGCAGATAAACGCTGTCGATGCACCGTTGCATGCCTAACCGCGAGCCTTTCGGGGTCGGGCAGTCGAGCTAATTGCTACAAATCGGATCAACCTGCGAATGTATTCAGAAAATCCTCTGGCGCTCGGTCTCGAAAGACGATAAGACTTCATCCTTCACCCGCCGCATCTCGTCCACCACTGAAGGAGATCAGATGAGAATCCTCCGAACGGCGCTCGCGCCTCTACTCGCCTTAAGCCTGCTGGGGATCGCAATCGGTACCGCGGCGGCGAGTGTCAACGCGAAGGTACATGCGAACGCCTCGCTTCCCACGATCGTCATCGGCAATGAGGGATTCACCGAGTCCTTCATCATGCAGGACATCTACGGGGACCTCTTGACCAACGCCGGCTTTAAGGTTCAGCTGCTCGCGCAAGCATCAGCTACTCGCCAAGAGGCTCTTCCCGCTCTCGAGGCAGGCAAGATCGACGTGCTCCCCGACTACGCCGGCTCGCTGTTGGTGGACCTCGCTCCGAAAGACACGAAGCAGGCCGGCACCCTCGCGACTGCCGAGAGCGCTCTGAAGCCGATTCTTGCAATGCATGGCGCGACCGTGCTTCCGGGAACGACCGGGCTCGACCAGAACGTCTTCGTCGTGACCGACGCCACGAAGGCCAAGTACCACCTCACGACGATCTCCTCGATCAAGGCGCACGCGTCAAGTTGGATCTTCGGTGCACCGACGGAGTGCTCGAAGAACTACTTCTGCTTGCCTGGTCTGGAGTCGGTCTACCGCCTCAAGTTCAAGCAGGTCAAGACCCTCGATGACTCAGGACCACTGAGCGTGACGGCGCTAAAGAGCGGCACCGCACAGATCGTCGAGCTCTTCTCAACCGACAACATCATCACGTCTGACAAGTTCTACGTGCTGCGTGACAACTTGAACCTCGAGCCCGCCGACCACCTCATTCCAGTGGTCCGCACCTCGTTCGACACCCCGGCTGTCCAAAAGGCGCTCGCCTCGGTGAATGGGCTGCTCACCACGAATGTGCTCACCCAGCTCGACGCCGCCGTAAGCGGCTCAAGCCACCCGACGCCCGCTGCGGTGGCGGAGGGCTTCTTGGTGCAGGAGAAGCTCATCAAGTAACGCCGATGTAGCCGCGAGGTTGATCGATGTATTGGAGAACGCTCCGGCCAAATGCCGGAGCGTTCTCGCGTCGGCGACTACGCGACACGTCGCCTCGATGAATGCCGTTACGAGACCCGGCGCATCGCTCGATGAAGGCCTTCGAGGGTGAGGACGCCGATGTAGCGACCCGCAGCGGTAACGGCTACGAATGGATCATCGTCGTGGAGCATCGTCGAAAGGGCGGTCTTGAGCGTCGTTCCAAGCGGCAGCACCGCGGAAAACGGCGTCACAAGATCCGAGACCGTGAGATCTGAGCCGGCGACGCCGTCGATCTCGACGCGACCGACGGGGGCTCCATCGTTCGCCACGATCACGACCAACCCCGACCCACCCGCGGCCAGCGCGAGAAGGTCCGTGAGGCTCGCCGAGCTCGATGCGGATGGCGCTGGCTCAACGTCTTCAAGTGAGAGCTCCGTAACGGCGAGCCGCTGCAGATCTCGATCTACGCCGACGAACTCTGCAACAAAAGGTGTCGCCGGCTTTGCCAAGATCGCCTCAGGGGTGTCGAACTGCTCAAGATTTGCACCGCGCTGCATGATCGCGATGCGATCTCCCAGAAACAGTGCCTCCTCGATGTCGTGGGTAACGAACACCACCGTCTTGTTGAGGCGCTTTTGAAGCTCCTTGAACTCGATCTGGAGGCGCTTGCGAGCAATAGGGTCCACCGCGCCGAACGGCTCATCCATCAACAGGATCGGTGGATCGGCGCCAAGCGCGCGAGCGACACCGACGCGTTGACGCTCACCTCCGGAGAGCTCGTGGGGAAATCGTCGAAGGTAGGTCGCTGGCTCGAGGCCCACGAGATGGAGCAGCTCCTCGACGCGAGCTGCGACCTTTGCAGCGGGCCACCCGAGCAGCCGC
>DATCDR010000218.1:0-3226 GCA_036510575.1 Acidimicrobiales bacterium | reverse complement strand
TCTCGAGCCACTTGATGAGCGAGATGGCGCTCACGGCGGATGAGATCATCATCATTGGCCGCGGCCGGCTGATCTCGCAGATCCCGATCGACGAGTTGCTCGCGCAGAGCTCACAGCGCTTCATCCGAGTTCGCTCGCCGGAGATCGCCAAGTTGAAGAGCGCGCTTGAAACCAAGGGCGCAACAACGGTCGTGGAAGAAGATGGCTCGCTTTCAGTGCGCGGCGTCGACGAGGTCGCGATCGGCGAGCTCGCCGCGAGCATTCCAGTAGTACTCCACGAGCTCGCGCCGCAGTCGGCATCGCTCGAAGAGGCCTTCATGGAGCTCACCGAGGACAGTGTCGAATATCACGGCGCGCCCACGGCGACCAAGATCGCGTCGACAGACGGTGCCGCATGAGTGTCGCGATGGCCGACCCGAGGATTACCGCGGTCGTGTTTGCGGCCGCCCGCCACCAGCGTGGCGGGAGATTCATCGGACTCTTTCTCATTCTCGTGATCGCAGCCGTGGTCGTGGTTCTCGTGATTCAGCGACACAAGGACCGGAAGCCGATCGACGACACCCAGCGAATGCCGCACCAGCCGGACGCACCCCGCGAACAAGCGGTGGCTGCGCAGAGCGCGACACTTGCTGAGGCAAGGGAGCAGCGCGGCGGTGCGGTCGCGGTGCCTGCAGCGCCGAGGCCACCGAAGGCGATGCCGAGTGGACGTTATGGCCTCTCCGGGGTGCTCAAGTCGGAGTGGACCAAGCTCCGTTCCGTCCGGTCGACGATGTGGACCCTCGCCATTACCGTCGTGCTCGGCATCGGCGTTAGTGCACTTGTGACGTGGCAGACCAGGGCGCACTGGGCGACCACGACGGCGTTCAATAGAGCGACCTTCGATCCCGCGGGCACGAGTCTCGTCGGTCTTTTCATCGGGCAGTTCGCGATCGGCGTACTCGGCGCGCTGGTGCTCAGCGCGGAGTACGGCACGGGCACGATCCGCGCGACCTTCGCGGCCGCGCCAAGACGACCGATGATGCTCGTCGCGAAGGCTGCCGTATTCGCCGTCGTTGCGCTTGTCGTCGCCGAGGTCGTCGCGTTCGTGGCGTTTTTTTTGGGCCAAGCCCTACTCAGCGCCCCTGCCACCCACGCCACCCTCAGCACGCCTGGAGCGTTGCGCCAGGTGATCGGGAGTGGGCTTTACGTCGCAATCCTCGGACTCTTCGCGCTCGGGCTGGCGACCATAATCCGACATACCGCGGGAGCAATCTGCGCGTATCTGGGCGTCCTCTTGATGCTGCCGATCATCATCGCGTTCTTGCCGAGCTCGGTCCAGATCGATGTCCGGCGATTCCTGCCCGACCGCATCGGGGCGGTGATGATCTCTTCGACGAGCGGCCCGCACCTCTTTTCGCCCTGGATCGGAATGCTGCTGCTGTGCGGTTACGCGGCGGCTGCGCTCGTCGTCGGCGGCGTGCTGCTCGTCAGGCGCGACGCGTAGCTCCTCGCTCATCGAGCAAGACAGCGTCCGTACCTACGACGAACAGCTGCCCGGCGAACCACCTCCGACGCGTCTCGGGGCTGAGGTGTCCCGACCACTCGAGCCAGGATGTCGACCACAGGTGAGTTTGCCGGCGATGGCGGTTCTCGCGACGAGCAGATACCTTGGATCACGGTAGCGATCGTGACGAGCGGGGGAACTGTGGCTGAGTCGAGCATTATTTACACGCACACCGATGAGGCTCCGGCTCTCGCGACGTATTCGCTCCTCCCGGTCATCCGGGCATATGCCTCGACTGCCGGCGTGAACATCGAGACCCGCGACATCTCCTTGTCGGGCCGCATCATCGCCAACTTCCCGGAGTGGTTAGACGAGAGCCAGCGCATCGGTGACGCACTCACCGAACTCGGCGAGCTCGCAAAGACGCCAGAGGCGAACATCATCAAGCTGCCGAACATCTCCGCGTCGATTCCCCAGCTCAAGGCCGCGATCGCGGAGCTGCAACAGCAGGGCTACGCCCTCCCTAACTACCCCGACGCGGTGGAGTCCGATGCCGATCGCGACGTCAGAGCCAGATACAACAAAGTCCTCGGCAGCGCCGTCAACCCGGTGCTTCGAGAAGGCAACTCCGATCGGCGTGCTCCGCTGTCGGTGAAGAACTTCGCAAAGACACATCCGCACCGGATGGGCGCGTGGACGCCCTCGTCGAAGACCAATGTCGTTCACATGGATCACGACGACTTCCGGTCGACCGAGCAGTCGGCGGTCATCGCGAGCGACGGGGTGCTCCGAATCGAGCTCGTCGCCGACGACGGCACCACCACTGTTCTTCGCGAGTCGGTGCCTGTGTTGGCGGCCGAGGTCGTAGACGTTTCGGTGATGCACGTCGCAGCGCTTCGCAACTTCCTCGCCGAGCAAATCGTGCGTGCCAAAGCCGAAGAGATCCTGTTCTCCGTGCACCTGAAGGCCACGATGATGAAGATCTCGGACCCGATCATCTTCGGCCACGTGGTGCGATCCTTTTTCCCGAAGACGTTCGAGACCTACGGCGCCGACCTCGCAGTTGCTGATCTGAGCGCCAATGACGGCATCGGTGCCATCTTCAGTGGCCTCGCGGCGCTTCCGAACGGGGCCGAGATCCGTGCCTCTTTCGATGCCGAGCTCGCCGCCGGTCCCGCATTGGCGATGGTCGACTCGGATCGAGGGATAACGAACTTGCACGTGCCGAGCGACGTCATCGTCGATGCATCCATGCCGGCGATGATCCGCACGTCTGGCCATATGTGGGGCCCGGACGGCAAAGAGAGCGACGTGCTCGCGGTCATTCCCGACAGCAGCTACGCGGGTGTGTTCCAGGTCGTCATCGACGACTGCCGGGCGAATGGCGCCTTTGACCCCGCCACCATGGGTTCGGTGCCGAACGTCGGGCTGATGGCTCAGGCCGCTGAGGAGTACGGCAGTCACGACAAGACTTTCGAGGTCGCCTCGGCCGGCACGGTCCGGGTAGTCGACGCGACGGGAAGCGTCGTCTTCGATGTTCCCGTCGGTGCGGGCGACGTGTTCCGCATGTGCCAGACCAAGGACATCGCGATTCGTGACTGGGTGAAGCTGGCGGTCAATCGTGCGCGCGCAACCGGCGATCCGGCGGTGTTCTGGCTCGACGCTACCCGTCCGCACGACGCCAACCTGATCGCGAAGGTCGAGGAGTACCTGCCCGAGCACGACACCGATGGGCTACAGATC
>DATCDR010000217.1:0-16195 GCA_036510575.1 Acidimicrobiales bacterium | reverse complement strand
TCCGAGCGCCAGCGGGGGCGCGCTCGGCCAGACGACCAACGCGGCTGCGGCGTAGTCCGGGTACGTCAGTATCTCGCCGCGGGGCAAGTAGGCGTGCCGCAGCTGGACTGAGAAGAAACGCTCGAGGCGGCGACGCCTGCCTTGGGCTTTTGGAAAGAGATCGCAGGCGATCGGGTCTACGGCAAACGCCCGGGTCAGCATCTCGCTTAGTGGCCGAACGGCATGCGCATCGGCGCGGATCACTTCGTCCATGCCAAATCGTATGCCGACTTGTCCCCTCGCTGGGGGCAACGCTCCTTGTTGCGTCGCCAGGTGAGCCTGGCTCGGGCAACCGTGTCGGCAAACCGGTTGCAACGACTCGGAATAGAGCAGGTGGAGCCGACGTTTCCATGGGTATGGCCTCTACAGCGTTCTCCATCAATTTCGACTACCGGTGCCCGTTTGCGCGTAACGCGAATGAGCACGTCGTGACGGCCTTGCTGGCAGGGGGCGACTACGACGTCTCGTTCAAGGGGTTCTCGCTGACGCAGATCTACGTCGAAGACGGCGGAGTGCCTGCTTGGGAGGACCCCGAGAAGTACGACGAGATGATCGCCGTGGCTGCCGGCATCGTCGTTCGGGAGCGATTTCCAGAGCTGTTCCTTGCCGCGCACATGTCGCTCTTCGCACTTCGTCATGACGATGCCGAAGACCTCCGAGACGAGGCACAGGTCCGAAAGGCGCTGACGCGGGTCGGCGTCGATGCCGACGAGGTCTTCCGCGAGATCGCCAACGGCTGGCCACTCGAGATGCTCGCGAAAGAGCACCTCGAGGCGGTCGATGCCTACCAGGCCTTTGGCGTTCCCACCTTCATCGCTGGCGACGACGCGGTGTTCGTGCGCTTGATGACCCGACCGAACGGCGACGCCGAGATCGCCACTGCCACCATCGATCGGGTGCTCGACTTGTTGACCGGCCACCCGGAGATCAACGAGTACAAGCACACCTCGGTGCCGATGTAGCTGAGCAACTCATCAGATGGGCGATCGCCTCGCGGCAAACATCACGCGGCGATGTCAGTCCTCGAGTGAGATGGGAACGTCATCGTTCTCACCGCTTCCAAGTGGAACATCAGCGGCGATCGTCGTAGCGGCAAACTCCTGGCGAATGCGGTTGTCGATCTCTACGACAAGTTCTGCGCTGTCACGCAGGAACGACTTGGCATTCTCACGACCTTGACCAAGCTGCTCGCCTTCGTAGGTGTACCAGGCACCCGCCTTCTTCACGATGCCGAGATCAACGGCAACGTCGAGAATCGATCCCTCACGGGAGATCCCGGTGCCGTACATGATGTCGAACTCAGCGGTGCGAAACGGCGGCGCACACTTGTTCTTCACCACTTTCACCCTCGTGCGGTTACCGGTCATCTCGGCACCGTCTTTGATCGTCTCCACGCGACGAATGTCGAGGCGCACCGACGCGTAGAACTTCAGGGCGCGACCGCCAGGGGTCACCTCTGGGGAGCCGTAGACGACGCCGATCTTCTCTCGGAGCTGGTTGATGAAGATCGCGATCGTCCCGGTCTTGTTCAAGGTGCCGGTCAACTTGCGGAGCGCCTGTGACATCAGGCGGGCTTGCAGGCCGACGTGGGAGTCGCCCATCTCGCCTTCGATCTCTGCTCTTGGCGTCAGTGCGGCGACCGAGTCGATCACGACGACGTCGATCGCACCGGATCTGATGAGCATCTCGGCGATTTCGAGCGCCTGCTCACCTGTGTCGGGCTGGGAGATGAGCAACTCATCGATGTCGACACCGATCGCTCGCGCATAGACCGGATCCATCGCGTGCTCCGCGTCGATGTAGGCACAGATACCGCCGTTCCGCTGTGCCTCAGCCACCACGTGGAGGGCGAGCGTGGACTTGCCTGACGACTCAGGGCCGTAGATCTCGACGACGCGTCCGCGTGGAAGGCCGCCGATGCCAAGAGCAAGATCGAGAGCGAGCGCTCCGGTTGGGATCGACTCGATCGCCATGTTGAGGTTCTCCCCCATCTTCATGACAGATCCCTTGCCGAACTGCTTCTCGATCTGGCCTAACGCCGCCTCGAGTGCCTTCTCTTTCTCCCGCTCTGCTGCCATGTCGTCTCCTTCGATCGCCGCTCATCGTCGTCGTTATGCGTCGAGAGGCTAGGGATGGGGTGTATCAATGGCTCTACTCCATCGACTGACACGACTGTAGTTCAACGAACATGTGTTCGGGTGGCATTCCATTGTGCCTGCTAACGGGGCACGTAGTGGGTTGCTACTGGTGAGAGTTTGACCTGCCTCGAGTGAGCAGGCGCTGGCGCAGGTAGTCGAGCGAGGTGATCGTCCCCATCTCGCGGATACCGCCCCTACCACCGAATAGCTGCAGCGATCTGCCGAATGGCTCCTCACCTGGCAGCGCGACCCCGACGAAGACGGTGCCTGGTTCGTGTCCATCTTGGGGATCGGGACCTGCAACACCCGTAGTAGCTAGCGCGACATCGCAGCTCAAGAGGTCCCTTACGCCGGATGCCATCGCCGTCACCGCTTCTAGTGAGACGACCGGACCTTCAGGCAGCCCGAGAACTGAGAACTTGACCGCCGACTGGTAGGACACGAGTCCGCCAGTGAACCAGCCGCTAGCACCTGGCACGGCAACGATGCGCGACGCGATCAGCCCGCCGGTGTAGGACTCCGCCAAGCCAAGCGTCAAACCCTGCTCGACCAGCAACTTGCCGACCGACGCCTCCATCGTTTCGTCGTCGACGCCGAAGACGACGTCGCCCAGGATCTCGCGAAGCGCCGCCTCCTCCGCGTCGAGCGCCGCAGCTGCAGCGGCCGCGTCGTCGGCTTTGACGGTGACTCTGAGCTTGATGCCCTCGACACCACTGGCGAGGAAGGCGATCGTCGGGGCCCCTGCCCCAAGGGCGTCGAGCGCGTCGAGTCGGGGCGTCACCGTCTCGGCGAGCACCGACTCACCAAGCCCCCAGGTTCGAAGCGTGCGGCTCATGATCACCGAGGCCATGCCACCGCGACTTCGCAGATCAGGCAGCACAGCGTCTTCGAGCATCGCCCGCATCTCCCAGGGCACACCAGGCACGGCGTATATGACCTGCTCTCCGACGGGGCAGATCAGGCCGGGCGCGGTTCCAACCAAGGAGATTATGCGGCCCCCTTTGGGGACGTCGGCTTGACGGGCGTTGCTCGGCGACATCGGTCGGCCACGATCGGCAAAGACCGCTTCGATCGCGCGCAGCACCTCAGGCTCTCGGATGAGCTCGACACCCATCACCGCGGCGATGGCCTCACGGGTGATGTCATCCTGGGTCGGGCCGAGACCGCCGCAGACGATCACGGCGTCTGCTCGAGCGAGCGAGCCTCGGATAGCGGCCGCTATCCGATCGAGGTTGTCGCCGACTTTTACCTGGAAGTTGCAGTCGAGACCTGACTCGGCCAGCCGCTCGGACATCCAGCTCGAATTCGTATCGACGACCTGGCCTAAGAGCAGCTCGGTACCAACAGCGACGATCTCGACTCGCATCGGCTAGGCGACCTTGCTCTTGTCCGCGACGTTGCTCGCCGGTTGATGACGCTCAGCTGAGAGTCGTCGGCCTTCTACGAAGTACTGCGCTCCGGAGACGACCGTGAGCGCCACCGCAACCCACAACAGGCTCTGCGCGATGACGAGATGGTGCTGTCCGATCAGCGGCAGGAAGATGATGCCGATCGCGACGTCTTGCGTGAGCGTCTTGAACTTCGCGAGTCGGCCTGCGGGAATCGAGAGCCCGTCGCGAGCCGCCAACACGCGGTAGATGCTCATCGCGATCTCGCGGGCAGCGATCAATGTCAAGGCGTAGATCGAGACATCGCCGAGCGCACAGAGTGCACAAAGTGCTCCGATGACGAGGAACTTGTCGGCCAATGGGTCGAGGAACGCACCCGAGCGAGTCGTGCCGTGCCAGCGCGCGATGCGCCCGTCAAGACCGTCAGACAGGGCCAATACGGTCCATAGAACCCACAACAACCACGACGTAGGCCCGTTCTGCACCACGTATATGGCAAAGAGCGGGGCCGCCACGAGACGGGCGAGCGTAACGGCGTTCGCCGGCGTGGCGAGCGCAGTAGGTCCGAATGCCTTCACCGCCTCGACTGACTGGCTGCCTGGCTGGGTCGCGCCGCTCATGCCATCACCACCTCGGCTCGCTCGAGCATCGCTGCGGTGAGGTCGGGACCCTCCGCGTCGGTCACTTCGACTTCGATGAACGAACCTGGCGCGATCGCTTCGTCGACGTGCACTACGCCGTCGATGTCGGGAGCTTCCCGATGACTTCTCGCCACCCCTGCTCGGTCAACTAGAAGCGTTTGATTCGTGCCGACAAGCCTACGCCGAAGTTCCGCGGTTATCTGTTCCGCCAGGCCGTTCGCCTCTCGAAGCCGCTCCATAGCGAGCTCGGCGGGGACCTTGTCGCCCAGTCCGACGCCGTAGGTGCCGTCCTCCTCGGAGTAGGCAAAGAGCCCGACCCAGTCAAGGCGCGAGGTCTCGATGAACTCAAGCAGTTGGTCGTGGTCCTCCTCGGTCTCGCCTGGGTAGCCAACGATGAAGTTGGAACGGAATGCCGCAGTCGGCTCGAGCGAGCGAATGTAGTCAATGCGCTCGAGGAAGCGCTCCCCTCTCCCCCACCGCCGCATTCTCCGCAACTGCGGCACCGAGACATGTTGCAGTGAGAGATCGAAGTACGGCACGCCTGTCGCAAGGATCGTGTCGGTCAAGCGGTCCGTCAGCGCCGAGGGGTACAAGTACAGCAGCCGGACTCGGGCCGTCCGTCTCGAAACCTCAGCGACGAGCGCGTCGAGTCCGTGCGAGTAGCCGAGATCCCTGCCGTAGGAAGCGAGATCCTGCGACACCAAGATGATCTCGCGGACGCCGAGCTCATCTACTTCTTTGAGGATCGCCTCCATCGGTCGGGAGCGCTGGGGCCCACGAAACGACGGAATGGCGCAGAACCCGCACGCTCGGTCACAGCCCTCAGCGACGCGGACATACGCCCACGGTGCCTCCGCGGGTGGCCGGGCAAACTCCATCAGCGAGAGGCTCACTGCCGGGGTCGCTTTGCGAAAGCGCGGCCCTAAGGAGAGCTGCACCGGGACGCCGATATCGGTCACGGCGTCGACTTCGGGAAGCGCGGCTGCGAGCTCGGGCCCAGATCGTGCTGCGAGACACCCGGTGACGACGAGGCGCGCGCCAACGTGTCGAGCCTGCGCGAGTTGGAGAATCGTTTCGATCGACTCTTCGCGCGCGGCTTCGATGAACGCACAGGTATTGACGACCACGATGTCGGCTTGATCGACACTCGATGCGGCTTCGTAGCCGTCAGCGATCAGCGATCCCGCGAGCTTTGCTGAATCCACTTCGTTCTTCGGACACCCGAGGGTCTCTATCCAGTAGCGGCCGATCACTGGCGAAGCCTACCAACGCTTCTATTCAGCGAAGCAGAGCGCGACTTCGTTGGCGGGCGGCCGAGTGCTCCTCACGACATCGCTGTGACCCTTGAGCTACCGGCAGACGAAGCGCAGGCGCCATCGGCTCCCGCATCGCATCAGCCGAGCTTGGAAGCGATCGAGCCTGCAGAGCGGAGGACGCTCCCGTCGGCACCTGCGGCGGAGTAGGTCGCAGCGGGGACGTTCAGCGCCTCGTCGATCAGTGCGTCCAGCAGCTGCGCGAATGAAAGCTTCGGATCGATGAAGAGATACCGAGAGAGTGAACCCGGGATGGTGTTCACCTCGTTCAGGAAAAGTTCGTTGCCATCTGAGAGGAAGTCGATTCGGGCTACACCGCGAATCCGCAGTGCCTCGACGCAGATAAGCGCCGCGGATCTTAGGTGGTCGGCAAGGGCCGGCGAGACGTTGGCGGGAACTTCGCGAGCTGCCGCGTCCATGCCTTTTCCACCGACGTACTTGTCTCGGTAGTCGAGGAACTCGGCACCAACTCGTTGACGCTCCGGGCGTTCGATAGCGGAGAGCTCGACCGCCGGCCACGTTCGAACCGCAATCTGTAGATCGTAGAGATCGCCGCGGTATGGCTCGATTACGGCACCTCGACGCAGATGGAGATTCGCTTCGCGACGAAGCAGCGCGGTCGGGAAGTCGGCGACGACCTCGATCCCGATGGAGCTCCCGCCGAATCGCGGCTTGACGATGTAGGGACCTGCGTAGGTAGGTGGCAAGGAGTTGGCGTCAAGGCCACTTCGAGAAAGCACCGGGACCCCTGCTGCTTGGAGCAGCGCCGAGGTCGCGAGCTTGTCCATGCCGAGCGCAGCACCGATCGCGTTCGGGCCCGTGTACAAAAGCCCAGCTAGGTCGAGGGTGCCTTGCAGCGTTCCATCCTCGCCTGGTCCACCGTGGCAGCAGATGACGACGACGTCGACGTCGATGCGCTGCGTGCCGCCAAAGCGTCCCTTGCGCTGCCCGAAGCCGCCCTCTCGGCCGACTTGGAGCTCCAGCACGGTCGCCGAGGAAGGGATGCCGTCGATGAAGTCGCTGCCCTCGAGCGACGCGTCGACTTCGAAGAAGGCCCCGTTCTTCGACCAGTAGATCGCCCTGACCTTGTTTCGTGAGCCCAGTTCTTGGGCGGCGAGCAGGCCAGTGAGTACCGACACGTCGTGCTCTGGGGATGGCCCGCCGAAAAGGACTGCAAGTCGGAGGCTTTCAGCTTTCATCCGGCAATGCTACGTGGACCGCGCTACCTCCCGAAGTCGGAACGCGCCCCGAAATCAGAGCTGGGCTCGGTCCAAAACTCGACTATCGAGCGGCCGTGGGCCTCGAGCAGCCGGCGAAGCGCCGGCAGCGAGAGACCACGAACATTTCCTGGATCTCCCTCGACGCCTTCGATAAATGGTCCCGACCGTCCCTCGAGCGTAAAGGCTCCCGCCTTGTCGAGCGGCTCCCCGGAGGCCACGTACAGCTCGATCTCACGCTCGCTCGGACGCCCGAAGTGCACCACCGTTTGGACGGTCTCTGCGTGTGACACGCCGGTGGCGGCATCGACTAGGACATGACCGGTGAACAACGTGCCAGTCGTGCCGCGTTGACTCAGCCATCGACGAAGCGCGTCCGCTACAGATGCCGGCTTGCCGAAGGAGCGACCATCGATGTCGAGCAAGGAGTCACATCCAAGGACGAGGCCGCTCGAAATGCGCGCCGCGACGGCCGTTGCCTTCTCAGTTGCCAGCGCGCTCACGATCTCCGAGGTTGACGCGGAGAACATCACCTCTTCGGTGCCACTCGGCTCGACCCGAAAGCGGATGCCCGCGGCCTGGAGGATCTGACGACGAGTTACCGATGACGACGCCAGCACCAGTTCGGACGTCATGCGTAGTGGTCTGGAAGATCGTTCTCGTACAACACGACGTCGCCTTCCCCGAGCTCATCTCGGACGATCGCTACCGCCGCGTCGCGATTTCTCACCTGCCGAAGTCGCACTTCGCTCGAACCTTGGCTTGCGCCGCTAAGGAGCGCCTGTCGGTTCGTCCGACCGACAACTATCAAGTCGGTCGCCACTGTTGCTGCCTTGGCGGCAAATGCTCGGTTGGCCGCATCTTGTAGTGGACCCAACTCCACCATGCCAGGGGTTACCACGATCGTGCGGTGTCCGGGAGTCGAAAGGCCCTCGAGTGCGGCGAGGGCAAGCGTGGTTCCAGACGGATTGGAGTTGTAGGTGTCGTCGAGAATCTTCGCACCGCTCGTGGCGATCCTCACCGTGAGGCGATTCTCGACGACTGGAAGTGTCGACAGCCGACCTAGCAGCGGGGCAACGTCGGTACCGAGCGCTACCGCCGCGCCGAGCGCGCAGGCGATGTTCGACAACGCCACATACGGCATTGCAGCACCGAGATCAGCCGAGCCCAGGAGTTGGCCAGCGACATAGACCTCGATCGCGGCGTCTCCCAAGATCACCGCGACATCTGCATCCTGTCGGAGCGCGGAGCATCGGAGAACCCGCTGGCCGCGAAGAAGAACGTCGTCCGCGAAGTGCGCAAGATACGGGTCGTCGTCGTTTACGACGACTACAGCTTTGCCAACGGCGATCTCGCCTTTGGCACGCATGGTCGTCTCGAGACTCTTGAACCTCTCGAGGTGGACAGGGCCGATCGCCGTAATGACCGCCACTTCGGGGGGCAGCCACGACACCATCGCGGCGATCTCTCCGACGCCGTAGGTGCCCATCTCGGCGATCAACACATCGGTTCCCGGCACCAGCAGCTCGTTGACCGTGCGCGCAAGGCCAGCACGATTGTTGAAGCTGCGCGGGCTCGCCACAACGGCGAAGCTCCCTCCGAGTAGGTGCGCGAGATAGGCCTTGGTCGAGGTCTTGCCATACGAACCGGTGATCGCGACGATCCTCGGCGCGGTTCGTGCGACGACTACAGCCGCACGATCCACGTAGCTTTGACCAAGGCGATCCTCGATCGGCAAAACCGCGAGGCTCGCCACCGCGACCGCTAACGGGGCGAGAAGTCCGAGGGCGAGAACGGCAACGATCGATCCCACAAGCCCCGAATCCCATCCGCCGGCGAGGCCGGCGATCACACTTACGGCCATGGTCGCAGATCCCAGCCGTCGAAGCCGCGCCGTCCAGACGAGCTTTGCCGTCTTTCCTCGGAGCGTCAGCCCAAGAGGGCCAACCAGGAGTACCGCACAGCTGGCGAGGCCGAACCACACTCGGAACGTCGCGGCGACCACACCACCGACTGCAGCGACCAACAAGGTGAGGTTGGCTGGGGAGCCGAGCCACCAACGCGTCGCGAATCGCAGCACCGGCTGCGCGAGATAGTGCTCTCGCTGTGCGACGCGTAACCATCGAAGCTCGGCCACGATCAGCGCAGCACAGCAAAGGGCCAGTTCAGCGATGTCGCCAGGTCGAGTCATCTCCACTTGGCCAGAGCGTGTCGAAGCGAATCAGGCGACTCGGTAGGTAGGAGATGGCCTGAGCCGGGAACGACCGTGAGTCGCGCATCGCGAAAGTCGCCAACCACCGCTCTCGCGATCGAGAGTGGCGCCACAGTGTCGTTCTCGCCCCAGACCAGCTCCACCGGCATCAGAATCTGGGGATAGAGGGCCTGATAGCTCTCTTGAACAGTTGCAACAAGTACCTGGCGCATCACACCTGTCGCCTCGCGGTAGTCGCGCGATCCATAACGCTGGCGAGCGCGTTCGAGCCAGGATTCGGGAACGAGCCCTAACGACGCGGCGCGCCGTATCGCGCGATATCGCGGATCGGGCCTTCGCCGAGGCTGCGGCGCGCTGGCATCGAGCGGCACGCCGGTTAGCACGAGGCCGCGTACCCGCTCTGGCGCCATCGCGGCGAGATGGAGCGCTACTCGACCGCCGAAGGAGTGACCGAGCAGTACCACCGCAGCCGGAAGCTCCTCCAAGATCGTGAGCAGTTCCCGCGCGTATTCGGCCGATCCCCAGGCCGCTACAGGAGGCGGCGAGTCACCAAAACCGGGAAGGTCAAGCGAGAGTGATGCAATAACTTCACCGTGGAACGGATCGCCAACTGCCGGGTTCTTCGACGAGAGAACAGCATCAAAGTCTGAATTTCTCCGTTGCCAACCATGCAGCGCGACGACCAGCGGCGGATCCTCCCCGCGCTGGTTGCCATAGACGCGCCCATCGAGAAACGCCCGCAACACGCTGCGACCCTAACGCGCGCAAGCGAGATAACGACTGACCAGTCGCGCGCTCGCCGACCTGCGCGCCAGTAAGACTGCCGCCGTGTACGGTCCGATCGATGGAAACACCGACGTCGGACACGCTTCTCGCTGACCTCGACGAGCTTCAGCGCCTCGCCGTCACGTCCGAATCGAGCCCGCTCCTCGTAGTAGCGGGCGCAGGGTCGGGTAAGACTCGAGTGCTCACCCGGCGAGTTGCGTGGCGAGCGACAAAAGGGCTGCTCGACTCGACCCACACGATCGCGCTCACCTTCACGCGTAAAGCAGCGGGCGAGCTTCGACAGCGTCTACAAAGCCTCGGCGTGGGTGCAAGCGTCACCGCTGGCACGTTCCACGCGATCGCGTTGGGAGAGCTCCGCCGACGCGAGCTCGACCTCGGCAAGGTGCCCCCGGTGCTGCTCGAATCGAAGGCGAGACTCTTGAATCTCGTATTGAGCGAGATGGACCTGAAGCTCGCCAGCAGCTCGGATCAAGCCGATCTGCTCAGTGCCATCGCCTCGGAGATCGAGTGGGCCAAGGCACGGGTCATCACACCTGCTGAGTACCTGACGAGCGCTCGCGAGGCGCGCCGGAGTGTCGAGGGCCTCCGGCCGCAGAATTTCGCCGAAGTCTTCGCCGGCTACGAGGCGCTGAAACTGCGGCGCCGAGTAGTGGACTTCGACGACCTCCTCATCGATCTGGCGGCTTCGATTCGCGACGATGACGACTTCCGCGCAGCGCAACAGTGGCGCTTTCGTCACTTCTTCGTAGACGAGCTACAAGACGCCACGCGCGCACAGCTGAACCTTCTAGACGCTTGGTTGGGAGGTCGCTCGGACCTTTTCGCGGTGGGGGACGCCAGCCAGGCTATCTATGGCTGGAACGGCGCCGACGCATCGGGTGTCACGGACTTCACCGTGCGTTTCCCTGGTGCGACGGTGCTCGAGCTCGAGCAGAACTACCGATCGACACCGCAGCTCATCGCCGTGGCCAAAGCAGTGCTTCCGCGGGGGACGGCGCGTACGGCGACGACGCCACGTCCGGACGGACCCACCCCGCACCTCATCGCCTACACCGACGAATTCGAAGAAGCTTCGGCCATCGCCAAAGGGATACATGCACAGCGTTCACAAGGACGTCGCTTCTCGGAGTGTGCAGTGCTGGCGAGGACCAATGGTCAGCTCGAGATATTAAAAGCAGGACTTGACGAGGCCGGGGTGCCGCTCCGAAGTCAGGGCGTCGACGGTTTTCTCGGCCGAGCCTCGATTCGAGACGCACTCCGTCCGATCGCCACTTCCACCCAGCCTGCCCGCTTCGCCCAGTGGCGCCGTGATCTAGAAGAGAGTGGCGGGACTCGGTCGGGCGCGGCGTCGACCGGGCGCGGGGACGACGACCCCGAGGCCCGTGCGATCTCACTCGCGAGGGACACGGCCGACCGCAGCGCGCTAGCTGAGATCGCAGCCGAATACACCTCACTCGACCCGATGCCTCAAGGTCGAGGCTTCGTGATGTTCCTCCGACAAAGCCTTGGAGCAGAGACCGCGCCGGTCGCTGAGGACGCGGTCGACGTCATCACGTTCCACCGCGCGAAGGGTCTCGAGTGGCCGGTCGTCTACGTGACGGGCCTCGAAGACGGCTACGTCCCGATCTCGAGAGCCATCTCGAGAGATGCCTTGGACGAAGAGCGGCGCCTGCTCTATGTCGCGCTCTCCAGGGCCGAAGATGAGCTCTTTTGCTCGTGGGCGAAGTCTCGTACGTTCGGATCTCGCACGATCTCGAGGGAGCCGTCGCCGTACATCGATGCCATCGAAGAGGTCAGGCGGAGACTCGGACCGACCACTGCCGTCGATAATCAGGCGGCGCGCGTCGCGCTCGCCGCGAGCAGGGCAGCGCTCGGACGCCGAGGGATACCTGGGTCGCACTAGCAGTGCGTGCTGAGTGTCGTGTGCGCCAGCATGCAAGGAGTCCAATCGGACGTCTAGCCTCTCTGGACGCAGCGGCCGGATAGCTTTTCCCGCCTCGACCAAGGTCTGTTCGCGAAGCAACGACCACCAGCCCGACAAGAACGATCTGCAAGCGCAGGTGGGAGCGGTTCGACATGACGGTGACGAGCGACACACGTGAAGCGTCGAGCGCAACAGAACAAGCACACCCGAAGCGGGCTGAGTCGCCGGTCGCGATTCTTCGCCGCTGCTTCGCTCGACCGGGCAGTCGAGCCCTGCTCGTCTACGCGGTGCTCGGCTCGATCGCGAATCTTCCGATCTTTCCCGGTGACCCGGCGCGACTGCCGAGCCTCGTCGGTGAGGACATCGTCCAGACGAGCTGGTTCCTCGAGTGGACGCCCTGGGCGCTGCTGCACGGTCAGAACATCTTCTCGACTCACCTGATCAACTACCCACTCGGGGTCGACCTCGCGCAGAACACCGGGATTCCAATTCTCGGCATCGTGAGCGCGCCGCTGACGTTGCTCGTCAGCCCGATCGCCAGCTTGAACCTGCTGCGATGGATCGCATTCTGGCTCTCCGCATATGCGGCATACGCGGTCATCAGGAAGTGGACGTCGTGGGCTCCTGCCGCGTTCGTCGGCGGCCTGCTTTACGGCTTCTCGCCGTACATGGCCTCGGAGGGACTGTTGCACCTCAACTTGTGCTTCGTGCCGTTGCCGCCAGTCATCTTGTATCTGATCGCCGAGCTCGTCATCCACCAGCGACGGTCACCGATTCGAACCGGCCTCTGGCTCGGACTCGCCTGCGCGACCCAGTTCTTCATCAGCGCAGAGATCCTCGCCACGACGCTCTTGATAGCGGGGATCGGCGTGTTCGTCATGTTCTTTTCCTGCATCGGTGAGGTTCGCTCGCGAGTTGCCCACGCGGCGATCGGATTCGGCGTAGCCGGAGCTTTTATCCTCGTCGTCACGGGCTATCCGGTATGGCTGATCTTCCATGGTCCCCAGCACTATTCCGGCCCGGCCCAGGGCTACAACAGCGTCTACAACGCGGACCTGCTCGGACCGATCATTCCCAATTCGAACGAGCTCGTCGCCCCTGCCAGGCTGTCGGAGATCGGCTCGACGCTCGTCGGCGGGAACACTCAAGAAAATGGCAGCTACCTCGGCATTCCGCTTATTTTCGCGGTAGGCGTGGTGCTCGTGAGGTACTGGAGGAAGCTCTGGCCGATACCGCTCGCCATCCTCGCACTGTCGGCGTTCGCGTTCTCGCTCGGACCGTTGCTGATCGTCAACGGCCGCGTGGTCCATCTGCCATTCAGCTTGCCCTTCCGGAAGATCGAGCGACTTCCAGGACTCGACAACATCCTCCCCGTCCGGCTGTCGCTCTACGTCGTGTTGTTCGTGGCGATTCTGATAGCGCTCGGCATCGACTGGTACCACGACGATCTCCTCGCCAAGCGAGCCGAATCGAGGCAGGCACCGCTCGCGCGATCCACCGCGTTGGCTCGGCTCGCCGGCGTCGGGCTCGCAGTGGTCACGCTCATCTCGCTCTTGCCGAACTGGCCGTACCCGACCTTCGCGCTCCTGGTGAATCCAGCCGTCCGGCCAAAGGCGCTCGCCATCATCCCTAGGAACGCTGTGGTCATGACGTATCCGTATGCGACGTCCTTCGCCGATCAGGCGATGCTCTGGCAGCTGCTCGATCAGATGCGGTTCAAGCTGATCGGCAGCTACGCGCTCGTGCGAAACAGCCGCGGGACCGCTTCGGTCGCGCCTGAGACGCTGCAGCCAGAGGTCGTCGAAGCGACGTTGGTGAATAGCATCTCGCCCGTACCCGACCCGCTCTTTCCACCTGACGAGGCCACCGGGCAGACGATCATCGCAAGCAGGATCGAGATTCTTGGCGCGCACAAGTTCCGCCCATCCGCCCTCGCCGGCTCTGTGCTCGGGAAGGTGGCCTCGATCAACCCGGCGCGGCACGGCTTCGTCTTCGATCCTACGACGACGAGCGCAGAGGGTGTGACGATCGGAACCCATACCGCCTATCTCGACCTCGAGCACGGAGCGAAACGCACCTCGCTCGCGGCGATTGCACCGGGAATCTGGGTCGCGGTGTACGGACCGACCACGCCCGGCACGGTGAATGCCGCGCTCATTCGCGACATGCGCGTCTTTCTTGCACGCAACCACGTCGACGACATCGTCGTCGACCTGGGGCTTCGCGACTCCTGGGAGATCGGCCAATGGATCCACGCGGCCATTGGACCTCCGATGCGGGCCGGTCACGGGGGTTTGATCTGGACGGACGTGCCCGAGCGCCTAAAGGGCAACACTGCCTGACGCATGCCTTCTGCGATGTCCGAAAACCGCTAGTTCGCGCGCCGAATCAGCGCGATCGTTGCTGCATGGTCGATGACGAGCTTGCCTACCGAGCGGTGCAGAGCCGTGACACGCGCTTCGACGGCCAGTTCTTTACCGGCGTCGCAACCACTCGGATCTACTGCCGCCCGAGCTGTCCGGCGCGCACCCCCCGTCGCCAGAACGTCCACTTCTTCTCGACCACCGCGGCCGCTCAAAGCGCCGGATACCGGGCGTGTAAACGATGCAGGCCTGACGAGAGCCCCGGCTCTCCGCAGTGGAACCTGCGCGCCGACACCGCCGCGCGCGCGGTCGTCATGGTGAGCGACGGGGTCGTCGATCGAGAGGGCGTGACCGGACTCGCCCGTCGTCTCGGTTACTCCGAACGCCAACTCCGACGACACCTAAAAGACGAGCTCGGCGTCGCGCCCTTGGAGCTCGCGCGCGCACATCGCTCCGCCGCTGCACTGGCGCTACTCGAGAACACGGCGATGTCGGTCACCGACATCGCGTTCGCGTCCGGCTACTCGTCGGTCAGGCAGTGCAACGAGGCACTGCGAGTTGCCTTCGGTGAATCGCCGACGTCGCTTCGTCGCCGTCGCGTGTCCAATCCGGCCCGCACGCCGTCCGGCACGATCGACTTGAGCTTGCCGGTTCGTCAGCCCTACTGCCTCGGGGAGATTCTTCGGTTCTTAGGAACACGAGCGGTAACCGGAGTCGAGGAGTTCGCCGAGGGCTGGTACCGACGAGTGCTTCGCCTCCCGCGATCGGTCGCGATCGTCTCGATTGACGCCGCCCAAGTCGGCGAACGCGTGGCGGTCCGCCTCGAGCTCGATGACGTTCGCGATCTCTCCGCGGCGGTGAACAGGGTCTCGCAACTGCTGGACCTGCATGCAGATCCAGGCGCGATCAGCTCCGTCCTGGAAAGAGATCCCCTTATCGCCGAACAGGTCCGAGCAAATCCTGGCCGCCGGGTTCCCGGACATCCAGACGCCGAGGAGCTGGCCATTCGAGCAGTGCTCGGACAACAGATCTCGGTCGTCGCAGCGCGCAACCTCGCCTCGCGCCTCGTCCTCGCCTATGGCGAGCGGCTCCCTCGGCCATCAGGGACATTGACCAGGTCGTTTCCCACCTCGGCTGCTCTCGCAGAGGTCGACAGCGGTGATCTGCCGATGCCGAAGAGTCGGCAGCGGGCGCTCATCGCTCTTGCGAGCGCACTCGCAGCAGGCACGATCGACCTCTCACCAGGAGCGGACCGGGATGTCGCTGAGCGCGAGCTGATCGCAGTACCTGGAATCGGCGGATGGACAGCCGCGTACGTTCGAATGCGCGGCCTCGGCGATCCCGACGCGTTTCTCGCCAGCGATCTCGGTGTCCGGCGGGCCTTTGAGGCGCACGATCTAGCCGCCGACCCGCGCGCGGTGAGCGGCCGTGCCGAAGGTTGGCGCCCGTGGCGCGCATATGCGCTGGTACATCTCTGGGCGTCGCTCGCGACTCCAGCCACTACTCCACCCCCTAACGAACGGGAGCAGACATGACCACCGAAATTGCAGCGCAACACGACCACTTAAGTGATGGGGTGCGCCCCGGCCTGCGATTCGTGCCCGCACCACCAGCGAGCGATCTTCGATCGACCGTCGTGACGACGCCGATAGGTGACGTCGTATTGATCGGCGCTAACGACGTGCTCGTCGAGCTCGAGCTCCCAGGAGACAGCCGGGTTCGACACCCGGAGGGGCATCCAGGTCGCGACGACGCTGCCCTTGTTGACGCTGCGGCACAGCTCAGCGAATACTTCTCAGGCACGCGGCGCAGCTTCGATCTCGCCGTAGCACCGCAAGGAACTGAGTTCCAGACGACGGTCTGGGCGACACTTGCAGAGATCCCCTACGGCACTACCGCGACCTATGGCGAGGTCGCCGCGAAGGTCGGGAACGCCAAGGCGTCGCGCGCCGTCGGCATGGCGAACAATCGGAATCCGATTGCGCTCATCATCCCTTGTCACCGGGTAATCGGAGCCTCAGGCAAGCTCGTTGGTTACGGCGGCGGGCTCCCCGCAAAAGAGTTCCTACTCAACCTCGAGCGAGGTGCTCCTAGGTGACCGCTGATTTACCCGGTGTCGGGTGCTCGCGATTTGCACGGCGGGTTGCAAGACTTGGGGCATGGCCCTTGGCAAG
>DATCDR010000216.1:0-2698 GCA_036510575.1 Acidimicrobiales bacterium | reverse complement strand
GAAGCAACGGAGATTTCAGCGAATACTGGAAGTTCCACCTCCACAATGAACAACACCGAGTCCACGAAGCCCGCTACATCAACGAGCGGATCCCGGCCGCGGCCTAATGCAATCGCACCTCCAGGAGAGCCGCACCCAAATGAATTCGTGGGCTGGTCAATTCGCGCTGTTCTCATAAGCGTGAGCCAACTGGATCGTTCCGCAAATTTCTACCAGGAGGTGATGGGAACTGCCGAAGCCCATCTAGAGGATCGGATAGCGATCATCGGCAGCACGAACGAAACGTGCACCTTCTACCTCAGAGAGGCGTACCGCAATGCACCCCACGTAGGCCCGGAAGTTCTCGGGCTTCGGTCGCTCTCGATCAACGTCGGATCTTTCGTGGAGCTCGACAGAGTCGAACAGTCCTTGCGAGCTCACGATTCGTTTCGCGACCGACAAGTGTTCGATGACGTACTCAGAATGGAGGCCGTGCGAGGTTACGACCCTGACCGCCTTCCATTGTCATTCGTGGCACACGAGTTCGGTAGGGAGCTCTCTCCCGCTGACCTCTCACGCGTGGCGACTGTCCTTTACGGGATCGACGTCTAAGTTCGACTCCGATGACTTCCTGCAGGAATTCGCACGGCACAGCCGGATCCAGTAACCGAAATGACTGTCGTGGGCCGTCCTGGCCTATCTCGGAATTCCTCGCCGATCTTGTCCATCCGGTCCTAACCCGTTCGTTCTTTTAGCGAGGTCAGCAACGAGCTGACAACGCCAAGGAGGCAGCCATGCCGCAGTACGCCGCACTTGTATATGAGCCAGGTGACCCCGACTGGTCGGTTATCGACTCTGCGGAAAAGGAAGAGATCATGGGTGAGTACGGGGCGTTCGGCGCCACTGCTCGGGCAGTGATCCGCGGAGGTGCGGCGCTTTACCCTGCAACGACTGCGACGAATGTCCAGGTAAAGGGCGGCAAGGGTGGCGAAGTCGTCACGACGGACGGGCCGTTCGCGGAGACGAAGGAAGTCCTGACGGGCTTCTATCTCATGGAGTGCGCTGATCTCGATGAAGTGATCGGCTGGGCCGCCCAGATCCCTGCCGCTTGGTACAACCGAGTCGAGATTCGCCCCGTGATCGATCTCGGTGACCCAGCCAGCTGAGAACAACCCTGGACGCGCGGCCCTCGACCGACTCGTTCGGGACGAGTGGCCGCGCGTCCTTGCGTCACTCGTCCGCTCGACTGGCTCGTTCCAGCTTGCCGAAGACGCCCTCCAAGACACCGTGGTGCGGGCGCTCGACCTGTGGAGCAACGAAGGGGTACCGCCCGAGCCTCGAGCGTGGCTCATCGTCGCGGCCCGCCGGAGAGCCGTCGATCTCCTCCGGCGAGAGGGAAAGCGAACCGACAAGGAGCGAGCATCGATCGACCTGCTCGATCGTGGTGACGAACCGATTCCCGAGACAGAAGAGCTCGGCGACGACGTGCTCAGGCTGTTATTTACATGCTGCCATCCGACTCTCGCCGTCGAGACGCAGACCGCGCTCGCTCTTCGGTCGCTCTGTGGTCTGACCACCGCCGAGGTAGCGCGGGCGCTCCTCATGTCGGAGGCGGCGATGGCAAAGAGACTCGTCCGCGCGAGACAGAAAATCGCCGTCGCCGGTATTCCCTTTCGGGTACCAGGACCAAAGGAGCTGCCCCAGCGTTTACAAGGTGTGCTCTCGACGATCTACCTTCTTTTCAACGAGGGCTACCACGCGACGGCCGGCGAGCACCCCTTACGCCACCAGCTGACTTCTGAATCGATCCGGCTGGCTGCCTTGGTCGACGAGGTCTTGCCGGGCGAAGTGGCCGTGATCGGCCTCCGGTCGCTCCTCTACCTCCAGGACGCGAGGTCGACGGCGCGCCTCGACGCTGAAGGCGAACTCGTCGGCCTGCCGGATCAGGATCGATCTCTTTGGGATCTTCGGGAAATTCGCGCCGGCATGTCGCTCCTTGGAGTCGCGCTCCACCATCCCTCAGAGTTCCCGCATCCATATGTCGCACAGGCGGCGATCGCGGCATGCCACGACATCGCACCGACGTGGGAAGCAACGAACTGGGCGGCGATCGTTAGCTGGTACGACGCGCTTGTCGCTGTGGCCGATACGCCGGTCGTGCGGCTAAACCGCGCGATCGCTATCGGCGAGCTGGAAGGGCCCTCGGCGGGACTCGCTGAGCTCGAGCGAATCGAACACCTAACCAGCTACCCCCCGTTCGTTACCGCGCGCGCCGAGCTCTTGGCGAGGGCGGGTCGAGACGCGGAGGCTCGAGCCGAATTCCGCGCGGCGATCGAGCTGCCGGGCAACGACGCGACTAAACGAGAGCTGGTGCGGCGTCTCGCGGAGTCGGTCGAGAGCAATCCTCGAACGAGCGCCGACCCCGACGGGACCTAGGTGCGCGGTCGCTCCTCGACTTGGGACGGGTAGAGCGATCGACGCCACGGTTCCGAGCCCTTGAAGCGCAGAAAGAAGGCGCGCTGTCGGGCCGTTCGCGAACGAGTTCATCGGGAAGCAAAGCCTGGCGCAAGCGCTTCACCGACATCTAGCCCTACCGACGAGCTTCGCGGGGGCACAATCATCATGTTGCGAAGCGTCAGCTCCATCGCTGCACGCATCGGCCGCCGAAGCATCATGATCAGCGCGGTAGTAACGATGATGGTGGCGGCCAGAATTCTCG
>DATCDR010000215.1:0-3529 GCA_036510575.1 Acidimicrobiales bacterium | reverse complement strand
TGGCCTGCCGAAGTTGTTGCAGCCGAGACCGACCGTTGAGACCTGTAAACCGGAGCGGCCGAGCGAGCGATAGTGGATGTCGGGCATCGTCCAATCCTCCACCAGCGGGGCAATTCTTGCTGACCACCCCGTGTCTGATTTCCGCCAGAGAGCGTCGGACGTGCTGGATACAGTTGGAACATGTTCAGTCGTTCTTACGCAGCCACTCCCCCCGCCTACCTCAAGCGCGTCAACTCGCCGATCGGTCGCCTCGAGATCACCAGCGACGGCAACGCAATTACGTCGCTGTCGATCGAGAGAGCAGGCGGCCTGCCCTATGACGAACTCGATGAGAAGTCGTCGAAGCTGCTCGAGCTTGCCGCCAAACAGCTCGCCGAATACTTCGCAGGCAAGCGGCACAGCTTCGAGCTGCCGGTTGCTCCACACGGCACCGAGTTCCAGGAGTCGATCTGGACGCAGCTTGCCGATATTGAGTGGGGCGAGGTACGCAGCTACGGCGAGCTCGGCATCCTCACCGGTAGGGCGTCTGCGGGCCGGGCGGTCGGCGGCGCGGTCGGTGCCAACCCGATCCCGATCATCATTCCGTGCCATCGGGTGCTCGCGAGCAACAATCGAATCACCGGCTATAGCGGCGGTAACGGCATTCCCACAAAGGTCTGGCTGCTCGAACACGAGGGCATCGAGGCGGTCGTTTGAGCGACGGCGCTCCAGCCGCTGTCACGCCGATCGACGTCGTTGTCGGGGCGGACGGACGCGCTCGCTGTCGCTGGGCCGCATCCGATCCCGACTACCAGCTGTACCACGACGAGGAGTGGGGCACGCCGCTCCACGGAGATCACCCCCTCTTCGAGAAGATGTGCCTCGAGGGATTCCAGGCCGGCCTGTCCTGGATCACGATCCTGCGCAAGCGACCCGCCTTTCGGCAGGTGTTTTATGAATTCGATCCCGTCCGCGTCGCTGCCATGCGCGACGACGACGTCGATGCGGCAATGGGGAACGCGGGCATTATCCGCAATCGAGCCAAGGTGCTCTCGACCATCAAGAACGCGAAACTCACGCTCGAGCTCATCCGCGACAATCCCGGTGCGCTGGACGAGCTGATGTGGTCGTTCGCGCCGCCGGAGCGCGCGCAGCGGCTGACGTCGATGGCCGAGGTACCCGCAGTCACCGACGAATCGGTTGCTCTGAGCAAGGCGTTACGAAAGCTCGGCTTCGGCTTCGTGGGACCGACCACGATGTACGCGCTTATGCAGTCGACCGGCATGGTTGATGACCACGTGACCGGTTGCTGGCGCGCTAACTAGCGCCGAATTGCTAGGCTGCCGGCGCACCCCACTCGGCGGGTGCGGGCGGGATGTACGGTCCGCGCGGTGACCCGTAGCCGACCAGTGGCGGTCCGTAGCCGCGTTGCGCAAGCAACTGCGGTTCATAGACCTCGCCGTCAGCCGCCAGTATCCACGCCCACACAAACGGCAGAAAAATAAACAGGACTACCCATTCGCCGGTCTTTTGAAACGCCACACCGACGCGGTACGCGGCAATGCACTCGAAAACGCTAGTGACGATCGCGCCGGGCGAAATGAGCACAAACAGCGAGAACCAGCCCTGCTGACCGCCCAGCTCGAGAATGCGCCAGACGTTGAAGAACGGGACCCAGGCAGCCCACGGCTCAACGCCGACCTTACGGAAGAGCTTCATGAACGAGAACCCCATGAGCACGTAGTAAACGACGCTGAAAACGAACGCGATGCCGACGAGAAGGGCGTAGATCGCGAGAAACAGTGAGATGGCCGCAGCAAAGCCCTGGTCGCCGTATGGGTTATCCATTCGATCAGACTACGAGATCGAGCTCACCTGGCGCGCCGCGCTCGAGCCGAATGCCCGTGGAGCGAGCCCATTCGAGCAATGCGTCGATCGACTCGAAGTCGCGACCCGTCTGGGCAAGCCGCCGCACCAGCTCGCCCTTGCCGTGCTTATTGAAGTGGTTGAGAGCGCGTTTGGTTCCGGCACCGTCGTCTGTGACGACACGAAGAAAGTAACTGCCCTCGCCGGCTGGACCCAGATGTACATACGCCTCGGAACGAAGATCGAGCACGAGCCCGGACGATCGATCGAGAACGATCGCGTTAGCGTCGCGCCACAGCCTGGCGAGCGAGGTGCCGGGGATCCGAGTGTCGTGCGAGAACCGATACGCCGGCAGCGGGTCGCTGGCGCCAACCAGACCGAACAGGGCCGAATGGATCACGACGTGGCCGTTCACAAACGACCGCGCGACCGCACTGAGACTCTCGACCTCGATCGCGTCGTACAGTACGCCGGTGTAGCGCTCGATGGCGGGAAGCGTCGGTGAGGCTCGGAGAGAGCGATTGCGTTCGATCTCGAATCGCTGTGTCGGCCCAAGTCCGAGCGCGGCCGTCGAAGCTGCCACACTTCGCGAGATCGCGTGAAGCCCAGCGAGTGCTCTCTTGCGAGGCCTCGTTAGCTCAGGAAACGACAGTTCGCCGAGGTCGAGGAATGAGCCTTCGGCGCCGCCATCCCGCTTCGTCTCGGACGGCGGGAGCAGGAGCAGCACGTGTCAGACGAGAGCGGCGGCGCGCGCGACCACGGTGACGCGATTGTGGTCGACAGACAGAAAGCCATCGTCGGCCTGAGCCGTGACAATTCCACCATCGGGCAGCGTCACTCGTACCTGGCCCTCGGCAAGGATTGCCAGCACCGGTTCGTGACCCGCGAGAATGCCAATCTCGCCGATCCTCGTCTTCGCAATGATCTGCTTGGCAATCCCCGACCAGACCTCCTGGTCTGCAGAGACAATGCTGACCTGCAGCTCGTGCTCGTTCGGCTCGCGCTCCTGCGCCTTAGCCTCGGCCATGGCTAGCCGTTCTCCTTTTGGATCTTCGCCCACTGCTCCTCGACGTCACTGATCGCACCGACGTTGAAGAACGCCTGGGTCGCGACGTGGTCGAATTCGCCCTTGGCGATCGCGTCGAATGACTCGATGGTGTCCTTCAGCGGAACGGTCGATCCATCAACACCCGTGAACTTCTTCGCCATGTAGGTGTTCTGTGACAGGAACTGCTGGATGCGGCGCGCACGGTTGACCGTGGTTCGGTCTTCCTCGCTGAGCTCGTCCAGACCGAGGATCGCGATGATCTCCTGGAGTTCCTTGTTCTTCTGCAGGATCGCCTTGACGGCCGTCGCAACGCGGTAGTGGTCGGCGCCCAGGTAGCGGGGGTCGAGGATGCGGCTGGTCGAGGTCAGCGGATCGATGGCCGGGTAGAGACCCTGCGACGCGAGGTCACGGGAGAGCTCGGTCGTTGCATCGAGGTGCGCGAACGTCGTTGCCGGCGCCGGGTCGGTGTAGTCGTCGGCCGGTACGTAGATGGCCTGCAGCGACGTGATCGAGTGACCTCGGGTCGAGGTGATGCGCTCCTGGAGCACACCCATCTCATCCGCGAGGTTGGGCTGGTAACCAACGGCGGACGGCATGCGACCGAGAAGGGTCGAGACCTCAGAGCCGGCCTGCGTG
>DATCDR010000214.1:0-20448 GCA_036510575.1 Acidimicrobiales bacterium | reverse complement strand
TCGGAGCCGCCGCAGCGCAGATGGCGAGGGGTCACCAACTACCTCGGCCAGGTACTCCTTTTCCACGCCGTTGCTCGGGTGGGCGACGATCTGGGCGAGCGCGCCGTCGTTGGTCATGATCAAAAGACCGCTCGTGGCGGCGTCGAGTCGGCCGACAGAAAAGACCCGCGGGAAGGCTGGTAAAAGGTCCATCACCGTGGGTCGGCCCTCCGGATCACTGGCGGTCGTGATCACGCCTTCTGGCTTGTTCAACAGGTAGTACACGAGCCCAGGCATGATGCCTACCGGCGCGCCGTCGATGAGGACGAGATCAGTTGCCACGTCGACGCGTTGGCCAAGCCGGGCAGGAACGCCGTTTACGAGCACGCGGCCCGCGGCGATCAGCTCGTCACAGGTTCGACGAGAACCGATCCCAGCCCTGGCCAGAACTTTTTGCAGCCGCTCGCCATCATCTTCGGCCTCGCTCGAGGGCGCTTGCTCGCGACTCACTCAGACCCTGGGCGAAGGGCGTGCTCGAGCAGCTCGACCGTCACCGCGTCGGGCACGAAGGCCTCAAGGGGCGGCAGTGCAGCTAGATCGGCTAGACCAAGGCGCTCGAGGAAGAACGCCGTGGTCCCGAACAAGACCGCGAGCCCCGGCCCGTCGTCGTGACCGACCGGCTCGATGTAGCCGCGAAGCTGCAAGTGACGGACGACCCCATCGGCGTTGACACCACGGATCTGGGCGATCTGGGCTCTCGAGATGGGCTGTTTGTAGGCGATGATCGCGAGCGTCTCGAGCGCAGCAGGTGAGAGTCGCTGCGGCGCGTCGTCAAGGACGAAGCGCTCCACGTAGCCGGCGTAGGCGGGGTGGCTTTGTAGGCGGTAGCCACCGGCGACGTTCACGATGTCAAAGCCGCGTTGTTGTACCTCGTACTCCAAAGAGAGCGCTGCGAGCAGCTCTTCGACGCGCGCCACCCCAACTTCGAGGAGCTCGGAGAGCAACCTTGTCGTGACCGGATCGGTGGCTACGAGTAGCACCGCCTCGATCGCCGCGGCTTCTGGTCGATCGGTGTCGGTGATCGACCTCAATGCTGCCTCGATGGGTGGACGAGCTCGGTGTCGCTTTGGTCGTAGTCGTCGACGTCGGTGATCTCATCTTGGGCGTCAGCATCGCCGGTCCAGATGACGGCGAGCTCGCCGAAGGTCGCGAGCTGGTCGAGATCGACGAGCTCGCGCTTGAACAGCTCCAAGATCGCGAGGAAACAGGCAACCACCGCGGAGATGCTCGGCATGTCGGTCGTGAGCGCGCGAAGTGTCGTGCGGCCCATGCTCGGCAGCCGTGTGACGAGATCGTCGAGCATCGCCCCAACACTCACCTCGTCGACGCTCACGTGGCGAAGGTCGACTGCAGGCGTTGGTCGCTCGGCAAGAGCCGCTCTCGCTCGCGCGAGCAGCATCTCTGGTGTCACGCCGAGAAGGAGATCCGGCTCGAGGTCGCTGAATCGCTCGTCAGGGCCGGCTAGGCGGGGAAGTGATCGCGAGGCGAGGTGCTCTGCTGCCAACAGCGCCGCTGCCGCACCCTGGAAGGTCCGGTTCTCGACGAGCCTCGCCAGAAGATAGTCGCGCGCCTCGAAGAGGGAGAGCTCCTCGTCGAGATCGACGTCCTCGACGCCTGGGAGCAGGCGCCTGCACTTGAGCTCGATGAGGGTTGCGGCGATCAGCAAGAACTCGGTGGCGACGTTTAGATCGGGATGCTCGAGACGAGCGAGCTCGGCCAAGAAGCCGTCGACGATGACCGAGAGCTTGATCTCGTAGAGATCCACCTCTTCGGCGGTTATCAGGCGCAACAACAGGTCAAAGGGCCCGTCATAGACATCGAGATGAACGTCGTATCCCATGGGCAAAGGCTACTTCCGGCGCAGCGGAAAACCACGCATGGAACCTCGGTTGTTCGCGCCCGGTTGCTAGCGCCACGCTGGGTCAGACCGGGCTGGCGAGGAAGCGGAGCGGGGGCAGGTTGGCGTCTTTCTCAGACAGCAGCGAGCGGTCGTCGCGGGGAATCGCTATCGGCCATGCGATTGCCAGATCCGGGTCGAAGGCGTTGACGGCGACGCCGTCCATGACCGGCTCCCACTCGTGGTCGAAGCAGTAGGCGTACTGGGTGATGCCCTCCCCCGTCGCTTGAAAGCCGTTACAGATTCCAGGTGACACGACAACACCGGTTCCGAGTTCGAGCTCGACGGTGACCACCTCGCCGAAGGTCCCAGACGCGGGCCGGGCGTCGAGATAGACGCCGAACGCGCTCCCAGCAGCTACCGAGACGAACTTCGTCATCGCCTCGCCGTGCAGGCCGCGGATCGCCCCTTTGCTCGACGCGGTCACGTTCATCTGGAGCCAGGCTTGAGGGGCGGGAAGCCCTGCTGCGGCGAAATCACTCTGGCGGTAGAACTCACGTACGGTGCCCCGATCGTCGGTGATCTGCTTCATCTCGACGATGAAGAGCCCCTCGATCGAGGTCGTCTCGGCGGAAAACGGGATGATCGGCACCCCATAAGGATGGCATCTTGGCACCTACCTAGCCGAACGCCGCCCTCGAGCGAGGAAGTGTCGCCGCGCTCTCGGCAGGTCTCGGCCGGGCTAGGCGGGTCAATCTAGGATTGTGCGATGGCCCGTGTCTTTTCCGGCGTGCAGCCCTCGGGCGCGCTCCATCTCGGCAACTACCTCGGCGCATTTCGCCAGTGGGTCGGCGCCCAGGGGGAGAACGACGCCCTCTACTGCGTCGTCGACCTACATGCCCTCACGCTCGAGATCGAGCCGGCGGCGCTTCGCGCACAGACCTACGACACCGCATGCGGACTGCTCGCGGTAGGGCTCGATCCCGACCGCTGCACGCTCTTTGTCCAGAGCCAGGTATCTGAGCACACCTCACTCGACTGGCTCCTCGAATGCACCGCCACTTACGGCGAGTTGCAGCGGATGACCCAGTTCAAAGAGAAGGCCGCTGATCAAGAGTCGGTCCGGGCGGGGCTCCTTACCTATCCGGTGTTGATGGCAGCCGACATCTTGTTGTACGACACCGACTCGGTACCAGTAGGGGATGACCAGCGTCAGCACCTCGAGCTCGCACGGGACCTCGCGCTCCGCTTCAACTACCGCTACGGCGAGACATTCGTCGTCCCCGCGGCGGCGATTCCAGCAGTTGGTGCGCGCGTGATGGACCTGCAGGTTCCAGAGCGCAAGATGTCGAAGTCGTCCTCGACCGAGGCAGGTCTTATCTTCTTAGACGACACGCCGGAGGTGATCACCCGAAAGATCCGCCGCGCCGTCACCGACTCCGAGCAGGACGTGACCTATGAGCCGACGAGGCGACCAGGCGTCTCGAATCTCCTCGACATCCTCGCCGGGGCGACCGGCGTCGCGCCAGCTACTGCAGCAGCGACGTTTTCCAACAACGGTGAGTTGAAAAAAGCCACCGCGGAGGCACTCATCGAGCTCCTCGGCCCGATACAAGAACGCCTAAAGATGCTCCGTGCCGATCCAGGCGGGGTCGAGCGACTGCTCTACCGAGGGTCGGGCAAGGCGCGATCCATTGCTGCACCGGTTCTCGCACGGGCGCGAGCGGCCATCGGACTGATGCCGGAGTAGCCAGCCACTAGACGCCGAGGGCCACCCGCTCTTGAGCGCGTTCATGTTCGTCGCGGACAAGGGCTAGTAACCGGTAGAGCGCATGGGTGAACTTCGTGAACGGCGCAAGCACAAAGCAGGCAAAGACCGTCGCTAGATGCATCGCTAACACGATGCCGTAGATCGGCGTCGTCCTGGTCAACAACGTCACAAGACCGCCGAGACCGAGCAGGAACAACGCGAACAAGAAGCCGTACTCACGAAGCACCGAGCCGGAATCGGTCGCAGCAGGGTCCACCCGCGACTTCTCAAAGCTCAGCGCCAGCGAGCCGACGACGAGGCCTGCGCCACCGACCAGGCCGAGTAGCACCGGGACCGAGATCCAGCCATATGGCGGCTCGTCGCCCAGAAAGTCCTGCAAGATGGCCGCAGCGATGGTGGCGAAGAGACAGAGGCTGAATCCCCAGGCGACAGCGATGTGGGCGTGACGCCGAGCAGAGGAGCCTTCCTCGCTCGGATAGGCACAGCCTTCCCCTCCACCGCCAAGGTTCGTAAGGACCGCGGCGGATCGAATCGCACGACCGATCTCTACAAACGAGGGCCTGGCGCGCTCGCCACTTGCTCGCCAGAACCGGTGCCCCTCGATAACTAGCAACACGATGCCGAGCGCGAGCGACGCCATGCCGATGGCGAGTATCGCCGGGTAGGAAAGCACGCTGTAGGGCGAGGCGGCCAAGCGATGTGAAGCGATAAGCCCGGAGAGCCCGACGGTCGAGCCTGCGAGCACGAGCACGAGCACGAGCGAAACGCAGACGAAGTACAGCCCGGCCAAGAGCGGTCGCCGTTCATGTCGCTTGATCTCGGTGGAGAACCTGCTCAGCTCATCGGCGTGTTCCCGGCGAAGCATCGCGAACAGCTGTGGCGGGTTGACGCCGAACTCATGGGGTGGCGCGTACATACAGGCGTAGAGGCACTCACGGCAGTCGTGGCAGAGATTCGCCAGCTGGACCATGTCGGCCTTTCCGAGGTCGATCCGCCGCTCGAGGGAGGGAAAGACCGCGCAGTACCCCTCGCAGTAGCGACAAGAGTTACAGATGTCGAGCTGCCGCTTGCCCTCGACGAGCAGGTCATCGATCATCAGCTGCGCTCCTCGGCGTTGTCGAGGCTCCTCACGAGCTCGCCAGCTCCGCGGCACGGCTGCCCGCTATTCGACCCCACACCGTCCCGATCGTCAGTCCGAAACCGGCTAGATACCCCGACGACAAGACGTTGCCCGACATGATCTCGCCCGCGGCGAAGACATTCTCGAAGCCCGAGCCGTCCTCTCGGCGAACCCTTGCATCCTCGTCGACCTTTACGCCGAGGTAGGTGAACGTGATTCCAGGCCGCATCGCGATCCCGAAGTACGGCGGCTGGTCGATTCGCTGCGCCCAGTGGCTCTTTGGAACCTCCAGGCCAACAGTGCGACAGTCGTCGAGCATCGTCGGGTCAAAGGCTCCCGGCACGACCGCGGCGTTGTAGGTCGCGAGCGTCGTGCAGAACGCCTCGGCGTCGAGGCCGAGCTTTCCCGCCAGCTCGGGGAGCGATGCAGCCCGGATCGGTCCGTACATCGGCGGCAAGAAGAGCCCGGTCACCTTGGAGTCCCAGATCGCGTAGGCGATCTGGGAGTCCTGCTCGGCGATGTTGCGACCCCAGATCGCGTAGCGCTTCGGCCACAGCTCCTCGCCCTCGTCGTAGAAGCGCTCGGCGAAGCGGTTGAGCACCACGCCGAAGGGAATGCTGTCGAGCCGGGTGGCGATCCCGCCGTCAAAGCGCGGCGAACGCGCATCGACCGCCGTTGAGTGGAAGCCCTTCTCCTCCCCCGCACTTGCCGCGCCAAGGTCGTAGAGGGCTTGCAGCATCGTGCCGTCGTTGTAGATCGGTCCGCGGATGATGTAGTTCCTCGCCGCCTCCCCCCAGTAGCGCGCGAGCCAGTCGATGTTGGCCTCGAAGCCACCTGCTGCACACACGATCGCCTTCGCTCGGACCTGTTCTCGTCGACCACCGACGTCGACGACCACCGACGCGACGCGATCACCTTCGACGATGAACTCCTCGGCGCTCGCCTCATAGGCGATGGTGATTCCCATCTCGCCGGCGGTCCGGTAGTAGCGGTTCATCATCGCTTTGCCGCCGCCGAGGAAGAAGCGGTTCGTGCGCCCAAGGTGCAGTGTCCCGGTGAGTGGCGGCTGCCAGGAGATCCCGTGATCGCTCATCCAGAAAGGAACGGACTCAGACGCCTTCACCGTCAGCTGCGCGAGATGCTCGTCACTCGGTCCGGTGCCTACTGCACAGAGGTCGCCGTAGAGCTCCTCGAAGAGATAGCTGCCGGTGTTGTACGCGTCAGCTGCGGCATGGACGCAGCGCACGTTCCTCGTGTGACGCGAGTTCCCGCCGCGAAGCCACTGCGGCGCCCGCTCGAGGACCAGCACGTTTGCCACGTGGTGTCGAGCGGTAAGCGCCGAGACGAGGGCCGCGTTGCCACCGCCGATGACTACGACGTCCCACGTATCTGGAGCCTGGCGGCCACCGAGCGGCTCAGCTCGCCTAGCAGTCATCTGTTCTTCGCCAGGTTCCTCAAGATGACCAGCTGTCGCTCTCCTGGTCATCAGAAGGCGACATTGAACCAGAGGTTTTGGACTTGGTCGAAGAGGCTGTTGAGGGGACCTTGCCCCGCTACAACTAACACGAGTACCAAGATCATCGAGAAGGAGCGAAGACGGTAGTAGCCAGGCAGCATCGACGCCGGTAAGAGACGCTCCACCACCGCGGAGCCGTCGAGCGGGGGGATCGGAATCAGATTGAAGGCTGCGACGATCACGTTCGCCAAACCTCCGAGATAGAGCAACTCGTAGCCGAATGAGAAGCCCGACACGTATCCATTGTTCGACGGTGGTGGGACGCCATGCGTCAGGGCGTGAAAGATAAGCGCGCAGATCGCCGCCAGCAAAATGTTGACCGCCGGCCCGGCGAGCCCGACGAGCACGGCCTGGTTGCGCGGATGTCGCAATCGGTTGATCGAGACCGGAACCGGCTTTGCCCATCCGAAGGCGACATGCACCGTGAAGATCATCAGGATCGGCAAGAGGATCGTGCCGAAGAGATCGATGTGCTTGAACGGGTTGAGCGTTAGGCGTCCAGCGTCTTTCGCTGTTGTGTCACCGCACGCATTCGCGACTGCGCCGTGGCTGACCTCGTGCAAGATGATCGAGGGGATGAGAACGACGAAGTACCAGACCTCTTCGGAATTGATGCTGTGGCGATGCACCGCCTCGGCAATGATCGCGATGACGACCGCGATCCCCACGAGGATCCAGGGGCCGTTTTGGTGGAAGCGGCGCCGGCGAGCCTCAGAAGCGAGCGACACAGGCTTTGCTAGCGCTGAAGCGATGCACAGGAGATGCAAAGCGCAGTAGCTGGCATCGCCTCCAGACGATCCGCGGCGATGAGCTTCCCGCAGCGCTCGCAGATGCCATACGAACCGTCCTCGATCTTTTGCAGCGCGCGCTCGATCTCTTGCAAGGAACTTCGCAGCTCACCGACTAGCACGTCGGTCTCACCACGCTCCGCAGTCACCTGGCTCGTGTCGGCGAAGTTCGCGTCGTAGTCGGGCCCCGTCTCACTTTCGTTTCCGAATCCAAGCTCTTGTAGCTGTCCGACTAGCACGCCCTGCTCGGCGAGCAACTGCGCGCGAAAGTCAGGGCTGGGGTCAGTGATCGACATGGTTAGAAGCCTACTTACCGGTTATTGCGATCTCGGAGAAGCGAGCTCGAGTTCGAGTGCCTGGAGCACCGACGGGTCGTCAGGGGTCGTTCGGGGCCGAAAGCGCGCGACTACGTTGCCATCTCGAGCTACGAGGAACTTCTCGAAGTTCCAGGTGATGTCGCCCGCCTCACCGGCGGCGTCGGGGACCTCGGTCAGCTCGGCATACAGCGGGTGTCGGCCCTGGCCGTTGACGTCGATCTTCTCGTAGAGCGGGAAGCTCACGCCATAGGTAGTCGAGCAGAAGGTCTGGATCTCCTCAGCACTGCCTGGCTCTTGGCCGCCGAACTGGTTGCAGGGAAAACCGAGCACCGAGAAGCCCTGGTCGGCGTAGGTTTTCTGCAGGCTCTCGAGCGTCTCGTACTGCGGTGTCAGGCCACACTTGGAGGCGACGTTCACGATCAAGAGCACCTCGCCAGCGTGGTCGCCGAGTGTTCCTGGGTCACCCTCTAGCGTCCGAAGTGGCACGTCATAGATGCTCATTGATCTCCTCCGTCGCTTGCGTCGCAGCAATCCTACCGGCCTGCCCCCGCCTGGAAGCTGCTCGCGGGTGCGCGGCGCGATACACCCGGTGCAGGTGCTCCTGGGAGACCTTGGTGTAGATCTGCGTCGTGGTGATGGAAGCGTGCCCCAACAGCTCCTGGACGACCCGTACGTCGGCGCCGTGGTCGAGCAGATGCGTGGCGAAGCTGTGCCGAAAGACGTGCGGCGTCACGCGATCTTCGAGGCCGACCGCCTCGGCCGCCTGGCGGACTACCGTCCAGGCTCCTTGGCGGGTCATCCGCCGTCCTCGAAGCGACAAGAACAACGCCTCGGCGTCATCGCGCCGCGCGAACTGTGCAGGCACGAGCAGCTGCCTGCCGCCACGGCCGAGCCACTCAGCAAGCGCAGCAGCTGCCGGCCTGCCGAAGGGGACCAGACGCTCTTTTGACCCCTTCCCAAAGGCGCGCAACAAGCGGTCCTCGAGGTCGAGATCAGCCAGTGACAAACCGACGAGCTCAGAGATCCGAAGACCGCTCGCGTAGAGCAGCTCGAGGATCGCCCGGTCGCGAAGCGAACGCGGATCACTGCCGGCGACCGCGCCGATGACGAGCGCGATCTCCTCCTCGCTCAGCGCCTTTGGAACACTCGCCGGGATGCTCGGGCGCTCGACGTCCTCGGTCGGATCGGTCGGCATCCCCCGTTCGTCGACGCCAAAGCCGTGCAGGCCCCGGATAGCTACGAGCGCTCGGGCTCTCGTAGCAGGCGAGAGCCCAGCAGCCCGGAGCATGCCGAGGTACTCCTCGAGCACCTTCGGCGTGACGTCTCGAAGCGCGACGCCACGCTCGGCAAGAAACTCCTCGTAGTTCGCGAGGTCGTGGCGGTACGAGGAGATGGAGTTGGCGGCCCTGCCGCGCTCGATCGCCAGGTACGAAAGGAACTCCTCTGCATCGATGCTGAGCGGCGCATGCTGTCGCGCCGCGTTCGACCTAGGCGTTGGCGCCGGCCAGAAAGTGCTCGGCAAAGGCGACCGCGAGCAGTGTCTTCGCGTCGACGAGGGCGCCGGACTTCGCAAGGCGCCAGACGTCGGCGAGCGCGATCGACGCGATCGTCATGTGCTCCTCTTCGATGCCGTCACTCTCCCGCCCGATCTCGCTCAAGCCCTCGGCGAGAAAGCAGGTGGTTCGCTCGTCAGTAAAGCCTGGAGAGTTGTAAAAGTGACCGATCTCGGAGACCTTCTTCGCCGACTTGCCCACCTCTTCGCCGAGCTCGCGGCGTGCGGCGGCGGGAAGCGCCTCGCCCACGACGTCAAGCTTGCCTGCTGGTAACTCCAAGATGATCTTGTCGACCGAGGCGCGGTACTGCCGGACCATCAGCACGTGTTCTCGGTCGTCTTCTAGTGGAACGACGACGACCGCGCCCGGATGACGGACGTAGTCACGCTCGAACGTGAATCCAGCAGGGTCGGCGAAGGTCCCGGTCACGAGCTTGAAAAACGAGTTCTCGAACCGCTCGCGCTCACCGATGAAGCGAAAGGAGTTCGATTCAGTCAACGACGTCGCTTTCGATCGGGAACAGGTGCGGGTTGCGGCCCCTCGAACGCACGAGCGCGGCCTCGACAAGGCCCTTGAAGAGCGGATGTGGCCGATCAGGCCGGCTCTTGAACTCGGGATGTCCCTGGGTGCCGACCCAGAAGTCGTTCGCGGGAAGCTCGATGAACTCGACCAGGCGATCATCAGGGGAGGTGCCACTCAGCATCAGCCCGGCGTCTTCGAAGCGCTGGCGGAAGCGGTTGTTCACCTCGTAGCGATGGCGGTGGCGCTCGGTGATCGTCGTCTCGCCGTAGAGCTTGGCGACCTGGGACTCGGGCTTTAAGAGCGCCACGTAGGCGCCGAGCCGCATCGTTCCGCCCATGTCGGTGACGTGGATCTGCTCGTCCATCAGCCCGATCACCGGATAGGGCGTGTCGAGGTCGAACTCGGTGGAATTCGCCTTGTCAAAGCCGACTACCGAACGTGCGAAGTCGATCACCATGACCTGGAGTCCGAGGCAGATGCCAAGGCAGGGCAGGTTGTTCTCTCTCGCGTAGTGCGCGGCCGCGATCTTGCCCTCGATCCCACGGATGCCGAATCCGCCGGGAATCACGATCCCGTCCAAGAGTCCGAGGTCGATACCGCTGTCGAGGTCGTCGACGTCGGCGGCCTGGATCCACTCGATCTCGATTCGCGCGCCGAAGAAGAAGCCGGCGTGCCGGAGCGACTCAGCGACAGAGAGATAGGCGTCGGGTAGGTCGATGTACTTGCCGATCATGCCGATGCGAACCGTCTCGGTCATGTTGTCGACGCGCGATATCACCTGCTTCCAGGGTGCGAGGTCGATGGCGTACTCCGGCCCGTCTAAGCGGAGCGTCTCGCAGACGTTCGAGTCGAGGCCTTGTTCGTGAAGGAGCACCGGGATCTGATAGATGCTCGCCGCGTCGACGGCGGAGACGACAGCGGTGATCGGAACGTCACAAAGCAAGGAGATCTTGTGCTTCATCGAGTCACTTATGGCGACGTCGCTTCGACAGACGATCACGTCGGGCTGGATTCCACGGCTGCGAAGCTCAGTCACCGAGTGCTGCGTCGGTTTGGTCTTGTGCTCGCCAGAGGTCGCGAGATACGGCACGAGCGTCAGATGGACGTAGCAGACGTTGTCCCGCCCTACCTCGCGGCGAAACTGCCGGATCGCCTCGAGGAACGGCACGATCTCGATGTCGCCGACGGTCCCGCCAACCTCGGTGATCACGACGTCGACCTCTTCGGTCGCAAGGCGCATCACGCGCTCTTTGATCTCGTCGGTGATGTGCGGGATCACCTGGACGGTTCGTCCGAGGTAGTCGCCGCGACGCTCTTTCGCGATTACCGCTGAGTAGATCTGGCCAGTCGTGGCGTTGGAGCTCCGCTTCAAGTTCTCGTCGATGAAGCGCTCGTAGTGGCCAAGGTCGAGGTCGGTCTCTCCCCCGTCATCGGTGACGAAGACCTCGCCGTGCTCGAAGGGATTCATCGTGCCGGGGTCGAAGTTGATGTACGGGTCGAGCTTGCACATCGTCACCCGAAGTCCACGTGACTTGAGAAGTCGACCGAGCGAGGAGGCTGTCAGTCCCTTCCCGAGTGAACTCGACACGCCACCGGTCACAAATACGAACTTCGCCACGTAATCCTCCACTTTGGCCCTACTCAAACTACAAGGTGACGAAGCATCCGTGACGGATCTTTCGGCACCGATCACCCACGGGCGAGAACTGCCTGCTCCAAGAGTTCCGCCGCATGGCGCCGAGCCGCAGCTGAGTCGGGGTGCCCAGAGAGCATCCTCGAGAGCTCGACGACGCGGGGCTTGCCCTCAACCCGCACACATCGCGAGATAGTCCGGCCCGCTTGCTCATCTTTTTCGACGACGAAGTGGGAGTCGGCAAATGCCGCCACCTGGGCGAGATGCGTGACGACCAGCACCTGATGCTGGCGTCCAAGGGCAGCGAGCGCCTTGCCCACCGCTAGTGCCGCCTCGCCGCCGATCCCTGCGTCGACCTCGTCGAAGATCATCGTCGGCGGCGCGCTCGAAAGGACGAGTCGCAGCGCGAGCATGACGCGGGCGAGCTCGCCTCCAGACGCCACCTTGCTCAAGGGCATCGGGGGCTCGCCCCGATTCGCGCTCAGGAGAAAGTTCACGTCGTCGCCGATACCCTCGCCGACCAGCACCTCGAGCGAGGCGTTGGCGAGCGCGAGCTCGCGGAGATTCTCCTGCACCGCCGCGGCCAAGCCGCTCGCGGCCTGCCGACGCTTGGAACCAACCACGTCCTCTGCTTGGCCAAGCTTCGACAAAAGCCCGTCGCGCTCGATGCCAAGCGCGCCCCTACGCTCCTCGCTCGAGGAGAGCTCGTCGACGCGTTCTCGTGCCGACTCGGCGGCGCGCAGAACATCGACGAGCGACCCGCCGTGCTTTCGAATCAGCCGGAACAGCATCTGGCGGCGTTCGGTTACCTCCTCTAGTCGAGTCGGATCCTCCTCGAAACTCTCAGCGAGTCGTCGAAGATCCGACGCCGAATCGGCGAGTCCAGCGGCCAGTGCGCGTAGTTGCGCGGTCGCGTCCTCGAGCGTGTCGTAACGACCCGTCGCCTCGATCGCGGTTCCCAACAGGTCAAGCGCACCTGGTTGTGCGCCACCGCGTAAGGACTCATACGCCGCCTCGCACGCCGCGCGGAGCGAGGAGGCGAACGACAGCCGAACCTCTTCCTTCTCGAGGTCCTCGTTCTCGTCGGGGCCATTAATTTTCGCGCCGTCGATCTCGTTCAGCTCGAAGGAGAGCAGGTCGAGCTCTCGTCGACGTGCCGTCTCGTCGCCACCGAGGGCGCGCAGCCGCTCATCTAAGTGGGCGAGCTGTTGGCGAAGCATTCGCACCTGATCGAGATCGATCGCGGCGAACTCGTCGAGAGCTTGGCGCTGTGCGACCTGGCGCAGCAGCGACTGGTGGGCGTGTTGGCCGTAGAGGTCGATCTGGCTGCGGCCGAACTCTTCGAGCGCAGCGATCGTAGCGAGTCGGTCGTCGATGCTCGCCCTGCTCCTGCCACTTTGGGGAACGACTCGGCTGACCACCATCTCTTTGTCGTCGACAACGAAGAGCCCCTCCACGATCGCCTCTGCCTGTCCGAATCGGACGAGCGACGCGTCGCTCTTTCCACCGACTAGCAATTCGAGCGCCTCGACGATCAACGTCTTGCCCGTGCCGGTCTCGCCGGTGATTGCAGTGAGGCCCGGGCCGAGAGTGATATCGATGTCGTCGATCACGCCGAGCGAGCGAACCCGCAACTGTTCAATCATGAGGCGCTATCGATCAGTCAGGGCGAACTTCGCTCGCAAGATGCCGTAGAAGTCCGGGGCCTCGAACGTGATGAATCTGGCGGGACGCTTCCCTGCACGTACCTTGACGATGTCGCCAGGCACAAGCGCGATCGTCGCCCTGCCGTCGACCACGAGCGCCGCAGGGCGGTCGGCAAGGAGCTCCAAGGTGACCTCCTCATCGGGTGAGAGCACGAGCGAGCGATCAAAGAGCATGTGCGGCGCGATCGGCGTCAACACGATCGCTTCCATCTTCGGCGAGAGAATCGGGCCCCGTAACGAAAGGTTGTAGGCGGTCGACCCGGCAGGCGAGCTGACAAGAAAGCCATCGGCAACGTAGGAGAGAAACGACGAGCCACCAATCGACACGTGCAATCGGATCGTGTGCGGTGGCGTGGTTTTTAGGATTCCCGCGTCGTTCAACGAGACCAGATCGTGATGGACGCCTGCGGCCTCGACGCTCACGTCGAGCGTCATTCGCTCGTCGATCATGTAGTCGCCCGCCAATATCCGTTCGAGGGCGGGTATCACCGCGGTCGGCTCGACCTCGGTCAGGTATCCAAGCGTGCCGAGATTGACGCCGAGAACCGGGATCGATGCGGCCACTGCGGCATGGGCAGTTCGCAACATGGTTCCGTCCCCGCCGAGCGCTACGGCAAGATCGAGTGACTCGTCGAAGATCTCTGGATTGGGACCGTCCATCGACGCGTCCTCGACTACCTCGTGGCCACGAGATTCGAGAAACGCGCGGACCTGTTGTGCCACCTCTCGGGCGAGCGCCCGCTCCGGATGCATTACGAGCGCGATCCGCCACCGCGCCTTCGCCGACGAATCAGGGATCACAGCGCCATCCTGCCAACAACCAGGCCCATCAGCAATCTGCGTCACCACTTCCACAATGAATTGGTCGACTCTCCACGCCGACGCGAAAAGCGAAAGACGCCAGCTGCGGCTACCGGCTACCCGGGCTTCGCTTTTGCGGAGCCGCCTTCTTGGCTGGGGCGGCTTTCTTCGCTGGGGCAGCCTTCTTTGCGGGTGCCGCCTTCTTTGCGGGTGCCGCCTTCTTAACTGGCGCAGCTTTCTTCGCCGGTGCAGCCTTCTTAACTGGCGCAGCCTTCTTAACTGGCGCAGCCTTCTTCGCGGGTGCGGCTTTCTTGGCTGGAGCGGCCTCCTTGGCGGGCGCTGCCTTTTTTGCCGCTGCTGGCTTTTTTGCTGCTGCCTTCTTCGGCGGTGCCACTTCGACACCGAAGAGATCTGAAATCAAGTTCGCGACTCGATCTGCGACCAGCGCAAGATCCTCCCGTGCGACGTTCGACGCGGAAGAGATATCGCGCTTCGCCTGAGTTCGAACAGCCTCGATGATGTGCTCCGCGCCGCGAGCTCCGCGTGCTCGAAGCTCTTCGAGCAGGTCGTCGAGTCGTTGTCGGTTCACGGCCGCGCCGTTGGAGGTGAGCTCCCGAAGCAAGCGCTCGAGGTCGCTCCGGCTCATCGAGGACAGCGAAGTCGTGAACGACGTCGCCGAGTCGAGGTACCGGCGAAGATTCTCCTTCAACCGATCAGAACTGGTAGGCACGTAACGAGCCTACCGGCCGCGACCTGCTCAGGAGCCTCACGCGCCCGAATCCCCCCGATTATCGACCGGTCCCATTGGAGAGCGGGCCAGACCAGAGGTTGGACGAACTAGGTCTGAACTACTTCTTGCCTCCGAGGATCTCGTCGGCGAGCGCGGCCAGATTGAGCGCATCGAAGTCCGGAACCGGGTTGTCGACCACCGTGCCGGGAGGCGTGACACCGGAGCGAACCATCGCGTACTTCGCGCCGAGGCGCTCCGCGAATCTGCCGTCAGTCTCGGGCCGATCGCCGACCATCACCGCGACTTCGCCGAGTCGTCGGCGAACGAGCTCAGCTGCAGGTTCGTACGGCTTGCCGGCGACGACCGGCGTCGCTCCTGACGCGTAGGCCACCGCGGCAAGCAGCGAGCCTCCTCCCGGGAGCGGTCCGTCCGGAGTCGGATAGGTGGCATCGTCATTCGTCCCGACGAGTCGAGCTCCTGCTGCGATGGCTCGCACGGCGGCGGTCAGTCGTGCGAACTGCAACGTCAGGTCCAAGCCGACGAGGACCGCGTCCACCGTCGCCCCACCAGATATCGCCTCGGTTCCAACGAGCTCCACACCGCGGGCGAGCAGAGCCTCCTCGATGCCGCCGCCGCCAAGCACATAGGCGCTCTCTCCCGGCTCGAGAAGGTACGCCGCGGCCTCGGCCGAGGAGTAGAGCTGCTCGTCGCTACAAGCAATGCCGTGCGACGCGAACTTCGCAAGCAGGTCGGCACGTCGCGAGAACGAGTTGTTGGTAAAGAACGTGACGGTGCGCCCCGATTCAGCGAGACGCCCGAGCGCCTCGGCTGAGCCAGGTATCGCGTCGTTCGCGAGCCACACGACCCCGTCGAGATCGAACATCCAGTTGTCCGTTGCCATTTCGCCTCCTGTCGCCGTGCCCAATCATGCTCGACAACGCCCGAGGACGACCGCCCGTTTCGCCTCCGAGGTCAGATTGGGCACGCGATCCATTTGTGATAGTCAAGAGACGTGCCCCGATTCCTACCCTTTGCCGGACAGCGCTACCAAGAAGACCTGGCTCCGATCGCTCGCGTGATCGCGCCGCCCTATGACGTGGTCGACGACATCGAGCGCACAGCGCTTGCGGCCCGAAGCCCCTACAACGCGATCCATGTCGAGCTGCCGATCGAGGATCCGGAAGGCGGGAGGAGCCGCTACGAGCACGCGGCGGACCTCTTCGCGTCCTGGCAGGCCGATGGAGCGCTCTTATTCGACGACGTAGCGGCCTTTTACATCTATCGGATGCGATTCCTCGACGAGCATGGCGTCGCCCACTCGAGCACCGGGGCGATCGGTGCCCTCGAGATCGACGCCTCCGGCGCAGGCCTCGTCCTGCCCCACGAGCAGACGACGCCAAAGCCCAAGGGTGACCGGCTCGATCTACTCCGGGCGACGGGGCGGAACACGAGCCCGATCTGGGGGCTCTCCCTCGCAGCGGGGCTGTCGAAGGTCTGTGCCGACGCGACGACCGATCTGCAGCCGATCCGCGCCTCCGACGACGACGGCATCATCCATGAGCTCTACGTGGTGAGCGATCCCGACGTGCTCGAAGAGATCGAGCGACTCGTCGCCTCGACGCCGGTCGTCATCGCGGACGGCCACCACCGCTATGAGACCGCGACCTTCTACCGGGCCGAGCAACGAAGCACTACAGCCGACGCGCCAGGCGACTACGACCTCGTGATGGCGCTCGTCGTCGAACTCACACCAGACGAGCTCTTCGTCCAGGCTATCCACCGACTCGTCTCCGGAGTTCCTGACGACTTCGACCTCGTCGGGGCATTTCGTCCTTTCTTCGACGTGATCCCCGGCCCTGACGACGCTGGCGAGCTCGGTTTGAATCTCGTCGAGATGGAGGCACTAGGTCTCGTGACCGGATCGGGGAACTTCTACCTCCAGCCTCTCGGCGTCGTCTACGAACGGGCCGAAGCGGACCTCGACTCGAGCCGTCTCGACGTCGCCCTGGCGGCGCTTCCTGCACACGAGCTCGCCTACCAACACGGCACCTTGCTCGCAGCGAACGCCGTCACGAGCGGCGAGGCCCAGGCGGCGATCCTGCTCCGCCCTGCCACGGTCGCCCAGATAGCGGAGACCGCGCACAGCGGTAAGCGAATGCCGCCAAAGACGACGTTTTTCTACCCGAAGCCACGAACCGGGATGGTCTATCGCGTCGTCGCCGACGCCAGCTAGTACTTCCTGGTCGGTCGAGGCGTCCGACTCCACCACCAACGCGATCCAGAGCAGCCGCGAGCCGCTCGGTCGAGCGGCGGATCGCTCAAGCGATCGTCACCTCGGCGTCCAAGAAGACATCCTGGACGGAGTGGATCAGGTTCACGCCGTCGGCGAGCGGCCGTTGGAAGGCCTTCCTGCCGACAATGAGCCCCGTTCCGCCCGCTCGCTTGTTGATGACGGCGGTTCGGACTGCATCGGCGAGGTCGTTCTCGCCTGAGGACTCGCCACCTGAGTTGATCAGGCCAATCCTGCCCGCGTAACAGTTGATCACCTGCCACCTGGTGAGATCGATCGGGTTCGGGCTGGTCAGCGTCGAGTAGACGAGCGGATCCGTGCGGCCGAACTTGAGGGCGAGGTAGCCGCCGTTGTTCTCGGGCTGCTTCTGCTTGATGATGTCGGCGCCGATGGTGACACCGAGGTGGTTGGCCTGGCCGGTGAGATCCGCCGAGAGGTGGTAGTCCGCCTCGTCGGTCTTGAAGGCGTTGTTGCGCAGATAGGTCCACAACACCGTGAAAAGCCCGTGCCGGTGCGCCTCGGCGAAGGCCGCGGAGACCTCCTGGATCTGACGCGTCGCCTCATCGGAGCCGAAGTAGATGGTCGCGCCGACACCTGCTGCGCCAAGGTCGATCGCTTGTTGCACCGAGCCGAACATGACCTGGTCGTATTTGGTCGGGTAGGTGAGCAGTTCGTTGTGGTTCAACTTGGCGATCAGCGGGATCTTGTGGGCGTAGCGACGCGAGACGATGCTGAGGCCACCCATCGTGGTAGCTACGGCGTTGCAGTCGGCCTCGATGGCGAGCTCGATGATGTTCTTCGGATCGAAGTAGATCGGGTTCTTCGCGAAGCTCGCCGCTGCGGAGTGCTCGATCCCCTGGTCGACCGGGAGGATGGAAAGGTAGCCGGTTCCGCCGAGGCGGCCGTGGTTGAAAAGCGACGCCAGGCTTTTGAGCACGTTCGGCGAGCGGTCGCTCTCGAGGAAGACCCGGTCGATGAAGTCCGGCCCTGGGAGCGTCAGCTCCTCTTTCATGATCGTCTTAGACGTATGCCCGAGCAGGCTCTCCGCCTCACTCCCGAGCAGCGCTTGGATATCAGTGGCCATGCCGTCCTCCTTGACGCTCAGGTCGGGAGCGATTCGTCTCCCGGCCCAGTTGGCACCTCAGATCTGTGAACCATCCCACAATCTAAGTCGTCCACGCCGTCGCGGCCACCTACCGAAGCGAGGCCAGACGCTCGACGACATCAGACATCTCGGGATCAGCGGAAACGACCTTCACGAAGTACTCACGGGCTCGAGGCAGATCGCCACTTCGCTCATAGAGGTCGCCGATCGCGTACCACTGCCGCAGATGACGATCGAGCGGCTTTCGCACCGGTCGATTCACTGCCGGCAACAACAGCTCGATCGCTTCGTCGACACGCCCGCGGTCAGCTAGTGAGCCCGCCATCACGAGCCGGCCCTCGGCCAGCACGTCACTTCCAGCACCGGTCTGGCGCAGCTCGCCGAAGAGCTCCGTTACTGCTGAGTGGTTGCCGAGCGCGCGCTCACAGTCGGCTAGCACCGGGTGCTGGTCAACCGACCCGGTGAGCTCGAAGAACGCGCGGAGCTCCCTGATCGCGTCTCGCCAACGACCGAGCCGGTAGTAAGTAAGGCCAAGCAGCTCTCGCACCGAGGATGCGCCAGGGGCTGCTTTGACCAGGTCGCGTAGCGTCGGGAGCGCATCGGTGTAGCGCTCTCGGTCATAGGCGCGCGCGGCATCGGCCAGGCGAAGCTCGACTCTTGCGACGTCGCGTGGAGCGGCGGCCTGACGAAGCTCGCTCGAGACATCGAACGGCACCTCGCGCTTTCGCTTGCGCCGGACCGGCGCAGAATCCGGGGCAACTGCTCGCGCCGCTGAGGCAGTTCCGCGTTGCGAATTGGGGCGCTTGGCCCCAGAAGCCTTGATCGCAAATCGAGCCTGTGGCTCACGGCGTTGCGGAGCCGCTGGCGATGCGGCGTCGCGTCGAACAGCACCGTCCCTACGAGCGAACTGGGTTTCCGGTTCGTCCTGATCCGAGAGCGCGCCTGCGCCCCGACGAGCTACACCACCCCATCCTGCCTTTGCCGCACGCCCAAGATTGCGCTGGAACTCACCATCGCGTCCCGAAGGGACAGCGCCAGCACCGCGACGGTCGCCGGTCCGCGGCGTGCGAGAACCTGGGCGTGGTGCACGATCACTCGACGCGCCACGGGGCGCGCCATGCCGACCGAGTCGGTCGTCGTCGCGCAGTCCCTGATCCACGTCTCGTCGACGAATAGGACCGCTACCAGGGGTCCGATCGACCTGCGGCCTGGGCCGTGACGCACCCGGCACCCACTCGACTGGCCGTCGGTCACCGGCACCTGGTCTTCCCCCGCCGGGAACAACCGGTCTTCCCGCTCCAAAACCCGGGCTACGGGGCATGTTGCGGCGCGTTGGTATGCGGTATTCCGAGCCGTCTCGAGCAACGCGACTTGGACGATCTTCGGAGAACTGCTCTCGCCGGCGACCCGGCACCGCGAGGGTATCTCTCGTCGGGCGACCTGGAGCCGACGAACTCGCTCCGCGTGGGGCACCTCGCCCCGTCGAGACACCTCGCGAGCTGGTAGTTGGCCTGCCGCGAGAGTCGTCGCGAGCGCCGCGCGAATCGTCGCGAAATGAGCCGCCGGCGCGTGGGCCACGGGCCTCACCCCGGAACGCCGAGTCCCGACCGCCCTCTCGAGTCGTGCTCGATGGACGCTCCCTACGATCGCCTCGATCATCGCCAGTTCCGCGGGGCGGGAACGAGCGGCCCTCTACCCCGCCGCGACCGGCGGACGCGCTCCGAGGCGCACTCGGCCGTCCGCGGCCACCTGCTGCGCCGGAGGCACCGCTCTGACGAGCGCTCGGGGAGGCACTCTGGCCGCGCCGGTCGGCCGCGTCACGCGATCCAGAGCGAGGTCGTCCACTGGTGTCACCGCCACTACTCGCGTTCCGACGCGCTCCGCCGGTGAAGTCGCGACGTGGTCCGTCTCCACTCGAGCCTGCGCGGCGAGTTAGAGGTGGTCGTGCTGGGTTTCGACGAGGTGAGCTCGCATCAGACGTGTCCCTCGGAAGAGCCGAAGAGCGGCGATCGTCAGGATCGCGCGGTGGTAAAGCCATATGGAGAAACTACTCGTTCTAGAAGGTTGCCCTCCCGAAGCACCGCGAGCGGCTGCAATCGTAGGGGAGGCAACGAGGACAATAAACGGAGGAGATAGACGAACAAAAAACCCCCAGCACCACGTGCTGGGGGTTTCGAGAAGTATTCCGGCGACGACCTACTCTCCCAGGGAGTCTCCCCCCAAGTACCATCGGCGCGGGCGGGCTTAACTGCCGTGTTCGGGATGGGAACGGGTGTATCCCCGCCGCCATGGCCACCGGAAACCTTTTCTGTCGATATCGATGAATTCATCGATAAACAGGCATACGTATTCACGTATCCCTTGAACAGTCCATAGCGAGCACGAGCGAAGAGTTCAAGACCTCGGCCGATTAGTACCGGTCGGCTGAACGCGTTACCGCGCTTACACCTCCGGCCTATCAACGTGGTGGTCTGCCACGGGCCTTACCAGGTTAACCCTGTGGGAGATTTCATCTTGGAACGAGCTTCGCGCTTAGATGCTTTCAGCGCTTATCCCTTCCGCAGGTCGCAAACCAGCCATGCCCTTGGCAGGACAACTGGCACACGAGAGCTGCGTCCGTCCCGGTCCTCTCGTACTAGGGACAGCCTTCCTCAAATCTCCTACGGCTGCATCGGATAGGGACCGAACTGTCTCACGACGTTCTAAACCCAGCTCGCGTA
>DATCDR010000213.1:0-6947 GCA_036510575.1 Acidimicrobiales bacterium | reverse complement strand
CGCCGGCATTCGAGACCGCCGCGGCTAATTAGGGCACCTCCGACATCGCCGCTTGCAGGACCGGCTGTTCAATCCCGAGCAGCTCACAAAGCGGCGTCTGCATCACCACCACCTACCGGGTCGCTTCGGCTCAGAACCTCTACGACCGGCGTCAACGTGCATCCGTGTGACCGGCGAAGTCGGATTCATGCTCACCTGTGACGGATACGACGTCGGCATCGACTACTGAGCTCGCTTGTCCCATCCGTGGAAGCTCCTGTAATCGCCTGCATCCCAGGCCTCGCGGAGCCCCGACTTGCTCAGGTCCCAGTCGGGGCGGATCTCGCTCGAGGCAGCGCGCAGGTCGGACCAGAGGTCATAAAACGACGGGCGTCCCCAGAACCAGTAACCGTTGTAGACACTGTGAACCTCGAGCCCCGGCTTCAGCACCAGCGTGTGGGGGATCATCGGGTTGTGCTCGGGGTCGGTGTACTCCTGGATCTCGAGATCGCGCTGGATCGTCCGATCGGCGTCGGAGAGGAACGTCCATTGGGCTCCGACCGAAGCCCGAAACTCCTGAAGGGTGTGATGGTCGTCGGTGGCAATGGTGACGATCTGGGTGTAAGCCACCGCGACCTTGGCCTGGTTCGCCGCCAACTCAAGGTGCTGCTGGTGCTCTTTAGGGCAGTAGTTGCCACGCGAGAGCATCAAGATCAACGGGTCGCTGCCTTGAAGATCACTGAGCGAGCGGACCGTGTTGGTGTGGTCTGGCAAGGCATAATCCGGAAAGGTGCCGCCTGGTCTGATATCGGATCGCATGGGCTCCGCCTCTCTCGAGTGACGTAACGCCGCCAACGGCGTTGATTGTCCCGCTCCGCGTACCCCGATGCGCCCGTCGGTATCTCTGGTCTGGCCCGTAGACGTCCACGACAGCGTTCAATCGCCAAACATACCTGGGTCGCTGTGAGGGCGTTCGCTCGACAACCAGGTTCTGCGAACGCCAAAGCGATCGATCTGCCGTGCCTGCCGCGCTGAAGGAACGCGGGCCGTCCCCGCCCGCGGACGTGCGCAAATTCTTCAACAGCCCGACGCCCGACGTCGCGGCGTACGGAGCGACCTACCGGCTAGTCGCGATACTGACCGTCCATCGTCACTCGCGCGTTCCACTTCTCGAGAGGAACCAGGTACGAGAGCTCGTGCTCATCGAATCGATCGGCATCTTTTACGACTAGCGGCAAGTTGAGGTCATCTTGGACTTGCGACCGGGGCACTTGCACGAAAAAGTCATCGCGCTCATCACTTACTACCTCGAAGGTGAACGTCTGGCCGCGGCCCCGGAACGCCACACGTTCGCCGGTTCGTTCAAGGCTCACTCGCGTCCCCCCATCTCTCCGCGCCAATGCTCAATGCTGCGATCGGCGCGGAGTAGTTGTACCGGCCAAGCCCTGGAGACCTTGCCAATTCGTGAAGTCCAGCACACCCGATGCGGTGGCGGCGTCGAGAAGGTCATCGGCGGCTTCATCCATCCTGCAACGGTAGTTGACCTCGGCGAATACGCGGTAGTCAATTTCGCACGGCGAGAATCCTCAATGCGACGATCTCCGAAGAGGCAGGACGATGTTTCATCTCGATCTGTGTCGAGACGGCTGCGGCATTCCCGGACGCCGTCGTCGGCGTCGACCTCGGAGGGAAACCCGTGCAGTGCTCAACCGGTGAGGTAGTGGCGAATCCGAAGGCCCTCAATCGCTACGCGCGAAAGATGGCCCGCTTGCAGCGTGAGCTCTCGCGTCGAGAACGCGGCGCGAATCATCGAAGAGACACCAAGCGACGTCTCGCCAGAGTCCGTCGCAGCGTTCGGACCTGTCGCGCGGATGCACTGCACCAGCTTTCCAGCCGTCTCGCTTCCACCTACGGGACGGTCGCTCCTCGGGTCAGTGGTCGGCGCCAAGCGCCTTGGTGATTTTCTCCGCCGACCTGTCGACCGCTTCGCTGAAGTGCTCGGCGGCCTCATCCACCTTCTGCTTTATGGTCGTCGTCGCTGCATCACTGGCCGAATGCATCGCCTCCTTGGTCGACGAGGCCGCATTGTGGACGGACTTTCTGCCAGTCAGATCTTTCACCTTCGACTCGATCTGCTCGTACGGTCGTCGTCCCGCGCGTGAGCCGACGACAAACCCGACGAGAATCCCAACACCCAGTAGAAGCTTCTTCATGTCGATCCCTTCAAGATATTCGACTGCATCACCTATACCCCACGCTGGTGGCGCTCAATCGGGACACGCCGTCGATTCGCCCGAATGTTTCATACGCGCGGGGGTAGTGCCCAGATACCGAGCATTGACCGACCCTTTAGCGCTGGTCAGAGCATGAAGCGACCCCCACGCCCAAAAAGCAAGGGGGGTTGCTTCGCGTTCGGTCAGCGAAGACAGCTGGCCGGGATGACACCGGCACGAGCTCGCGGCTAGAGGAGCATCAAGGCAGCAATCTGTGGCCTTGATCGCCGCGGAAAGCTCGTTCCAGCGGGTGAAAGACGCCGCTGATGCCAGTAGTAGCAGACCCTCCCATGAGCTCCGCTGCAGCCTTACGCTGGACCTGGTGGCTGACCAGACCGCCTGTCCGACGTTCTCGATGGGAGGATAGGCCCCGTCGGGATTTGCGAGCTCGACTCGAGCCTCGATGAGGTGGCCGACCACTACTGGGCGACAGCGAAGCTACTGGGCGACAGCGAAACGCCAACTGTGGTCCGATCGTGACGGACGGTTCGCTACGTCGTCGCTACCTCATACTTGGAGTCGTCTAGGTCCAGTCAAACGAGGTCTAGGTCCAGTCAAACGAGAAGGAGCAGGACATGCCTGAAGAGCCCACCGCAGTACAAAAGATGCTCGGCGACTTCGCCCCGAAATTGGTCTCCCTCACCGACGAAGTCGTCTTCGGAGACATATGGGAGCGGCCCGGCCTCTCGAAGCGCGACCGCAGCCTCATCACCGTGTCTGCTCTTGTCTCGCTCTATCGCACAGAACAGATGGAGTCGCACATGCGCCGTGCCATCGACAACGGGGTCACCCTCGACGAACTGATCGAGGCGATCACCCACCTTGCCTTCTATGCCGGTTGGCCGAACGCCATTACCGCTATGACGCTTGCAAGACGCCTCTTTGAGCAGTAGCAACCACGGCTTTTGACCAAAGCTAGTTGGCTCCCAACTCGAGCGTCAGTTGGATGCTCACCACGTCCACGCTGGGAATCAGCAGCACAATCGCACTCGATTACTGAGGTCATCGCGACGCTGCCGACGCTGTGACTGATTCGTGAAGGATTCGTCGGCCGCGCGGTAACTCGCGCCTTTATACGCGCGGCTTCCTCGACGTGGTCAACTTGTGCCCATCAGGTGCGTTGACGCTTGGCGATCCCCCGCCTTAGGCTCATTCGACCAGCTCAGTAGGGAGACCTTACATTGGCCACGACTACCGCTACGCCCTTGACCGTGCTCGAGATGATCGTCCGCCAAGATGCCCACACCGCCTTGGTCGAGCCGCAAAGTGGGCAGAAGCTGACCTACGCGGAGCTGCACGAGGCGATCAGCGACTGCGCGGGACGGCTGGCCTTCGTCGGCGTCGCCTCGGGCGATCGTGTCGCATTGTCATTTCCGAACAGCATCGCCTTCCTTGTCGCGTTCCTTGCGGTCGTGGAGATCGGCGCTGCCGCGGCTCCGTTGAATGGCGCACTCGGAGATCGAGAAGTTACTGAGGAGCTCACCGATTTAGCTGCCACACGGCTCCTCCACTCCGCAGAGAACACAACCGCCGCGGACGCGGCTCGGGCACTCGGTATTCCGACGAACCTGATCACCACAGCAGGTAATCGGGTTGATGTCGAGCACGCGAGTGGGCTGAGCGTCGTTGGCTCCTCCAACGCCGAGTCGATCGCACTCCTCCTCCACACGAGCGGTACGACGAGCCGGCCAAAGACCGTGCCGATCCGCCAACGGAATCTGAGCGCCAGCACCGCGACGATCGTCGCGACCTACGGCTTAAGCGGCGACGACGTCACCTACTGCGTCATGCCGCTCTTTCACGTGCACGGGCTCGTCGCCGCGACGCTTGGCACACTGGCAAGCGGAGGCACGATCGTCATTCCTCCCCGATTCAGCGCCTCGGGCTTTTGGGACGAAGTTCGCGACAGCGCCACTACCTGGTACACCGCCGTCCCGACCATCCACTCATTGGTGCTGAACAAGGCTTCGGAGATGGAGGCCACACCTGCACACAGCCTCCGCTTCGCCCGATCATGTTCCGCCCCGCTGCCTGCGCCGGAGTGGCGCCGATACGAGGACCGCATCGGGGTTCCACTCGTCGAGGCCTACGGCATGACGGAGGCCGCGCACCAGATGTCGTCGAATCCGCTGCCACCGCTGGATCGGCGCGCCGGCACCGTCGGAGTAGCGACCGGCATCGAGATCGCCCTGCTCGACGACGACTGGAACGAAGTGCCGGCCGGCGAGCGTGGCGAGGTCTCAGTCCGAGGGTCGTCGATCGTCGACGGCTACCTCAACAACCCTGAGGCGAACGAAGCGAACTTCAAGAACGGATGGTTCCGCACCGGCGACGTCGGCACGAAGTCCGAGGACGGCTATGTGACGCTCGTCGGGCGTACGAAAGAGCTCATCAACCGCGCGGGTGAGAAGGTTTCGCCATACGAGGTCGAAGCTGTGCTCCTCGAGCACCCAGCGGTGAGCGAAGCGGCCTCCTACCCAATTCCTCATCCGATCTACGGCGAGACCGTAGGTGCCGTCGTCGTGCTTCGATCAGACGCGACCGTCGAGGATCTGCTGGCGCACTGCTCGGAGCGACTCGCCTCGTTCAAGGTGCCGACGGCGATCGCGGTACTCCCCGAGATACCGAAAGGGCCGACCGGAAAGGTCCAGCGCATGAGTCTCGCCAGTCTCGTGAAGTAGCAGCACCGCACGACAGGTGCGCCCCGACCAGATGGGCGTGTGGCAAGGAGCGAGCGGCATCGCGCCCGAGTCAGAGTCGCTGATGTTTGGTCGTGTAGTCCTACAATTCGAGAGCGATTCGGCGTGCTTCAGGAGGTCAAAATCACTCAGCAGAGCGAGTCGCACCAATCATCAGAAGAGGTCCCGGAACCGGATTCACAGATCTCGGGAGGGCACCTCGTCGCTCGAGCCCTAAAGAACGAGGGCGTCGATACCATCTTCACCCTCTGTGGTGGCCACATCATCGATATCTACGACGGCTGCATCGATGAGGGGATCAACATCATCGACGTGCGCCACGAACAGGTCGCCGCGCACGCCGCCGACGGCTACGCACGCATGACCGGTCAGCTCGGCTGTGCGGTCGTGACCGCGGGCCCAGGCACCACCAACGCCATGACAGGGGTCGCCAACGCCTTCCGAGCGGAGAGCGCGATGCTGCTGATCGGCGGGCAGGCAGCAATCGGTCAACACCGGATGGGCGGGCTGCAGGACTTGCCCCACGTCGACATGTTGCGCCCGATCACGAAATTCGCCTCCTCGGTCATGAGCACGGAGCGCGTCGCCGACTTCGTTTCCATGGCAGCGCGCGAGTCTCGAAGCGGCGCATTCGGCCCCTCCTACCTCGAGATCCCAAGAGACATCCTCGATAAGAAGATCAGCACGGGCAGCGCCGTCATCCCCGCACCGAACTCCTACAGCGCGTCCGGCAAGAGTCTCGGTGACCCGAACGATATCGACCACCTCGCCGACCTCCTCGTCAATGCGAGCCGCCCCTGCGTGCTCTTTGGCCAACAGGTGTGGACCTGTCGCGCCACCGACAACGCTCGATCGTTCTCCGAAGCGCTGAACATCCCGACGTATATGAACGGCGCGGCACGAGGGACCCTGCCGCCCGAGCACCCGCTCGGCTTCCAGCTGACCCGGCGCGCGGCATTCGGCGAGGCGGATGTGACCATCGTCATCGGCACGCCCTTTGATTTCCGACTGAGCTACGGTAAGAGCCTGCGCTCAGAGACCGTCGTCCAGATCGACATGTCGGCGAACGCCATCGGTAAGAACCGCGACGTCGATCTGGGTCTCGTCGGCAACATCGACACGATTCTCGCCGCCCTCACCCAAGCCGTCGCCGGGCGGGCGTGGAAAGACCCCGAAGGCAGAGCTGCCTGGGTGGAGCACCTCCGCGAGCTCGAGAGCGCAGCCGTAGCGGCCCGCCTGCCAAGACTGATGAACGAGCAGCTGCCCATCCACCCCTACCGGCTCGTGCACGAGATCGACAACTTCCTCACCGACCGGTCGATCTTCATCGGAGACGGCGGAGATGTGGTGACGTTCGCCGGCAACGTCATCCAGCCGAAGGGTCCTGGGCTCTGGATGGATCCGGGACCGCTCGGCACACTTGGTGTGGGAACCGGCTTCGCGATGGCGGCAAAGCTCGCCCATCCCGACCACGAGGTTCTGACACTTTTTGGCGACGGAGCATTCGCGATGACGGGTTTCGACGTCCAGACGGCGATTCGCTTCAATCTTCCCTACATCGCCGTGATCGGCAACAACTCCTACATGAACCAAATTCGTTTCGGGCAGATCCAAAAGTACGGCGAAGAACGCGGGAACGTCGGCAACTACCTCGGTGACGTCGACTTCGAGAAGTTCGCCGACATGCTCGGCATCTACGGCGAAGCGGTCCGCGACCCCGCTGAGATTCGACCGGCACTCGAGCGGGCGAGAGCCTCCGGGGGCTGCGCGATCATCAACTGCTGGCTCGATCCAGACGCCTACGCGCCAGGCACAGAGAATCAGACGATGTACCGATGAACTTCCCGCCTCGTGAGGCCCGCACGAGGCCCTAGTGCATCCACGCATTAGTCCTATGAACGTTGTGAAATGGTCCACATCGACGACCCCGGGAGGTCGACAATGTGGAGAGTGGAACCGCTTGCCCTGACCGAAGAGGACCGCGCCGAGCTCGAGC
>DATCDR010000212.1:0-16075 GCA_036510575.1 Acidimicrobiales bacterium | reverse complement strand
TTCCGCGCGTCATCCCGCGGCGAAGTGCAGGCGGGATGACGCGCGGTTGCTCAGAGCGTTCCGGCGGGAGCTGCCTCGGACATCAGCTTCGTCACGACCGCCGTCAACTCAGCAGGATCCCAGTTCGAACCCTCCCGCTTTTCGGTCGGTCCGTGGCGCCATCCCTGTGCGACGCCAATGGAACCTGCTCCAACCTCGAACACCTGACCCGTGACGTCCTTTGACTCCGTGCTACCTAGCCACGCGACGAGGGGGGCGACGAAGTCGGGGCTACGAGGGTTTACCTCGCCCGCCGCGGGCTCGGGCCGTGGCGCAGAACCGGGGCGCTGAAGATTCTCGGTCATCCGGGTCTGTGCCACCGGGGAGATCGCGTTCGCCGTCACGCCATAGCGTCCGAGCTCTCCCGCGAGCGTGATCGACATCGCCGCAATACCTGCCTTGGCGGGCGAGTAGTTGGTCTGGCCGATGTTGCCGTAAAGGCCTGCCGGTGAGCTCGTGTTGATGATCCGGGCGTCGTTGGTCAGCCCCTCTTTCGTGCGGTCGCGCCAGTAGATGGCGGCCCAGTGGGAGAGGTTCCAGGTCCCCTTCAGGTGCACATGGATGACGGCGTCGAAGTCGCTCTCGTCCATGTTGAAGATCATCTTGTCCCGCAGGATGCCTGCGTTGTTCACGACGACGTCGAGGCCCCCGTAGGTGTCGATCGCGCAGTCGATGATCCGCTTCGCGGCGGCGGTGTCGCCGACGTCCTCTGCGATCGAGGTGGCCTCGCCACCGAGCGCCTTGATCTCCTCGACTACCGACTCGGCGATGCTCTTTGAACCACCTGAGCCGTCGAGCTCCACACCTAGGTCGCTGACGACGATCTTGGCCCCCTCGTTGGCAAATGCCAGCGCCTCGCTACGTCCGATGCCGCGACCTGCTCCGGTCACGATTACGACGCGGTCCTTGCAGAGATCACCCATATCTTCACCTCTCGAAGTCCTTCGTCGAGCCCAGTGCCCGACCTGCTGCTGTCCGTGAGCACGCTCACGTTACTGCTGGCTGTGCGTCCGGATCGTTCCGCACGAAGCATGCGGGCGGTCCGGTCCTAGCTCTGTTGCGATGTGATCGGATGGATCATGACTTCGCCTCGACCTAAGGAGCGCGGCCGAAGATGGCCGATTGCTGACGCTTCGAACGACCGAGGCTGTGGGTTGGTGCAGCTACGAGGTCTGCGCGACTGCCTTCTCCTTCGCGGTCTTTCGGTCCGCCTTGCCGGTCGGGCTTCGAGGTACCTCGTCTACGAAGACGACCTGGCGCGGTCGCTTGTAGTCGGCGAGCTGTAGGCCGACGTGGTCGATGAGCTCGCGCTCGGATACGGCGACGCCCGATTCGAGCTCTACGACAGCGGTCACTCGGGAGCCCCATCGCTCGTCTGGCAGTCCGACGACGAGAGTGTCCTTCACCGCCGGGTGGGTGAGCAGCGCCTGCTCGACCTCTTCCACGAAGACCTTCTCTCCGCCAGTGTTGACGACCTCGCTGCCCCTGCCCATGAGCACCACGGTCCCGTCGACTTCGATCGTCGCCATGTCACCTGGCATCGAGTAGCGCTTCCCATCGATTGTCGGCCACGTCTTGGCTGACTTCTCCGGGTCGTTCAGGTAGCCCTTCGGTAGGAGACCCGTGGTGGCCAGGTAGCCCACCTGACCAGAGCCGGGCACGATGTCGTGCAGGTCCTCATCGACAACCCGGGCGTTCGGCCCGAGCTTGAAGTGGCCGGTCTCGACCTCGTTCTCGTTCGAGGACTCCACCGTCGCGAAGCCCGATCCCTCTGTTGATGCGATCGAGTCGCGGATCACGAAGTTGCCGTGTCGTAAGAAGCCCTTCTTGATCGGCGCGCTCCAGATCACTCCGGTGTTGCCGATCGTCTGGACACTCGACAAGTCGTAGGGATGACCCTCCTCTGCGGCCTTGTCCAAGGCGTCGAGGAGTGGCTTTGCGATCGCGTCACCGATGACCGAGAACGAGGCGATCTGATGTTTGCCGATCAGGCCCAGAATCTCATCGGGGTTGAGTGAGCGTGAGGTGTAAAAGACCACCGCCCCGCCGCGAGAGAGGGTGCCGGTGGCGCCGAAGAACCCCGTCGCATGCATCATCGGCGGGATGACCAGTGATCTCGGTGGCTCTGTCGCCTTTACGGCGGCGACGTGCTCGTCAAGCTCGATCTGTGGTTGGCCGGCGGCGCCCTGGTTCATGCCGACGTAGTGCGGCCAGATAACGCCCTTTGGATATCCGGTTGTTCCTCCCGTGTAAATGATCGCCTCGTCCTCGCCGCTGCGGGCGATACGAGGTGCCGGCTCGTGGCTCGCGATCAACTGCTCGAGGCTGTAGGCGCCTTCGATCGTCGGGGTGTCGCCGGTCTCGATCAGGATCATCGGGTGGTCGACGTTCTTTGCAGCGAGCTCGATTCGCTCACCGAGCTGCGGGTCGAAAATGACGACCGCCGCCTTGGCGTCGTTGAAGATGTAGCTGAGCTCGGTTTCTCGGTAGCGGTAGTTCAAGTTGAACGGGATAGCGCGCAACTTGAACGCCGCGAAGAGCGATTCGAGGTTTTCGGGGCAGTTCCACATGGCGATTGCGACGTAGGAGCCCTGGGTGACGCCGAATGATGCCATCGCCGCGGCCAGTCTCGACGCTCGGTCGTCGAAGTCTCGCCAGGTTCGTTCCGTATCTCCGTGAACGATCGCGACCCGATCGCCAACCTCATCAGACAGCGCCTCCCATACGGTGGCGTAGTTCTCGTTCACTGGCCGTCCCCCTCGTTAGCTAGTTCCCCCATGGAGCAAGCGCGCGTTGCGCGGTCGTCTCCGATTAACTCCACGGCGGAGTGCATCGGCACGCGGTTGCGCTGATGGGCGTCAGCGGCCCATGTTGAATCGTTGAACGAAACGTCGACGTCCACCCCTAGAGTCCCCGCTCTCCGACGCTAACCCACATCAACCCTGACCCCCGATGCTGAGCACGACCGCCACCAACTTGTGCCCGCGCGACATTATCGTATGAGTTCGAATCGTTGCTCGTCCACACGATTGTGCACGCCAAGTGCAATCCGGTACGGTGCCCGGTTACGTCTGCAGGCGGTCGAGAGGTCGATTGCGCCGAGACAACGACGCTGGAGGGGGTCCTTGCGCGGTGGATGCGAGTTCGACGGTGGAATCACCGCGTTTGAGCAATCGGCGCGGCCGAGCGTGAGCTCGCCTCGGTCTCGGAGCTAGCGAATGAACTCCCTTCTCGTTTTCGCGCTCTTTGGCGCAGCGACCGGATCGCTGTACGCGATGTCCGCGCTCGGGATCGTTGTCATCAGTCGCGGATCGGGCGTGCTCAACCTCGCCAGCGGCGCGGTCGGCATGGTGGCGGCCTACCTCTTCAACTATCTCCGGCTGACCGAGGGTTGGCCGATCGGTTTCGCGCTCGTGGTGACGCTGCTCGCATGTGCCGTGATCGGGATGTTGATCCACCGCGTCGTCACGCTTCGCCGTAGCACCGCGCTTGCCCGCGTCGTCGTCTGCCTCGCGTCGCTTCTTGTCTTGCAAGGTCTGATCGATATTCTTCCCTTCCGCCTCGGCTACATCCCGCTCGTCATTCCGACCACGCCCATCCGTATCGGCGATGTCGGCATTGGTAGCGATCGAATCGTGATAATCGGCATCTCGGTGGTCATCACGATCGGGCTCTGGGCGCTGTTGCGCTTCTCGAAATTCGGACTCGCAGTGAGCGGCTCAGCCGAGAATCCGATGGCGCTGTCGACCCTTGGCTGGTCGCCCGGACAGATCGCATCCGCGACGTGGGCGATCGGCTCGATGCTGGCGGGACTTGCCGGGGTGCTCATCTCACCGTTGTTCGGCGTGTCGACGGGGCTCGCGACGTTGTTACTTCTCCCCGCCCTCGCCTCCGCGGTCATCGGCAACTTGACCTCGCTCTCTCTGACATTCGCTGGAGCGGTGCTGATCGGGGTGTTGCAAGCTGAAGTCGAGCGCTGGGCCGACTTCAACGGACTCGCCGACGCGATTCCGTTCGGGGTAGTGGTGATCGTGGCGATCGTCCGAGGTCGCCGCGTCCCCAGCCGAGCGTTCTCGAGCGTTCGGCTGCCGCGGGTGACCCTTGGCCGCCCGAGTGTGGTGGTCGGCCTACTCGTCGCGGCAGCACTTTGCGCGGGTTTCATCTGGCTTCCGCTCAACCCGAGTTGGAACTTCGCAATCTCAATGACGATTGCGGTGGCGGTTGTGCTCGAGAGCGTGGTGGTGCTCACTGGATTTGCGGGGCAGATCTCATTCGTCCAGTGGTCGCTTGCAGGCGTGGGCGGGCTCGTGTTCGCCCAGATGTTCGTCGCGGGTTGGCCGCCCGAGGTGGCGATTCCGCTCTCGGTGCTCGTTGGAGGGAGCTGTGGTGCCATCATCGGGCTTGCCGCGATACGGGTGCGCGGAATGGACCTAGCTGTCGTGACGCTGGCGTTGAACGTGGTCATCGTCGCGATGATCTTCGGAACGGTGGACTTCGTCGGCGGACCGAATGGCTTATCCCTTCCGAGTTTCTCCTTGTTCGGCATCTCGCTCGACAGCGAGTTCTCCGAGGGTCGCTTTGGCGCCTTTGTCGTCGTTCTAGCTACGGCAGCGGCCTTTGGCGTCTTGAATCTCCGGAGAGGTAGATCGGGTCGACGTCTGATGAGCGTTCGGGCCAATGAGCGAGCCGCGGCGATGATCGGAATCGGTGTCACTGAGAGCAAACTCTGGGCCTTCACCTACGGCGGTGGGCTCGCCGCGCTCGGCGGGGTGCTGATCGTGCTCCACTACCGGTCGCCGCAATTCAGCATCTTCGACGCGGCGACGTCGATCCAGGTACTGGCGTTCGCAGTGATCGGTGGCATCGGGTTCGTGCTCGGCCCGCTCTTTGGCGCTTCCCTGATCGGCGCGGCCTCCCCGGCGACGACGGGCATCGGGCTCCAGCTCCTTAGCGTCGCGGGCCCCGGCGCGGGGAAGTACCTCACGTTGATCGCGGGCCTGATCGTATTGGCCGTGACGGTCATCGATCCAGATGGGGTGTTCGGCCTGCTGGATCGCCTTTCGACTCGTGTGAGAGCGAGGCTCGGCCGATCTTCGAGCAGAGACCGGAGCAGTCCTGTCGCCTTGCCGAGGATCGAGGACCCGGCCGCCGACAGTGCGCTCACGCCGCTAGCTGCGGCGCATCTTGTGGTGGCAGACCTGGTGGTCGCCTTCGGTCCGCTCCGCGCGGTCGATGGGGTGAGCTTCGAGCTCGACGGCGGCGAGGTGCTCGGCATCATCGGGGCCAACGGTGCAGGCAAGACCGTGCTCATCGACGCCATCAGCGGATTCGCGCGAATGCGCTCAGGATCGGTTCACCTGAACGGGCATGACATCTCGCATCTTTCGACGACGCAGCGCGTTGGGCTCGGACTTGCTCGGACCTTTCAGTCCCTCGAGCTGTTCGAGGACATGACGGTGCTCGAAAATCTGCTTGCCGCGTGCGAGCCGAAGGATCGCGCGGCGTGGTTGACCGATCTGGTGCATCCAGGGACGCCGTCGATGACGTCGCCGCAGTTCGAGCTGATCGAGCGTCTGCATCTCGTCGAGGATCTGGGGCGACTGCCTACCGAGCTCTCGTTTGGTCGCAGACGAGTCGTCGCCCTTTGTCGTGCGATCATCGCCCGACCGAGCATCGTGCTCCTCGACGAACCTGCCGCCAGCCTCGACACCTCAGAGCGCGAAGACCTCGGTGTGCTGATCCGCTGGCTCGCGGCGCTCGGCGTCGCGGTGCTCTTGATCGAGCACGACGTCGACTTCGTCTGCTCGCATTCGAACCGGATGGTGGCAATGGATCTCGGGCAGGTGGTGGCTGCCGGCACTCCCGACGAGGTGCGAACCGCGCCGCGCGTCATCGCCGCCTACCTCGGCGAGCCGGTGCCCGCCTGAGGGCACCCCGAGCTCGATCGGGCAGTCCGAGTCTGTCCTGCAATCGCTGTCAGCGTGGACGACGTCCCCAAGCGCCGAGGATGATGGGGGAGTACGCGGTGGTCGGTCCAGGGCTGTTGAGCGACGACGAAGTCGACAAGATGCCGGAGCTCTTCGAGGAGTCGGAGTGGGCAAGCTCGGCGTGAACCTCTATCTCGGACGAGAGCTCCCGGCGAGACTTCGTGCACATGGCCTCGGCGAGGTTGGCAACGAAGGCCGCGTCTTTGTCATGGAAGGTGGCTCCCCAGGAGCCCGCTGGTTTCGCCTGTCACTTGCGCACCTGCGAGGGTGAACTTCTCGAGGCGAATGGCCTGGGAACGGGCGTGCTCGTCGGCACCTAGTTCGCTAATTGGGACCGAGGCGCCGTAGTCGACGCTCTCGAGGACGATCCATCCTCCTGGGCGCAGTGCCCGCATCAACTTCTCGAGCACGCCGTCTCGCTCGGGGAGGTGCTCGAGGAAGAGCCTGGCGTGCACGAGGTCGTAGGCCTCCTCTTCCAGCTCATCGTTCACGATGTTGTGGCGCCGGACCTCGAGGTTGTCACCGGTGAGCTCGCCAAGCGCGCGGACGTCGAGGTCGGTGGCGACCACCTGCCCCGTCGCTCCCACGAGGCCGCAGAGCCACGGGGCGATGGAACCGCCGCCCGCACCTGCCTCGAGGCAGGACGCGCCCGCACCGATGCCGAGTGCTCGATCAGCCGCTTGGTGCCCGCGTCGCAGAGGTCCTCGACTGCATGGATGCGGTCGTACTCATCTCGTCCAAACACGTACTCGGTCGCCTGCCCGGTCATCTCGCTCCGTTGTCTGCAGCGGCGCGGCATCGCGACGAGTTGCTCGCGTGCCGGAACGGCCCGTCGCTGGTCGTCGGTCGCAGTTTGGCTGAGCCACGGCGCGATCGCTGGCGGTAAACGGCCATCGCGCTCTGCTTCGACGCGAGAGGGCCCGCCGGTGCCGGCGGGCCTTCTCGGTTATTCTGTCAGCGCATATTCGATGTGCGCCGATGTCCCTAGCTGACGGTCGCAGCCGCCTCCGGCGTAGCGGGCGCCGAGGGTTCGTCGTCGCCGCCGAAGGTTCCCGCCTTGCGCTTGGAGAAGGCGACCGCGCACAACAAGATGATGAGCGCGACGATCGCGATCGGAAGGCGTATCCACGGGTGGCTGTGGTACGTGATGACCGCCGGCAGGATCAACAGCGAGACCAGGTTCATCACCTTGATCAGCGGGTTGAGTGCGGGCCCTGCGGTGTCCTTGAAGGGGTCACCGACGGTGTCACCGATAACTACGGCCTTGTGGGCGTCTGAGCCCTTGCCACCGTAGACGCCGTCTTCGATGTACTTCTTCGCGTTGTCCCACGCGCCACCGGAGTTGGAAAGGAAGTTCGCCATCAACTGGCCGGTGAGGATTGCGGCCACCAAGAACGCGCCAAGCGCGAAGTAGTTGATGCCGAACCCGACGATCACCGGCGAGAGCACTGCGAGGAGTGCCGGGGTCGTGAGCTCGCGCTGTGCGGCCGCGGTGCAGATCGAGATGACCCGCCCGTACTCTGGCTTCTCGGTGCGATCCATGATGCCCGGGTGCTCGCGGAACTGGCGCCTGACCTCCTCGACCACGGTTCCTGCGGATCGGCCGACTGCACGAACAGCGAGACCGGAGAACAAGAAGGCGATCGATCCGCCGATCAAGACACCGAGAAACGTGGTCGGATCGGCGACGTTGATCTCGGCTTTCGGATTCGAGAACAGCGCATTGCCAATGGCGTGCAAGTTGAGCTGGCTGCCGATCGTCTCGATGAAGCTCGCGAACAGCGCCACGGTGGCGATGACCGCCGAGGCGATTGCGACGCCCTTCGTGATTGCCTTGGTCGTATTACCGACGGCGTCGAGGCTCACCATCACGCGCTCGGCTGCTCCACCGAACTCGCCGGCCATCTCGGCTATACCTGCGGAGTTGTCCGAGACGGGGCCGAAGCTGTCCTCTGAGACGACCATCCCGGTCGTCGCCAACAGGCCCATGCCGGTCAGTGCGACGAGGTAGAGGGTGAGCTCGATGTTGCCTCGAGCCATGCCGATCGAGACCGCGATCGCGACCGTGATCGCCATGATTGCCCACACCGAGGACTCAAGGCCGACCGCGATTCCTGCAAGGACCGTCGTAGCTGGACCGGTGCGCGCCGAGTCGGCGATCTCCCGAACCGGTGACCGTTCGGTCGAGGTGAAGTGCTCGGTGATCATCGAGGCGACCTGCCCGAGGCAGACGCCGGTGAAGACGGCCCAGAACAAGAGCAGATTGTGGACGTACCACTGCGCGACGCAGAACGACGCGATCACCGTCACGATTCCAGCGACCCGGTAGCCGCGGTTGATCGCCGACATAGCCGTCTTGTCGCTCGCACGAGCCTTCACCGACAAGATCGCGATGATCGAGGCGATGATGCCCATTCCAGCGATGATCAGCGGGAAGATGACTGCCTTCGCGCTGGCGTCGCCGTGCAGGTGTGGGAACGCGGCGTAGCCAAGGATCAGCGAGGCGACGATCATGATCGCGTACGACTCGAAGAGGTCAGCTGCCATGCCGGCGCAGTCACCCACGTTGTCACCGACGTTGTCGGCGATTGTCGCGGCGTTTCGGGGATCGTCTTCTGGGATGCCCGCCTCTACCTTGCCGACTAGGTCAGCACCGACGTCGGCCGCCTTGGTGAAGATGCCGCCGCCGACTCGCATGAACAGCGCGATCAGCGATCCGCCGAATCCGAAGCCGATAAGGACGGCACTGGCGGAGTTCTGGAAGATCAAGGTGATGCCTGAGGCACCGATCATGCCGAGGCCGACGCAGAACAGGCCGGTCACACCACCGGTGCGGAAGGCGACTCTGAGGGCGGGCGCAAGCTCGCCGTCGAGGGCCGCCGCCGCGGTGCGGACGTTGCCGCGCACCGACAGGCTCATGCCGATGATGCCGGTAGCGCCGGAGAAAATGGCGCCGAGTAAGAACGCGAGCGCGCGATAGAGACCTGCATGGGCGAACGACAATGCGATGACGCCAGACGGCTCGACAACCTTTGTCGCGGTCAAGAAGACCAGCACGGCAAGTGGTACGACGATGATGCCGATGACGCGGAACTGCCGCTTCAAGAATGCCTCGGCACCCTCTTGGATGGCCGCGGCGATCTCGCGCATGAGGTCTGTTCCAGTACCTGCAGCTAAGACGCCTCGCATCAGATTCAGCGCGACGATGAGCGACAACACGCCCGTCGCGAGAGCAAAGTAGAGCCAGCCCTTTTCGAGATGTCCCAGCGTGAAGGCCTGGTAGCCACCCTCGCTTGCGAGGAGGTGGTTCATGCCGAACGCTCCCTTCTGATTCCGCGTCCTGCGGGATCCGCCGAAGACGACCGCCGTCTCCGAGCGGGCAAACCTTACTTCGACTTGATCACCCCTCCGCTCTCTTGGGGCCTAGTGACCTTCGAGTCGTCCTTTGGCGTCGCATTCGATCAAAAGGTTGACCAAAGAGTCGAGAATGTCGCTCGAGGCGATGACGAGGGTGGTCGAACGGCCTGGAAAATTCTCGAGGCTCCGCGATCCACATCCAGCCTCGGTCGCGACGAGCAACCCGGCCGCGAAGTCCCAGGGCTTCAGCCCTGCTTCGAAGTAGCCGTCGAGCCGACCGGCCCCGACGCCGCAGCAGTCGAGTGATGCGCACCCGCCGCGGCGGATGTCGCGGATCGCTGGCACCAGGTACGGGAGGATCCGAGCCTGGTCTGCTCGCGCCTCGGACAGGTAGCCAAAACCGGTGCCTACCAGGGAAGATGCGAGGGACGAAGGGTCGCTCGGCGTCATTGCCTGACCGTTCCTCGTCGCACCGCCGCCGAGCGTCGCGGCAAAGGTCTCTTTTGCGATCGGGTTGTGCACGACGCCGGCGACGACGACATCGTCGACTTTGGCTGCGATCGAGACAGCGAATTCGCCGTAGCCGTAGACGAAGTTCGTCGTTCCGTCGAGCGGGTCGATGACCCAGGTGACCGATGACGTACCGGGTCGACTCGAGCCCTCCTCGGCCATGATCGCGTCGTCAGGTCGGGCGCCGAGCACGATCTCGAGGACGGCTGCCTCTGAGTCGATGTCGGCTGCAGTGACGAGGTCGGTGATTGAGGACTTGGCCGAGGCCATCGCGCGGAGATCAAGGCGCCTCGGAGCCATCTCGGCGAGCAACGCTCCTGCTTGGATCGCGGCAGTGGTCGCAATCTCGACGAGTTCTGTGGCGAGGTCCTCTGTGGTCGACACGTCCGTGTCGCCTAGGACTCTTGCGATCTTGCCCGAGCGTTCCTGTTTTGGGAGCGTCGCCCCTGCTCGCCTCCGCCGCTGGAGAGTCGGACGAGTTGGGCCAGGCGCGCGACGAGGACCTCCATGATCAGCTCGTCTGGCCAACCGAGGAGACCACGGAGGTCGAGGTCTGCCGCACCGAGTAGTTGTATGGCCTTTGTGACGCGGTCGTGGCCGAGTCGGCGACTTTGTAGAAGAACCTTCTTTGCCGGGTAGGGCGCGAGCCCGGTTGCGGCCGACGCGCCCGCTTCGTCGGCGATCTCCGCGCCATCGAGTCGAAGCATCGCCCCGTAGTGGCGGTGCAAGATGGCGATGATCTGAAATGGGTGGCGGTCACCAGCTTCGAGCATCCGATGGAGCGCTTCGATCGCTCGTGCAGAGTCACCTGCGTCGAGTGCGTCGGTGAGATCCCACGGAGCAACGGCTCCCGCAGCCCCGAGAAATGGTTCGAGGTCGCTCTCGTGAACCGTCGCATTCGGTCCGTATGCGGCAACCAGCATCTTGGTGAGGCCGTCGAGCCTGGCTAGGTCCTCGCCGAGGTTGTCGGCGAGGAGGGCTGTCGCGGCGTTGTCGAGGCGCAGGGTCGCGTCGTGGAGGTGCTCGGAGATCCACTGCGTGCGGGCTCGGGCATTCCCGGGCTGCGCGTGGATGACGATGCCGTGTGCGTTCGCAGCCTTTGCGAGGGCGGCGCCCACCCTGCCTGGATTGGCAAGCACGAGCACCGTCGTCGGGAGAGCGTTCGAAAGGTAGGCGGCGATCTCTTTTTGGCTCGCGGCATCGAAGCCGGTGGCATCCCGCACGACGACGACGCGGGTCGCTGTAAGAAACGGCGGCGTGCAGCAGGCGTTGACGATCGCGCCGACGTCGAGCTCTTCGACCTGGCCGGCGTCGCCGTACTCCTCTATGGCGTCTGTCGTGATCACTGAGAGGTCAACGAGCGCTGCGAGCAGGCTGGACAGCTCCTGGGCCACCAGGCTCGGGTCCTCACCGTCTACGAGGTAGCAGGGAAGCGCCGCTCCCTCTTTGCTCAGCAGTGCCTCGGCCATTTAGAGCAGCGCCTCGAGCGTGCGGCTTATCCGACACGCACCTCGCACGTCATGTACCCGGAGTACCCGGCAGCCGCCGATGACGCCGACTGCGAGCGCTGCCATCGTCGCTTCGGAGCGCTCGTCGATCTTTAAGTCGAAGAGGTCGCCGAGAAACCCCTTGTTCGATGTCGATAACAAGAGGCACGGCCCGATCGACGCGAGCCGGGCGGACGCTCGAAGTAGCTCAAGGGACTGCGGCGTGGTCTTGCCGAGGTCGAGCCCCGCATCCAAGATCACCTGATCGTCCGAGAGGCCCGCTTGGCGGGCCCGCTCGACGCGCTCGACGAGGTACGTCTCGCACGCGGCCACCACGTCGTCGTTCGGGTAGCGGGGGTCAGGGTCGTTCACGCGAGGCTGCAACCGGATGTGCGTCGCCACAACCGCCGCTCCGAATCGCTTGGCGACGGGCAGGTACTCCGGATCGGCGAAGCCGCTGATGTCGTTGCCGAGCACGGCACCTGCTTGATATGAGGCCTCGGCCACTTCGGCCCTGAAGGTGTCGACCGACACCGCTACGTCAAAGCGCGCGGCGATCGCCGCGATGGCGGGAACGACCCGATCGATCTCTTCGGCTGGCGTGACGTGTGGTCCGGGGCCGGCGCGAACACCGCCGACGTCGATGATGTCCGCCCCGGCAGTGACGAGCTCTTCGGCGAGCCGAAGTGACGAGTCGAGCTCGAAGTAGGTCCCGTGGTCGTAGAAGGAGTCCGGCGTCCGATTCACGATGCCCATTACGAGGACACGTTTGGCGACATCGAAGCGACGATCGCCGAGCGATAGGGGCGTCTCACCAAGTCGCTTTACCGACGCGCTCGCGCTCACGCCGAGCTCAGAACAGACGAGCTGACAAGCGTTTGCGAAAAAGCGACGTCCGGGGGTCCTCGGGGTCCATGGCCGCGAGCACGTCGACGTACTCCTGGCGAGCCACGTCGTCGTCTCGAACCACGTCGAGCAGTGAGTTCAGTCGCTCTTCGAGATCATCGCTGTCGATCAGAGTCTCGTCTCCTGACATGCTCAGTCGGGCTAGTGCAGCTATCCGTCGGGTCTCTGGCGTCTCTGGAATTCGCGAGAGCAGGTCGAGAGCGTCTGCGGCATTTCCGTCAGCGACGAGGATCTCGGCAAGCGATCGAATTGCCTCTCCATGGTCGGGCTCGAGCTCCAGGGCAGCTCGAATCGACTGCTCATCGCCAAGTGCGACGAGGCGGTCAGCTTCACTCAGCTTCGCACGAGCAAGACCGTCGATAAATGTCCGGACCGCCGGCTCGGGAACCGCGCCGATGAAGGTATCGACGACCTGTCCGTCGCGGAGCGCAAAGACCGCAGGTATCGACTGCACACCGAACGCCGCGGCGATCTGGGGATTCTCGTCGATGTTTACCTTGACGAGCTCCACTTCACCGTCGGTCTCGTCGACAACCTTCTCTAGGATCGGCCCGAGGGTCCGGCAGGGCCCACACCACGGCGCCCATAGGTCCACAACGACCGGCACCGAGGCCGATCGCTCCATTACCTCTACGCCGAAGGTGAGGTCAGTGACGTCAGTAGCCATGCCGAGACGATATCGGCAGATCACCGTCGGTGACGACGCGTCTGCGCCCCCGTGAGGGCGCGCCGTCATCGCTCGCGCTTTGTCAGCTCGCCTCTTCGTCGTTTCGAGCTTCGAGTGGTGGTGCGTTCGTGTGGGTACTACCACTTCCGAACGGGGAGACTGCCATCCTTGTCGGTGAAGTTGACTCGGTTCAAGATTGCATTACGGCGGCACTCGGTCGTCGCGTAGCAGCAAGAACTACGGAGGAAACGTGACGGCTGGCGCCGCGAGAGTCGTTTCTTACCGATTCCGGACAACGTTTGCGCGCAGGTGGGGCGGCTATCTCGCCCTCGTGGTGCTCATCGGCCTTCTCGGCGGAATCGCGATGGGCTCCGTCGCGGCAGCGAGACGGACGCAGTCGTCGTACCCGGCATTCCTCGCAAAGACCGACGCCTCGGATCTGACGATGTCGACGTATGGCACGAGCACCGGCAACGCCGCTAACAACTACTCGCCGAAGCTGCTGCCCGAGATCGCCCGGCTGCCTGACGTCAAGCAGGTCGAGGCATGGGTTGGAGCCGGGATCGTGCCGCTAGAACGCGACGGTGCCCCGAATCTCAATCTCTCTCTGAACCCGGTGGGGAGCGTCAACGGGCTCTTTTTCAACGAAGATCGGGCTACGCCGATCGCTGGTCGCATGGCGAATCCGAATAGCACCGATGAGTTTGTGACGACCGCGCTCGGCGCCAGTGAGCTCGACATTCACGTCGGCGACGTCGTTCCGATGGGTATCTACTCGGGGCCGCAGTTCAACTCTCCGCTGTTTGGCACGCCGAAATTACGACCGAAAATTCGCCTCGAGATGCACCTCGTCGGGATAGTGGTATTCAACGACCAGGTCATCGAGGATGACACCGACCGGCTCCCCGCTGACGAGTTGTTCACCCCGACGCTTACCCGGTCGCTCCTCGCGAACAACTCCGTAGAGGGCACCTGGTACGCGATGCAGCTCGTACACGGCGATCAGGGCCTCTCGCCGACCGAAGCGGCGCTGATTCGACTGCTGCCGAGCGGGAGCGACCCGAACTTCAGCGTCACCGCGATCACCGAAACCAAAGTCGAGCTGGCAGTAAAGCCCGAGTCGATCGCGCTCGGCGTGTTCGGCGCGATCGCGGCCCTGGCGGCGTTAGCGATCGCAGCGCTCACGATCTCTCGCCAGCTGCGCTCCGAGGATGAGGAGGGTCAGATACTACGAGCCCTTGGCGCTACTCCCTCGACGGGTATCGCAGATGGCCTAGTCGGTGTCCTCGCGGCTGTGGTTGTGGGCAGCGTGCTCGCGGCGATCGTCGCCGTCGCGCTCTCGCCGCTTTCGCCGCTCGGCCCGATACGGCAGGTCTATCACCCGCCGGGAATCGCCTTCGATTGGACGGTCCTCGGTCTCGGGGTCCTGGTTCTAATCGCTGGACTCGGTGCGGCCTCGACGGCGATCGCCTATGAGGGTGCCGCTCATCGCCAAGCCACCAGGTCTCGCATCCGTCTCCCGCGACAGTCGAGAGCAGTGCATCTCGCGACAGCGATCGGCCTGCCGATCTCGAGTGCCGTCGGTCTCCGATTCGCCCTCACCTCCGGGCAGGGTCGCACAGCCGTTCCTGCGCGCTCGGTCCTCGTAGGAGCGACCTTGGCTATCGCCATGGTGACGGGAACGCTCACCTTCAGCAGCGGGCTACACACGTTGATCTCACATCCTGCGCTTTACGGATGGAATTGGAACTACGCGTTGAGCTCAGAAAACGTCGTGCCCCCAAAGGCGCTTGCCGCTCTCAACCACGACGCTGACGTATCGGGCTGGTCTGGATTTCACAGCATCTCCGTGCAGATCAACAACCTGACGGTGCCCATCTTCGCCGTCGACGGCTACCACGCCAAGGTCGCGCCGCCGATACTGTCCGGCCACGGCGTAGACGCCCACAATCAGGTTGTTGTCGGCGCCACCACGCTCGCGCTCCTTCATAAGCACATCGGTGACGGCGTCACCTTTTCGTTCGGCTCGCCGAACACCGCCCCGCTCTATTTGCCCCCGACCAAGTTGACCGTCGTCGGCACCGCGACTTTCCCGGCGATCGGCGGTGCGGGGAACTTTGCCGATCACCCGTCGATGGGCACCGGCGCGCTGCTTTCGGCTGCGCTGAGTCCTGCATTCGTTCACGCCATCATGAACCCAGACCCGAACCTCGACGGTCCCGGCGTGGTCTTTGTGCGGCTCCGAGGCGACGTGTCGAGCGCAGCCGGGCTGGCTGACATGAACCGAATCACAGCGATTGCCGACGCCGAGTTCGCCAAGGACCGCAATACCAACGGCGACAGCGTGGACGTCGTCAGCGTGCAGCGCCCTGCCGAGATCGTCAATTACCAGTCGACTGGCGCGACGCCCGTCGTGCTCGCCATCGGCCTCGCCGTTGGAGCCATACTGGCGTTGGCGCTGACGTTGAGCGCGTCGGTGCGACGAAGACGACGAGACCTCGCGCTTTTGAAGTCGCTCGGCTTCACGGCTCGCCAAGTGGCCGCTACCATTGCATGGCAGGCATCGACCATTGCCACAGTCGCCGCCGCCTTCGGCATTCCCATCGGCATCGTCGCCGGTCGCGAGCTCTGGGACCTCTTTGCCCGCGACATCAATGCGGTCCCGCAGCCGACGGTGCCCGCATCCTTGATCTTCGTCGTCGTCGGCGCGCTCCTCCTCGCCAACCTCGTCGCCACTATCCCCGCCCGTATCGCAGCTCGTACTCCGGCAGCGCTCGCTCTTCGATCCGAGTAATCACCGAGCATCAGCGCCCCGAGGTGCAGGACGCGTAAAGGCGGACGAAAAGGAACGGTCCTTTCAGAACTCTCGGGACCGCGCTTGGTCCGAGTCCACCCGACCGGCGATTGCAACACGAGTGAGAACGCCGAGCCGACATCGACGTTCAGCTCGGTCGTGGGCGCCGGCACCATTAGCGACGGTTAGTGCTTACCAATAAATAAGTCAGTCAAGTTAGTTACACGCTTGTAGTTCGTTTCGGTCGGACGGTGTAGTTCCACTCGCCGTGGAACGCGTCCGGTTTGATCTGGCGGCTGACCTCGGCCATCTCGGCGTCGCTGATCTT
>DATCDR010000211.1:0-9455 GCA_036510575.1 Acidimicrobiales bacterium | reverse complement strand
CAACGTGCTTGGTCTGGTAGTTCTTCTTCATGGTGGTCCCCTGTCTCGGATGTTCTTGGCGGAACGCCCGATACCTACCAGTTGGTAGGAGTCAGGCGGGGGACCGCCACTTCAAATTCCACGATGAACGGGACAACCTCTTTTCGGCTATCAAAACTTCCTGCCGCCAGATCAGCATTTGACCATTCGCAATCATTGGGAATCCTTCGACAGATGCTCTCCGCTACCGGCGCAATGTCTCCAGAGCTCTTCACCAACGCGCTCGGAAGCCTCGTTATTCTCGATCGGCTCGATTCAATCATTCCCTGACCAGGTAGTTCTCGGCGTCGCGGCATTACCGGGCGAGGCTGAGGCGGCTCTTATTCCGCGGGTTCTCGGATGCACCGAGCGGCGAACCCCTGATCCCGTGCGCCATGGGTGACAGGGTGCTCAAACAGGCATCAAGTCGATGATCGTCCCGCCGTCCGCTGGAGCGCCGTTCTAATATTGATATAAGAGCGCGCGCCAGTAGGCGGCCTCATCCGGTCGTGTTCTGCCAGCGTTCTTTCCACTTCACGAGCTTCACGATGATGACGAGCGTGATGGCGAGGGCAAACTGAGCGAGGCGCTGGGCGATGAAACGATCGGTGTTGCGCCGCAGTCCGCCGAAGTTCGAGAGCCACGAGTTCGTGCGCTCGACCGGCCACCGCAGGCCGAGCGGGAGGATCTTCTTGCTCTTTGCCGCACCTGGTGCTCGCCTCCTTGCGCAGACAAGGTCGTCGATGCCGACCGAAGCGACGTGGCTCCGCACGACATTGTTGTCATAACCACGATCGAGATGCAGCGTCTCGATCTCATCGAGGAGTCCCCTCGTCGCCACGTCGGCGAGCGTCGGCGGCAACATGATCGAGTCGTTGCGGTTCGCGCCGTCGATCGCCCAGCCGATAGGGATGCCGAAGCGATCGGTCGCGATCGACCACTTCCATCCGGTCTTTCCTCGATCGACCGGGCTCGGCCCCGTGCCCTCACCACCACTTGGTGCCTTGTGCTGAGAGCCGTCGATCGCAACCTCGGACAGGTCGAGGCCGATCACGCGGTCATAGGCGCGTAACGCCTCCTCGACAAGTGCGGCGAAGACCCCGGCAGCGAGCCATTCGTCGCGCCGTCGGCGAAGCGTCGTCTCCCCGCCCTTTCCGAGTCGCCCTGCGACGTCCCAGCTGCAGCCGGTGACGAGGCGGAACAAGATCGCCTCGAAACAGTCCCGGTCAGAGATACGTCGCCGGTGACAGCCAAGCGGATGGGGCTTCTCGTTGCGTTCGGGCAGGTGGCCGGCGAAGGCCTGCCAAACAGCCTCCACGATGTCGGGTCGAAGTGCGAGCATGGGGTCTCCATCAGTCGTTGGGTTCGGGTCGCAACCGGATCATGTCCGGACCGCCCCGACGACTGGTGGACCCTCATCCACCACTTGCTATTTGCACCGAGCAACCATGACATGGACGAGGAGGTGGCCCATGAAGGTCGGTCGCAACGAGCCCTGTCCCTGTGGGAGCGGGCTCAAAGTGAAGCGCTGTTGCGCAGCAGAGCCGGAGCTGAAGGTGACGACACCGCGCGCACGACTAGCCCGGCTCCAGCTGGAGGCGATCCACGTCGTCGCTCCGCTCGGGAGGGAACGCTTCGGCGATCTCTACGACGGGGTCGTCTACCTTCCCGAGCTCGACCTCTCGCTCCAGGTCCACCTACCGGGCGTGCTCACACCGACGATCGATCAGGCGATCGAGGCGTGCTCGACCCATGACGACGATGGATTCGACGTCGCAGTCCGCGCTGTTGCCGGCGAGCTCGACACCGTCGAACGCCGTCTTGAGCTCGCAGCGGCACTGCTCGAACTTCGTGATCGCGGGCTGGTGCCGCCGGCACTCGCGGCCGTTGGGATCATCGATCTCAACCAACGCGAGTCGGCGCTGTTGATCTCGTCGGTGGCCCAGGCGATCGCTGTCGCGTCGGGCGATGAGCGCACGCCGTCAGGGCTCCTCATCGCCACCGGTTAGGCCGGGGGAACGGCCTAACCAACGAGTTGTCAGCTGTGCCTACTGGCGCGCGCACTAAGCCTCGATCCACCGATTGACCCCGGGTAGCGCCCGGTCAGCTAGTCGCAGCGGTCGGTGTCCCGTCAGCACGTGCCTGGCGGAAACCGGGGCGCGTCGGACGAGAGGTTCGTGCGTTTCTCTGCTGTCAGCGCATCGGTGGACGTCTGCGGCTGCGCCGGACCGCTGGAGATTTCTCAGCCGGACGCTGCCGGGATCGCACGAAGCTTTCGAAGCGCCCGATCGAACGCGTCCTTCCACGGCCAGCACTCGGGCATGCGAAGCGTTCGAGCACCGGAGCGGTTGACGAGCCGCGCCGGGACGGCGAGCAGCTCGGTCCGCACCGTCCGTGCGACGACGCCGGTGCCGGCCTGCACGACACCGCCCAAGAGAGCGGCCCAGCGGACGAGATCGTGCGCAAGCACCGCACAGCACAGCCATGCCGCGTTCGCGGAGAACTCGCCAGAGGGGACGTGCTCCATGCCCGCCCCCTCCTTCAGGTCGCGGATTGCAAGCTCGACGCGGGCGTGGTCACGGTGAAATGCGTCGAGCTCTGTCGCGGTGCCTTCGAGATCGGTGAGAAACCCGAAGTGTCGCCAGTCGGGCCACAGCTGCTGGTCCGGACCGATGAGGCGCGTTCGGCGGACGATGAGGCGTCGGCCCTTGTAGGTCGTCTCGGCGACGTCGGCGAGGCCGTCGGGGGTGTAGTCGACCGGGTCCAGGCGTCCTCGGTGATCTCCCCGATCACCTTTGCGATCGCCACATTGGCGGTGTGGACGGCCATCGTGAAGCACACACCGAGGCGAGCGAGGACGGCCATCGTGTCGTTCGACCAGAACCCCGAGTCGCACCTAAGCACGATCTCACCTGACGCCCCCGCTCGGCGGAGCCGTGGCACGAGCTCTTCGATAAAGCGCCGCATCCCCCGTGCGGTGTGTGCCGAGCCCTTGCGCATTCTCGCGTGGAGCACCTCGCCGGTCTCGGCCCGCGTGGCGAGGAGCGGGTGATAGCCACGGACCTTCGTGTAGCCAAAGGACGCGCCCTGCTTCTGTCTGCCGGTGACCTCGCAGATCGTCGAGTCGACGTCGACCACGAGGCGTTTCGCACCGGGTCCCGCGCCCATCGCCCAGGCACGCCTCAGCACCTCGGCCGTTGCGGCCTCGAGCTGTCGAACGTGCCCGAAGGTGAAGGCCCGGAGGAAGGTCCCGAGCGTCGAGGGTGCCATCACCCGGTGACCGAGCACGGACCCCGGCACCCGCGCGCAGCACATTCGCGTGGTCGATGTGGCTCGCACCCGCGCAGATCGCGTGCACGAGCGTGAGCACCTTGCGACCAGGGAGCGCGCCGCCGACGCGACCGTTGAGCCGAAGGGGGCGGTTCACGAGCTGCTCGATCCCAAGGCGCGTCGCCAAGGTCGCGATGAGCACGAGCCCAGCATTGGCGACGAGTGTCGGCTCGTCGAAGGTCACCCGAATCCGGTCGAGACCGCGCGATACTGACGACACAGAAAGTGCCTTCCTGTTGTTGGAATGTGACGACCTCAGCAATCGTCATTCTCCCAGCCGGGGAGGCCTTTTTGGTGGATCAGGAGCGCTGATCAGCCCTGGTCAATCGGTGGATCGAGGCTAAGTACTGGCGGGCCTCAGCGACTCCGTCGAGGTGCTGCTCGTCGGCCATGAGCGTCTCGGTAGCCGTCGCGAAATCCGCGATGTTCTGGTAGAAGGCGGAGAAGATGATGGTGCCAGCCGCGGTCCCCGAAAGTCCGGCCCACGCTGCGGTCTCCTTCCCAGTCCGCTCGGTAACCAGCGTCGCCATCTTTCGGACCCAACCTCCGGTATCGCGCGGGTTCCCGAGTACCGCAAGTGTTCGCGTAAAAAGGATCATCGATTCCCACCTTCTTGTTGCCCCGATGCTCGGGGTCTGCAAACTGGATCCTGCCAAATCATGGCAACCGGTTCAACCGGTGCCCCGGTCCGGCGTTCGGGCTTCGCTGCCGAAGAGGTCGGCCGGTGTGGCGCTGCCACGTGGCCGTGCTTGACAGTCCCGATTCCCTATTCCCATTAACCGGTGGGGTGACCCTGAGACCATCGAGACACCGCTAAGCATGAAACGACAGAAGGACTCCGCCTTCTAGCGTGTTCTCCAAACCAGATAATTCAGGTCGATATCTTCTCCGGAGCTGGAGCGGCGTGATCCACTGCAGCGCCCCTAAGTTCCGTGGCTCGGATCCTCCCACCACAGCTGGGATCTTGACCCGCGAAGCCGTTCCGACACGTCAAGAGTTCAACAGGACGCCGGGCGAGAGACCTGACGAGTCCGACTGAAGGTGCCTGATCAGCGGAAGCCAGCTAGTACCGAGTAGGTATTTGTAGACCTGCCCATTTGGCTGCACCCCGGCTGGCACTCCCCTTCCGCGAGGCCTTTGCCTTTCACGGATCCGCTCACAGGTCGGCGACGTCGACCGACGCGACGCCAGACGATACGTTCGGCTCGAGCCGTGCGTCGGAGTCGACCGCCGCGGGGGTTCTCGGCAGCAGGAGCGCCCCGACGAGCGAGACTGCGATCAGGACCATCGAGGCCCAGGACGCGATCACGAACACGTGCGCGAGTGGCGCGAGGACAATACGTCGCGCTGCACCCGCGACAGGGATGCGCGAAAGCGTCGAGAAGCGCCTTGGCAGTCCGCTCACGATCGCCCGCTGAACCACGACCGCGATGAACGCGACGCCGGCGGCCTGACCGAAGCGCTGTGCGATATTCGAAAGCGTGGTCGCGGTCGGCATCTGCGATCTAGTGAGTGCGGCGTAGCCGGCGGCCATTAGAGGCGTGACCACGAAGCCTGATCCGATCCCACGAACGAAGAGCGTCACCGTCAACAGTGACATGCTCGTGGTTGGCGTGAGGAACAGCCACGGAACGTTCGACGCGACGTAGATGAACATCCCGACGATCGCGATCTTGCGTGGCCCCGAGCGGTCGATGATCCGACCGGCGATCGGCAACGCGATCGCTGCGCCGAACGCCCACGCGCACTGGTAAAGCCCTGATCCGAGCGGGCTGTAGCCGCGTCCCACTTGGTAGTAGAGCGTCGTTACGAGCGGTCCGCTTCCAGAAGCAGCAACGAACAACAGCCCGGCGATATTGGCGGTAGCGAATCGGCGATTGGCAAAGAGTCGGAGGTTCAGCATCGGGTCGTGGACATGGAGCGACCGCCATACGAACGCACCGATCAACGTCGGGCCACCGATGAGGCCAACGAGCACCGACGTCGAGAGGTGGCCGATGTTGCCGAACTCGGTAAATCCGAACATCAAGAGAACGAGTCCGGGCGGCAGTAGGAAGAACCCGACGACATCAAAGGGTGCTCGACCACGTTCTTCGTCCCGCGGCACGAAGGCCAACGCGAGTGCGATCCCGACAAGCCCGATCGGGACGTTGACATAAAAGATCCACCGCCAACCAAGCGTCACGAGGACGAGACCGCCTATGACCGGACCAATCACGATACCGATCATCGAGGGCGCCGCGACCAAGGACATCACCGTGCCCATTCGCTGCGGACCGGCGACCCTTGTGAGAATCGTCTGGCCTACGGGCACCAGCATTCCACCACCGATTCCCTGCAGCGCTCGGAAGCCGATGAGCGACGTCGCCGACCAGGCGCGACCACAGCAGACCGAACCGCCGATGAACAAGACGAGAGAGATCAAGTAGGCGCTCTTCGCGCCGATCCGATCGATGACCCATCTGGTGACCGGGATGATCGCTGCGAGGGCGAGCACATACGACGTGCTCGCCCACTGGATCGTCGCGAGAGTCGCGTGGAGCTCGCGGCCAAGAGTCGGGATCGCGACATTCACGATGGTCGAATCGACAATCGTCATCACGGTGCCAAGCAGCACTACGACGGCGATGCGGATAAGTGCGGCGTCGAACGTCGTGTCGGCGGCCGAGATCGACTGGTCGAGTGGCTCGCTCGAGGTCACCGCGCGTTGACCTGTCTGGTCGTCGTCTCCTCGACTTCAGCGGGCGGAACGCTGACAACAAGCGTGCGCGACGCCTGCGACTCCCCAGAAGTCATACGCGCCCCGCGCGAGGTGCACGGCTCGCCAATCCGCCAGCCGTCAAGATGGGGTATGGCCTCGGACGACTCGCACATCGATCCTGCGCCTCGCTCGCTCCAGATCATTTCCAATCTCGCGATTCCATCTGTCGGACGGGATCGCTGCAAGTTCGCCCGATGAACCAATTGCCAGCTCCAACGACGGCACTCGACACGGAAGGTAGGTTGTCGATCAACATCTGTGAGCATCAGCCCCTTTGATTCTCATCGCTGCCGCCGTCGGAGCCGCCACGAACCAATACTGACTTTCACCTGGCGGATCGAGTTCTAGCTCTCGAATGAAGGGCGACGCTCTCATCCCACTTGCGCGCCAGGGTCGAGTCTGATGCCTACCACGTCGGCAACCCGCTTCATATCGACATCAAATGCCAGGAGCGTCGCACCGTAACGCAACGCGACGCCAGCGATCATGCAGTCCATCATCCCTCGCGGGGTGATACCGAGCCGCCGGCAGGTTCCGAAGATGTTCGCCGCCGCATCGAAGTCGACAACCGAGTCGAAGGTGAGCAAGACGAATCTCAGCAGGAACCGGCGTAGATCCATCTCGCGTTGGTCGGTCCACGCGGCCGCGGCGAGTTCCATTACAACTGGCTCGGTAACTGCGATAGGTCCCTCATCGGTGATGAGCTGAGTGAGGCGACGGTCGACCGGGCTACCCGTTGCCCGGTCGTACTCCACCCAAGCCGAGGTGTCGACAAGGATCATGCGCCACGCGGTCGCGAGTCGGAGATGAGGCTCCCAGCAGAATTAGAACCCCTCATGGCCAACGCCTCCCCGCGTGACATGGGCTGACCTGCGGAAGTGGCGCAGAGCGAGATCAACCGCTTCGGTCTTGGTGCGCAAGTGGTAGCGATCCATCACCGCCTGGAGACACATGTTCTCGATCTCAATATTCGTCCATACAGCTCGGTCCACTACTCGGCTCGCAGCACGACCGAGGAGAGGGTGTGTGCGGCTGACCGGCCGGGCGCGACGGCGACAAGGTTGACGAGCAGCATGGCCGCTAGGGCAACGAGCACAATCCCGTCCACCGGCACCGTGGGCGTGGGGACGGCATAGATCTGATGGGCGAAAAGCACCCAGAGCCAGCGTCCGAGCGCGATGCCGAGCGGGAGCCCGACGACGAGCCCTACGATCCCCACCACCGTGGCCTGGACGCTGACCGCAGCCGAGACCTGCGCGCCGGTGAATCCGAGCGCCTTCAGCAGCGCGAGATCTCTGCGTCGCCGGCGAACCGAGGAAACAAGGGTCAATGCGAGGGCGACTACCGCACCCGCGGCGAGGCTCCCGGCCAATACCGCCGGTGTCGCACCCATCGAACGGTAATTCACGATCTCGGCCGGCAAGAGGTCGGCGAACACGATGACGGTGGCGCCGGCGCCGTCACCGTTCGGGGCCTGCGCGAACGCCTTGTCACCCGCGTCAGCGATACGGTCGATGTCGGCGAGCGCAGCCGCGTGGGCCAGGTTCGCGCGCATGCGGACGAAGACGAACTCCGGTCCATCGAGCGTGCGATCGGGGCTCTGTGAGGCTTTTTCGAGCGCAGCGGGGACGATCCCGGACGAGACCAGCGCGCCTGTACCCATCGAGGTGTGGTCGCCCTCGGTGCTCGGGAAACCGATTGCCGGCAGGGTGGCGGTTCCCACGACGCGGAGCGTCGTAGGGGGGACGTAGAAGGGGGCGGTTTTGGGGCTTCCGTAGGTCACGGTCACGGTGCCGCCGACGCGGGTGTGCAGCTCCTGGATCGTGGCGGCACCGAGGACGACCTCGCGATTGGTCCTCATAACGTGACCGGTCAGGATCGGCGGCACCACGGAGGCGCCTGGTGCCTCGAAGATCACCGGGACAGTCTGGCCGTCGATCTGCGCGTCAGCGATCGTGGCGTCGGACGAGGCGGCGACATCGGGGTCGTGGCCAAGCAGCGCTGCCGCCTGTGGGGGGACGTCAGGTCCGGTCTCGGATGCGAGGGCATAGGTCCAGTTCCACCCGTACAGCGGCGGATGGGAGACGAGGGTGTGGAGCCCGCTCCCGAAGGTGAGGGTGGCGACGACCACGATGACCGCGAGCGCGGTCCCGACGAACGCCGAGCGCACCGGCACGGCGCCCCCGCTGCCCCCCGGCTCGAGCGCGAAGCGCACCCCAACGACCGCCGGGACCGGCAGGCCGGACTTGGCGGCCGCATTGGCGAGAACCCCGCGACCCGGTGCCCCACTTCGTGGCCCCGCGACCCGGTGCGGCGCCGACCGGTACGCGAGCACCACCGCGACGGTGCCGAGCAGGACGATCACCCCACCAACGCCCAGTCCGAGGACTGCCCAGTCAAAGGCGATCCCTCGCGTCGGATAGACAGGTCGCACCGGACCGATCGGGCCGATCGGTGAAAGCGCGATCGTCACACCCGCCGCCCCCAAGGCACCGAGGATCACCGCGCCGAGCGTGCCGAAGAGCGCATCGCTCGTCGTCCCCGTCGGTCCTGCCCCGAGGGCGCGGAGCACCTCGAGGTCGTGTTGGCGCTCGCGCAGCTGGCGGCCGATGGCCTGGCCGGCGATGGCGAGCGCGGCGAGCGCGGCAATGAGGCCGAAGACGCCGAGCGCGATGGACTCGGGTCGGATGGCACGATTGGTCCGAGCGGAGGTGTCCGCGGTGAGGTGGGGTTGCACATCGCTGCCTGGGGGGAGCGCCGAAACGATCTCCCGCTCGACCGTCGGGACGTCCTGGCTTCCATGGACGAGCTGGAGGCCATAGTCGAAGACGAACGCCGCGGTGTCACTATCGATGAGCCTTCTCGTAAGCGCTGGAGTGAACAACGCGAACGTGGGGAAGCGATCGACGTCATCTTGCACGACGCCTTCGCTCAGGGTGACGAGGCCCACCAGCTTGGCGTCGACAGTAACGATCGGCACGACGCCCCCCGAGGCGAATCGTGGTGCGTTGATCTGGGACGCCGTGTAGAAGCCGAACGGCACGACCTCGCCCACGTGCCATCCGGCCGCCCCAGCACCCGCCGCGGTCGTCACAAACTCTTTGGCGCTCGCGGGGTTGGCCATGCGGCCCTCAACCACGGCAGCTCTGTCCTGGTCGAAGCCGAGACCGTTGACGCTTCCCAACACGGTCAGGCCTGAACGCGTGCCTAGCGGAGGTTTCCGGGCTAGCGATTTGAGGCCCGTTTTGTCGGTCTCGAAAGTTTCTTCGAAATAGGCCGCTGACCAGCGCGTTCTCCCTGGTCAAAGAGTCGCGATCTTCTGCCACAGGGTGTATTACCTATACAT
>DATCDR010000210.1:0-21628 GCA_036510575.1 Acidimicrobiales bacterium | reverse complement strand
AAATAATGGAGCATTACAACGATCAACGCTCAAACCATTCTCCAACTACATGACTACGATCCTCAGGGCTTCACGGCACGAAGACGCTGCTCAGCCACGTGAGACCGTGTCAGGAAGGTGTTCCGTGGGGGGAACTTCGGTCTAGCTGAAAAGCAGGTCAGCCCCCCTGGAGTCGACGATCCGTCGGTCTACCGAACCAGGTCGGCGAGCTGTGTCTTGCCAACCGGCGTCGACTGGTTGGCAGCGACCGAGGATCACCGGCGAGCCGAATACTGACCACGGCCGAGCGCGGCTCGAGACGCGCCCGCACGCGCTGCGGCGAGGGATCTCGGCGCTTATATCAACGGGAAGTGGCAGGCTACGTTCTGATCCGGACCGATCGGGCGCATCTTCGGCTCTTCGGTCGTACAGATGTCTTGCACGTACGCGCAACGAGTGTGGAATCGACATCCCGATGGTGGCGAGAGTGGTGATGGCGGCTCTCCGGCGAGGTGGATTCGCTGTCGCTCGATCGTTTGCCCAGGTCGTGGAGGTATAGCTGACAACAGCGCGTCGGTGTAAGGGTGCGCGGGATGCTGGAAGATCGCCGGGGTTGCGCCCACCTCGCAGAACTTGCCGAGGTACATCGTCCCGGTCCGGTCGGAGAGCACCCGTACTACCGCGAGGTCGTGCGCGATGAGCAGATAGGTGAGCGAGAGCTCCTTCTTCAAGACCGAGAGCAGCTTCAGGATCTGTGCCTGGATCGATACGTCGAGGGCGGTGACCGGTTCGTCGCAGATGACGAGCTCGGGCGCGGACACGAGCGCACGACCGATTGCCACCCGCTGCGCCTGCCCACCGGAGATCTCGTACGGGTACCGGTGCGCGAACTGGCTCGCGCCGAGTCCGACTCGCTCGAGAATCTCCGCGACCCTGCGTCGGCGGGCGACGTCTTTCGGCACACCTGCGGTCGCAAGTGGCTCCGTGATTATCCGCTCGATCGTCCACTTCGGATTGAGTGCGGAGAACGGGTCCTGGAAGATCATCTGTGCGAGCTGTCCGACCTCCCGGTTGCTCGCAGCGCGTGGTCCGGTCAACTCGTGACCGTCAAGCGTGATCTGTCCGGACTTTGGACGAGGCGCCCGGATCAGAGCTCGGGCAAGGGTCGACTTACCCGAGCCGGTCTCGCCGACGATCGCGAACGTCTCGCCCCGTTTGATCTCGAAGCTGACCCCCGCGACGGCTGAGACCGTTCCCTTCCGGTACGAGCCGCGGCGCGAGACCCTGAACTCCTGGACGAGATCCTTGACGTCGAGCAGGGTCTCGCCCGCTCGCGTCGCAGTGCCGTCGTAGGCGTTGGCGACTTCGGCGCTGGTCATATCTTCGCCTCAGCTAGCGGTGTGACATCGAGGTCGATCGGAAACCAGCACGCGCAGGTATGCCCTGGAGAGAGCTCGCGCAGCTCGGGTCGCTCGTCGATGCAGATCTTGCCGCGTTGGCTGCATCGCGGCTCGAATGCGCAGCCTGGCGGGAGGTCACGCGGATTGGGCGGCGAGCCTGGAATCGGATCTGGGATCTCGCCGTCGATCTCCATGCCGGGCACCGCGTTCAAAAGCGCCTGTGAGTACGGCATCTGGGCGGAGCGGGCGACGTCGGAGGAGGGCAGTTTCTCAACCAGTCGGCCCGCATACATGACCATTGCCTCGTCGACCCGAGAGGCGGCGAGTGCCAGATCATGCGTCACGAGCACGACGGCGATCTGGCGCTTTTGCCGCAGCTCGTCGAGGAGATCCATGATCTGGGCTTGGGTGGTCACATCGAGCGAGGTGGTCGGCTCGTCGGCGAAGATCACCTGTGGGTCGCACGAGAGCGCGATTGCAATGACGATCCGCTGGCGCATTCCGCCCGACAGCTGATGCGGGTACGCGTAGAAGCGCTCTTCGGGATCGGCGATGCCAACCTCGCGCATCAGCGCGACCGCGCGCTCGCGCGCAGCGTGCTTGGAGAGTCTCTCTACGCGCGTGGTGGACTTGTACATCGATTCGGCTATCTGCCAACCGACCTTCATCGTCGGATTCAGCGAGCGCGTCGGATCCTGGAATATCAGGGAAGATGTCCGGGTGGCCTGGGCGCGCCACGCCTTGGAGCGCAGCGCGCTCACTTCGACGCCGCCGAGGCGCACCGTGCCGGAGATCTCGAACTTCCTTGGGTTCAACAGGTTCAATATCGCTCGGCAGGTGATCGATTTTCCGGCGCCGGACTCACCGACCAACGCAAGAGCATGTCCGGGCAGCAACGAGAAAGAGACACCGTCGACCAGCGTGAAGGGATGCGCGCTCCGCATCCTGATCACCAGATTCTCGACCTCGACGATCGGCTGAGCCGATCCAAGTACCGGCATGGTGTCTTCGACGTTCGACATGGCGTCGCTTATCGGTCGAACGCGAGCCGTCGGCGCAGCGCGTCAGCGGTCAAGTTCAGCGACATGACAGTCACGAGCAGGAACAGGCAGGGAATAAGCACGAGCGCAGGATCCGAGGTCATCGACGCCACCCCGGCGAAAATCATGTTCCCCCAGCTTGGTTGTGGCGGCCTGATGCCAAGCCCTAGGTAGCTGAGCGCAGCCTCGACGAGCATCGCCACGCCGACCGTGATCATCGCGTAGGCGAGCAGTGGTGGCATCACGTTCGGGAGTATGTGCCCGAAGATGATCTTCTTGGGGCGAACGCCACTCGATCGCGCCGCCACGACGAAGTCGCGATGGCGAACCCGGATCGTCTGGCTACGAGCGAGTCGGGCGTAGACGACAATGCCATAGAAACTGACGGCGAGAATCGTGTGGAACTCGTTCGGCCCGAGGAAGTCCGCGATGGCAAGTGCGAGGATGAGGCTCGGGAACGACAGCAAGGTGTCGAGGATCCGCATGATCGTCGCCTCGATGAGCCCGCCGAAGTAGCCGGCGGACATTCCGAGAATCGATCCGATGACGAGCCCGATCGCGGTTGCGCCGATCCCGACGGCGAGCGACACCTGTCCGCCGTGCAGTACCCGAGAGAGGGTGTCGTTGCCGAAGCCATTCGTGCCAAGAAGGTGGCCCGGCGAGAACAGCGGAAGGTCTGGTTGGGAGAGGTTTCCAGTGTTCGGGCTTGGCGCCGAGAAGACCAACGGTCCAAAGAAGCACGCCAGAATGATGAACAGCAAGACGGATCCTGGGATGTAGACGGCGGGGTCGCGCAACGCGTGGGCGAAGCGCTGCACTTTCGCCTTCCATGCACCCCGAGGCGGTTCGACGACCCAGTGCTCATCGGCAGGGCTGAGCACGATTGCTGGTTGTTCGGCGAGAACGAGGACGTCCGTATTCGCGGTCACAGAGATGTCTCCCCTCGTGTCTGCTCGCGCAGTACTGCGCTTCGTCGCGATCGGCAAGGCGCATGTCGCGTCATGCGTCCCTCACACGCGGGTCGAACGCCGCGTAGAGCAGATCCGCGATCAGGTTGAGGATGACGATCGTGGCAGCGATCACGACGATGCAGCCCTCTACCGTCGTCGCGTCGCGGTTGGAGATGGCATTGATCAAAAGCTCGCCGATGCCGGGCATTCCAAAGATCTGTTCGACGATCACGGCCCCGCCCACGAGGAGGCCGGTGCTGAGTGCGATCAGCGTGACGATACCGAGTGCGGAGTTCCTCGCTACGTGAAGCAGGATGAGTCGGCGATGCGAAATTCCCTTCATGCGCGCGAGTGTGACGTACTCCTCGTTTTCAAGCTGTTCTTGCATCTCGCGCCGGAATATCCGCATGTAACCGGGGAAGACCGAGATTCCGAGCGTCAGGCCTGGGAGGAGTATCGCTCGAAGGTTTGCGCCCCACCCCGCGGTACTCGGCGCGGACCAGCCGAGATTCGATACGAGGTGCCAGTGATCGGCGAATAACAACAGAGCTAACAGCGCAGTGACGAAGGCGGGCACCGAGTTGCCGAACAACGAGAGCCCGGTGGCGATCCGGTCGACCCACGGAGTCGGCGAAGCGACTGATGCGACGGCGAAGGTGACGCCGAGGATGATGGCGATGATCTGCGCGACGAGGATTAATTCCGCGGTCGGAGGAGCCGCTTGCCAGAGCGCCTGGCCGACACTTTGCCCGTTCAACAGCGAGTGCCCGAGGTTGCCGTGCAGCAGATCTCCGACCCAGTTGAAGTAGCGGACGATGAGCGGTTCGTTGAGGTGAAGCTGTTTGGTGAGTATCGCCGCCGACGCTTTGGTGTAGTTGGCGCCAAGGATCACAGCAATGATGTTCCCGGGCAGGAGATTCACGACGGCGAACGCGAGCAGCGTCACACCGAACATCACCGGAATCATCTGCAACAGTCGCGATCCGACGACCTTGAGCATGGCTAGATCGCGACCCTGACGACGCAGGGTACCCGGCAGACCTGGATCGCTCGCATTCGCAGGCTTGCCGCTCGGAGACCGGAAGGCTCAAATAGTTGGGCCACGAAGCGATCATGCATGACGATCCTCACAAAGCCTTCCCCCAGAGAACACTGACAACAGCTCGTAACGCCGAGCCAGTCGCCGAGTCAGTATCGGTGGCGCTGCATAGCTTGTCAAGCCACCTGGCACCTCGCGAGGAGCGTCTGCGAATGTCTGACTTTGTAGTGACTTGCAGGGAATTTCGTACGGCGCGCAGATCGCAATCCCAGAATACGCCGAGGCAGTTCGCGATCGTCCGCCTGCGGACAAGTTGTGTTTCACTTTGGTGACTTAAGTGGCTACAGTCGGATGCCGGAGGGACACCTCTCGCGCGCGGTAGAGGGGCCCCAAGGCGCGGCGGCGGTTGCCGATGGGTAGGGCTCCGTACTAACTAGGGGGACACACGTGAAAAGACACCGACGCGCGAGCGCGGCGTTGATAATGGCTGGGTTAGTAGCTTCGGTCTGTTTGACCGGTCTGCAGGCGGCCTCGAGCGCAACGACTCACAAGGCGACGCCTGCTATAAGGCGTGGCGGGACCGTCATTATCGTGTCGACGGGTGCGACCTCGCTCGACCCGATTTCCCCACTGTGGCCGACCGGCAGCAGCTTCGGATATCAGATCTTCGGTGCACTCTTCGACCCGACGGGTACCTCAGGTTCGACGCTCGCCCCGGATCTCGCGACGGGTTATGTGTTCACCAACGGCTACAAGACGCTGACGGTAACGCTTCGCAGTGGTGTGAAGTTCCAAGACGGAACGGCGTTCAACGCGAAGGCAGTTGCATACAACATCTTGCGTGATGCCGGGACCAGCTCGGACGTCTCGCAGTACTTCACCGACTTGACGTCGGTGACTACGCCCTCGAAGTACACCGTCGCCATCCACCTCTCGCACCCCGACACCAACCTCGCCACGGTGCTTGCCGACACGAACGCCACCTACATCGTGTCGCCGGCGGCAGTCGAGAGCGAAGGTGCCACGCAGTTCGGGCTTTTCCCGATCGGCGCAGGCCCGTTCAAGGTGACGACGAACAACGCTACGGAGCAGATCCTCAGTGCATGGCCGGGCTACTACGCGTCGAAGACTCGCTATCTAAGCTCACTTGAGTACTTGAACGACGGAGCGAACCCAACGACCGCCTACCAGGCACTTGCCTCTGGCGCGGTGCAGAGCTTCACGATGATCGGCTTGGGCGACCCTCCGACGGTCCTCCAGGAGGCGGAGACGAACCCAAGTCTGAAGACCGTGAAGGGCTCGGACCTCGTCTACACCTTCCTTCCGGTGAACACGAACAAGCCGCCGTTCAACAACCCGCTCGCACGAGAGGCGATCGACTACTGCACCAACAGGGCACAGATCGCCACCTTTGTTCAGGGCGGTTTCGCGAACCCGGCGCCGATTCTGGCTGGAACGAGTGAGCAGTACTACCCAGGCTCACCCGGAAGCACCAAGGCCAAGCTTGCGGCGGCGAACAAGCTGCAGCCGTACCAGTACAACGTCGCCATGGGTACCGCACTCGTCAAGCAGCTCGGGGGCTTGAGCTTCCAGTTCAACGAGCTCCAAGGCCAAACCTCAGTGATAGCGACTGCGCTTGCCCAGCAGTGGGCACAGTGTGGGATCAACGCGACGCCGAACATTGTCGGATTTGGCCAGGTATTCGGCGACTACGCGACGGGCAACTTCCAGCTGTCGACGCAGATCAGTGGTGGAATCTTCAACGGTGCGATCTATGTGCCGCTGTACTCGGTTCCAACTGCCGCTGACGACGCGCACGGCTTCAACAGCCCGACGATCACCAACCTCTTGGATGCCACGAACCTATCGTCGAACAACGCCGCGTTGACCGGCATCTGGAGCCGGATCTGGGGCGGCGAGGACAAGCTCGCCGTCAACATCCCGATCCTTTCTGCCGACAACTACTACGTCGACAACAAGTGCCTGAAGGGGCTCGGCTTCATCGAGGCCGGTGTCATCTTCAAGAGCGCGTACTACACCTGCACACCGTCCTAACGAGCAAGTAGCAAGGAATCGGGGAACTGGCCCCGTGCCTTTGGCACGGGGCCAGTTCCTTTTTCTGGTTCAAGGCCTGCGGCGTCCTCGACAATTTCGCTGCGATTCACCACAATGAAGGGCGAGCTGTTCTGGGACACGCCAAGTTGCATGCTGACCCTGACGTGGTGTCGCAGCTAAAGGACGACGTCGGAATTGGGGAGGCGCGATGGCAAAACTAGTTGGGGTGCTGAACACGGGTCACGTGTGGATACACCGGCCTATCGAGGAGTGGGAGGCAGTCCGTCGGTCGAGGCGCCTTCGAGACGACGTCCCACTCGAGGACATGAGTGAGAAGCAGGCGAAGTACGACCGAGTGAGCGCCGCGGTCGAGATTCTAAAGAGCAAGCTCGCCGAGATGCGCCCGGACGCGCTAATCGTCTACGGGGACGACCAAAGCGAGAACTTCGCGAATACGTTCGTGAACATTCCAAGCATTGCCGTCTACGTCGGCGAGACCTTCGCGGGACGTCGATACAACGGTGCCAAGGGCGAGGCGCATCAGGTCGTTCCGAACAACACGGCGCTCGCGACCTCGATTCTCACCAGCCTGCTTGGGTCGGGATTCGATCCGGCATTCTGTATGGGCCTGCCGAATCCTGAGCGAGGCATTGGGCATGCGATCATGAACCCACTCGGATACTTCACCGACTACACGATTCCCACCGTTCCGATCTTGTTGAATGCGTTGTTCGCGCCGCAGGTCACCGGAAAGCGGGCTCACGAGTTGGGCAAAGCGGTTCGACACGCGATCGAGGCCTACCCGGAGGATCTTCGGGTGGTGGCAATCGGTTCGGGGGGTCTTTGGCACACGACGTCGCATGGTTACGACACGTACCTGAATGAGGAGTTCGACCGGGCCGGCCTGAAGCTCCTCGCGGATGGGAATCTCGCTTCTTGGGCACGGCACTTCGACGACTACCACGTGCCCGATGGAGACATGAGTCAGTTCATCGGAGAACGTCGAGACGACATGACCGGCATGCCGACCCTCGGGGGACCACAGTTTGGGACCCGAGAGACCCTGAACTGGATCGCGGCCTCGTCGATGGCCGACGGCTGCCCCTTTACCGTTGTTGACTACGTCCCGATCTACTCATCCCCGATCGGTTCCACCTATGCCTACTGCGACGCCGTCTCGTGACCTGGTGAGAACTTGCGAGAAGGCGATGAGGTCGACGCCTCGGATCACTCTCAGGCGCCAGAGATCCTCCTAACCCTTTGCAGGCGATGAGTTGATGCGCGAACAGTCGTTAGGTCGGACCGGGGTCGCCGTCTCCGAGATCGGCTTCGGGTGCGGCCCGGGCGCTCGTCTCATGGTTAGTGACGACGCAGCCGCCCAGCAAGCGATGGTGACTGCCGCCCGCGCGGCGGGCATCACCTACTTCGACACCGCTGCTGGATACGGCGACGGTCGCTCCGAGGAGAATCTAGGAGCCGCACTCGAGGGCTCGGCCGGGTCGGTAGTGATCTCGACGAAGGTCGCCCTCGAGCTGCCCGATCTCGGAGACATCGCCGGCTCAATCGCACGTAGTGTCGAATCGAGCTTTGCGCGCCTTGGAGTGAGCAGGGTCGAGGTACTTGTCCTTCACAACCGCGTTGCGCGGAGCATGGACTATCCGAAGCCACCAGGTAGCGGAGCGCTGCTGCACCTGCCAGACGTCTTCGGGCCGCGAGGTGTCGCTGAGGCGTTTCAGGCACTGATCGACCAGGGGCTTGTCGGGAACGTGGGCTTTACGGCATTCGGGGGTGAACCTTCCGCGATCGAAGAGATGATCGGCTGTGGGCTGTTCACCTCGATGAACGCTTCGTACAATCTGTTGAATCCGAGTGCCAATCTGTCGGTTCCCGCTGAGTTTGTCGAGCCGGACTACGAGCTCGTCATCGACAAGGCACGCCGAGCGGGCATCGGTGTCATGGCGATTCGAGTGCTGGCGAGCGGTGCGCTCGTCGAATCCTCGAGCGACGACGCCCGGATCGCACCTCTTGCGGCCTTCGCGAACGAACTCGGCATTTCGTTACCGGAGTTGGCGATCCGCTTCGTGCTCTCCACCGAGGGTGTCCAGACCGCGATCATGGGGCTTAGTGAGCCTCGGCACCTGGCGTCGGCCGTCGAGGCCGCGTTGAGGGGCCCGCTCGACGAATCGGTTATGCACCAGATCGAATCGCTCACGACCACTGGGGTCACCCGCTAGCCGAGTCGGCGTCGGCGTCCGAGCGATCAGACCGGCGCGAAGATCTCCTCCAGCTCGAGTGGTCGGTCGATCAGATGCTGGTCGTAGCAGTAGCGCACGAAGGGCTCAAGGACGCGATGGTTCGCCTCGAGGCCGTACGGCATCGGGTCGGGATGGATGAGCTCGCTCGTCGCGAGGACGCCGAAGTCGTGCAGCGGTCCGGTCGGACTGTCGTCTTCGGCGATCAGGTCGGCGCCGTCTGCAAGCCGTTCGAGCATCGGTGCCTTCGCTCGGACGAACGCGTCGAAGAGGTCCGCGGCGAGATCTGGGGTCGAGCGCAGTAGATCGTCGCGGACGACCACCGTGTGGTGAACGGGAATGAATCCCGTATTCGCGATCCACTGTTCCTCGATGGTTCGCGGATCGGGGATGAGACGGTGGATGTTCGGATCGTCGCCACCGTAGTGACCAAGGATCGCGGCGACCGAGCCGCTAACGAGGAGCTCCGAGAGATCTGCGCCGGGCTCGAGGACGCAGTTCGCTGGCAGGTGTGCCGCTTCGAGATGCTCATCGCTCGTGACTACATACTCGACACTGTCGCCGTCGAAACCGAAGTGGTCGCTCAGCACGCCACGAGCCCAAACTGCGTCAGTCACGGTGTAGGAGCGGAGGCCGACGCGTTTGCCCGCAAGCTCCGACGGTGCTGAGATGCCCGAGCGTACGTCGTAGAAGAGCTCGTCGTAGTCGAAGCGGCGAGTGACAAAAACCGGCAGCGGTGTGAATCCGACGCCGAATGCCTTGGCCTGAATAGCCGTAGAGATCCCGAACTCGCTCATGTCGTATTCGAGACCGCGCGCCATCTTCCGAAATGCAGGGAAGATCGATGTCAGTTGGGCGAAGTCGAGCTCGGCGGTGTTCGGGGTCACCGTGCCATCGACGAGTGGGGCCGTGTGTGGGTAGCGGGTGAGGGCGACGTTCAGGCGGGTCGTCACCGTTCGCGACTCTTCGTCGCCCCGCATGGGACTCCCGGCTGGTCGGAGGAAACCTCGGGGGCTTCTCCGCTGAAGTGGCGACCTCGAAGGGAGCGGTCCTCATGTCGTTCGCTTGTAACCATGTCTGTTGCCTCCTATCCCGATCCGGAGGTTCTCGAGGGATCGGATCGCTCCCCCCGGCCAGCAGGCTCGTTGCGTTAGTGCGAAGTGGCGGTTCCAACAACGTCGCTCACGGAAGTCTGCCCGCGAGTGCCGAGGCCTCGAGGGCCAGGCGACTGGCCTCGTCGCGATTCGAACCGGAGAGCGCGGAGAGCGCCTCCCCGATAAGGGTTCGAAGGCCGAGGAGGGTGTCTCGATCACTGGATTCAGATCCGGCGAGCGCGTGGCTCAGCGCGATGTCACAGAGCGTCCAGAGGGCGTCGAGCTCACACTCTCGAGAGACGAGTTCGGTGAAGGTCGTCGAATGAGCGAGACGTGCTGCGACACCTTCGATCGTTGCTGGGGAGAGGTCCTCGACGACTGGCTCTCCCATATCTGGCGCCTCGATCGCGCTCTGCAGGTTCGTCTCGGGCGCCTCGCCATTGTTGCTGTCTGATTCCTCGGTCGCCATCATCCTCTTTCGTTGATCCGGTAGGGACAACGTCACGTCGCAGAACGAGATGGAATCTCAGCGGAGCCGTGAAGCCCGAGACGCCGAGATTCCATCTGTGGTCGTCTTACTTCCAGAGCTGCTTGGTCGCGAGTTCGGCGCCCTTGGCCATGTCTTCGAGCTTCGCCCAGGCGATCTCGCCGTGGCCGACCCGCGAGCCGAGCCCACAGTCGGTGCCGGCGATCACGTTCTCGCGTCCGACGAGGTTCGCGTAGCGCACCAGTCGCTCCGCGACGAGCTCAGGGTGCTCGACTACGTCGGAAGAGTGACCGATCACGCCGGGCATCAGCGACTTGCCCTCAGGTAGCTTGAAGTCCTCGAAGACCTTCCACTCGTGGGCGTGCCGCCCATTGGAGGCCTCGATTGAGTAGCACTCCGCCGTGACGCTGAAAATGATGTCAATGATGTCCGCGAGCGGGATGTCGTCACGGTGTGGCCCATGCTGGCTACCCCAGCAGACATGGAACCGGATGAGCGACTCGGGCAGACCACGCAGCGCGTGGTTCTGTGCCTCAGCGCGAAGCGCGGAGTACTTCCGGTACTCAGGGACCGTCATCGTCGGGAACATCTGCCAGGCGTCAGGCATGTCCGGGTCGTCGATCTGCAAGACGACTCCCGCGTCGGTGATCGCCTTGTACTCCTCATGCATTACGTCGGCGATGGCGAAGAGGAACTCCTCATCGCTCTTGTAACTCTCGCCCCGATACAGCCAGTGCTCGATGGTTCCCGGAGCGACTGCTGGCAGGTAGGGCTCGACATCGAGTCCTTCGCATGCGGCCTTCAAGCGGGCGATGTCGGTGGCGACGTTGGCCTGACCGACGTAGGTGAGCGGACCCTCGGCGACGAAGGGTCCCGCATTGAAACCGCCGGCGACAGGACTGACCGTCTCCTGGTTGCCGTGGTAAAACATCCCGAGACCAGCGGCATAAAAGCCAGGAAAGTCGCGCTGGTCACGACCCGTGACCCCGGCGTCGCGTGGCTGCTTGGCGAGCTCGGGGTGCTCCTCGAAACCGGTCATGCGCTCTCGCACGTAGCCAAGGAAGCCACCGCGCTTGGAGAACTCGCCGTCGTTGACGACGTCAATTCCAACCCCCGCCTGCTTCTTCACGACGTCGGTAATCGCTTCGGGCAGTGCAGCCTCGAAGGCGGCCCCAGTTGCTTCCCCGCCGACGAAGAGGTGCTGTAGGTCGGGTGGCCGCGGCAGTGTCCCCGCGTGCGAAACGATTATCCGATCGGTGCTTCGTCTCACGGTCGTCCTTCCATTTAGCGCGCGCCAATGCACGCTTTCCCCCCATGGGTGACCCGAGTGTCGCACAAGCCTTGCGTAATCGACAAGTGCCGTCGAGGCGCCTCACGCATCGGAGCGCGCGCCAATTTCGACGTGACGCAGCGGTCCCGGAAGGCGAGCGGAAGAGGCCCGGCGCAGACACGCGGCGCGCTGAGTAACCTCAGTCCTGACCGAATCTTTTCACTACTGGGGGTAAATGTGTCGGACTCCGCAAAACAGGTTCGTGCGGCTAACGCCTACGTTCGTGCTCTTCGCTCGGGCGAGGGTTCAGCTTCTAGTCGGGCCGAACCGTATCTCGCGCCAGACGTGGTTGCGACCATAGGTAACGCTGAAATCAGCGGGAAGGAGGCGGTGCTCGCGCACATCACGGGCATCTGGCCGAGCACCCCCGTTTACCAACTCGGCGCGTGGGATGACCCAAGCGTTGACGGCGACGTCGTAACGATTGATGCAGAGTTTCCCGCGTTCGGAGCGGGCGCTTCGAAAGCGACGCTCACGTTCTCGTTCAATGATGATGACCAGATCGTCTCGGTCAGCGAGAGCTACGCCGGAGGGCCACGGCCTGAGCCGCAAAAGGAGATGCCTCTTGTCGTGCGCGGCATGATCAACAGCGCGCTTGCCAACGGCACACCCATCGTCGTGGCATATACGGGCGAGGATGGCTCTCCACAGCTGTCGCTTCGTGGCAGCACCTTGGCGTACAGCCCGACGCAGCTTGCGATCTGGTTGCGCAGCGCCGAAGGTGGCCTGAATCGTGCGCTTGCGACGAACCCGCAGCTCTCGCTTCTTTACCGGGACAGTCGCACTCGAAGCACGCTGATTGTCAAAGGCACGGGCAGAATCGAGGATGATCCCGCGATCCGCGACGAGATCTTCGAGCTCACCCCCGAGGTCGAGCAGATGCACGATCCCGATCGAAACGGCGCCGCGTTGATTATCGACGTCACTTCGGTTCGCGGTGGTACACCACGAGGTGGGGTGAACGTACAGATCTAGTTCGGGCGACGTTCGCACGTCGCATCGGGGAGACTCGAAACCGAGAGTTCGGTGCTCGTGTCTCGTGCCCGGTGCGGCGCGCGAGCTCGAAGGTCTATGCCCGGAATGGGAAGACCTTGGCGGCAGTGCCACCGAAGATCTGTTGTTGTGCCTCGAGCGGCTTGTCGCCGAGCTCGTCTCGCGGGTAACGCAGCGCGCTGAAGTAGCCCTCTCGCCCAGTCACCGGCGGGAAGTCGCTTCCCCACATCATCCGCTCTGGTCCCCAGAGGTCGTAGACCGTCTGGATGAAGGGCGGGATCGGCCTCTGGAAGGGGAACAACGAGGTGTACGGCAGCTCTCGGTGAGCAATTGAGCTCAACGCAGGAACCTTGATGTAGAGGCTCGGGTACCGGGCCAGTCCCCAGGCAGTCGATCGCTCCCCGTCGGTGCGGTCTGGGCCGCCGACGAATGCCAGATTCTCCAAGACGATCGTCAAGGTGGGCAGCTCCTCGACGAGCTCGCGAAATCCGTCGGTCGCGAACGCCCCGTTCACGCCGAAACAACTGACCGGGATACCGAGTCGGTCGGCCGCCCGCCAGATCGCCAGGGGATCGTCGCCAGGCGATCGGTCCTCGGCACGAAGACGCACGCCGACTGCACCGTCTGCAACGTGTTTCTCGAGTGAGGTGACTGCCGCTGGATCGCTCGGATCGATGATCACCACGCTCACCAGGCGATCGGCGTGAGCGTGAAAGCAGGCCTGCTGATATGACTGGTCGAACTCGAAGAGATTTCCGATGAGCACGGCTCGCTCGACGCCGCATCGGTCCATCTGAAAGAGCAGGGTCTCAACGGGCTCGAACCATCGAATTGACGCGTGGCAGTGCGAATCCACAATTGAGATCTCCGGTAGCTCCGACATCGTGAACCTTCCCGCCCCTCGTCCAACAAGGCACAAGCAGATTTGCCGCGGCGTGCTCGCGTTGAGCGCCGAACCCGGATGAACCTAGTGGAAGCGGCAGCCGCAGCGGCCAGTCTCGTAGTAGCTGCTGTCAGTCGGGCTGCTGCCTTGGAAAGCTCAGTATTAGGACCACGATGCGCACAGCCGCGCTGCCTCGTGAAGAACCTCGGCAGCCTGAATGGGCTGAGCGCTAACCGTGAGGTCGTGTGCTCGCTCAAGGAGCGATCGAAGCTTGACGAGACTCGTCTCGCTTCCCTCCGGTACCACCTGCCAGGCTTTGATTCGGTGCCCGGTCTCGCGAAGCGCGGTCATCTCGATGGCGATATCGGCGAGCGTCCAGAGCGCATCGAGCTCACACTCGCGGTAGACGAGTTTCTCAAAGCTGTCCGAGACGAGGAGCCTCGCTGCAACTCCCTCGATCGTCTCTGGGAGAAGATCGTCGACGATCGGGTCGTCCTCGTCGCTAAGCAGGTCGTCTGCGGTTGGCATCCCAAGGTCCTTTGTAGTGCGTCTCGCCGTTGAGCTGGAATTGGCCCGACGGCTCGGTCAGTCGACCTACGAGGCCGGTGAAAGGCTGGTCGACTGGACCGGCTGCCCGCGGCGCCAAAGCTCCAACGGATCGGTATCGCGAGAGCCGTTCACGGCGACAGATCGAATGCGGAAGGCCTCGGGATGTTGCACCTGCGGCGGCTCGATACCCTCTTGTAGCCGATCAGCGAGCTGAATCAGCAGGCGTCGAGCCCCGACGATTGCCCGATCGGTCGTGCCGAGGTGCTCTTCCCATCGTCGGCAGACGGGACCGTCCTGGTCCTCTTGCACGGCGATGTCCTGCAGCCGGACACCGGGGATCCCGGTCCAGCTGCCGTTCTTCATGAGTTCGGTGTCGCGAAGGAAGTCGTTGCTGTAGTTCGCGATCGGAATAAAGGTCTTCTCGTCGACTGCGACCGCGGAGCCAGCTCCGCCGTTCGCCATCATGAGTTCCCTTTCATTTAGTGGACGGTCTGGGTGCCAGGTGACGGTGAATCCCCACATGTGGGTGTCATCGAGCGGAATGGCGCCCGTGAGGGTGTTCGCTGCGTCGTACGGTCCAGGGATGAGCGTGAAAGCCGGGAGGTGGAAGGGCGTCATCCGCCAGTAGTACTCGTCGTTCGGCTCGTCGCTCCTCGCCATGCAAAGCAGCCCGAAGTCGGTCTCGGACAGCAGGTATTTCTTCCGACGGAGGCCGGCTTCAGGCATGAAGTCTTCCTCGTCTGGCTTCCAGGAACGGTGGAGGAAGTTCAGGTGTGCGGTGTCGAGCTCGCCCTCGAGGTTCTGGAGGTAGTTGCACATTTGCATGCGCTTGTGCGCCGCGAAGTGGCTCTCGGGAAGGAGCGTCCACTCGAAGTCGGGGAAGGGCGGAACCTTGTCCTTTGGCCCCATGTAGGCCCAGATGATTCCGCCAGCCTCATGAGTCTCGTAGGCGATGGCTTGGACATGGTCCTTAAAGTGGCTGTTCTCCGGCTCCGCTGGCTGGTCGACGCAGTTCCCGTCGGTGTCGAATTTCCAGCCGTGGTAGACGCAACGAAGCCCGCAGTCCTCGTTTCTGCCCCAGTACAGCGAGGCGTGACGGTGCGGACACCGCTCCTCGAGGATCCCAATCTTGCCATTCGTGTCGCGAAATGCGATCAATCTCTCGCTGAGCAGTTGAAAGCGAACGGGATTGCCGTCGCGCTCGGGAATCTCTGATGACAGCACCGCTGGGATCCAGAACCGCCGAAACAGATCACCCATAGGTGTACCCGGGCCAGTCTGGGTGATCTTGTCGTTCTCTTCGATGCTCAACATGGATTTACCTCCCCAAGATATCTTCAGTCAGGCTACCAATATGTGGTGCGAACCGCGATTAGTCCGCAACGTAACGCATCTCGCTTGAGCGCAGTGGGAAGCTTGCGCAAGGAGTACACGGTCCACGGTAGGAGCGAGAAAGGTGCTCTGGCCAGCCGCGGCGCTGCAAGGAGGCGAGCCGACTGCGGGCGCTCATGGCCAAGGCGGATGACCCGAGTTGCCCGCGGCGATTGTTTTGTAGCGACGAAGGGATCTACGGCTAGACGACCCCGTCGCTCTCGACTCCCGAGGGGCGTCGCTATCTAGAGGAGTCGGCGCTCGGAGGCCCAGTTCGTCAGCTGGTAGCGATTTGAGAGCTGCAACTTGCGGAGTACCGCCGACACGTGGCTCTCCACCGTCTTTACGGAGATCTTCAGTTCAACAGCGATCTCCTTGTAGGCGTAGCCGCGAGCGATAAGGCGCAGGACCTCCCGTTCTCGCGGCGTCAACTGATCGAGCTCTGGGTCAAACGACGTCATGCGTGTGGTCTCGGTACTTTCTTGCCTGAAGGCATCGAGCACGAAGCCCGCCAGGTGTCGCGAGAACACGGCGTCACCACTTGCCACCCGACGTACTGCCTCGATCAACTCGGTGCCCGAGATGTTCTTCGTCACGTAGCCGCACGCGCCAGCCCGGATCACTGCGATGACGTCCTCTGCTGCGTCAGAGACCGAGAGAGCGAGGAATCGGATGCTAGGGCTGTGCTTCACGACGCCCTCAAGTACCGCCTTTCCTCCACCGCCAGGCATATGGACATCGAGCAAGACGACGTCGGGAGCTCGTTCGATGATCATCTCGATCGCCGCTTCTACTTCGTCTGCCTCTCCGACCACCTCGACGTTGTCGCCGAGCTCGGCGCGGATGCCGGAACGGAGAAGGGCGTGATCGTCGACGAGGAAGACGCGAGGGACGCTCTGGTCGCTCACAGTTGCGCGTGTGAACGGGGAAGTGTCAACGCGACCTCAGTGCCTTCTCCGAGCGCGCTTCGTACGACGGCGTGGCCACCGGCTCGCTGCATTCGCTCGATGATCGAACGACTGATGCCGTGTCGGTCCGGCGGGACGGTTTGGAGCTCGAAGCCGGTTCCGAGATCGCGAACGAACATCGAGACGAGGTCGGCCTCGACCTCGATGAACACCGAGATGCTCGCGGCTCTCGACCACTTCGCAGCGTTGATGGTGGCTTCCCGTCCAGCTGCGAGCAGAGCAGACACAGCGACGTCGAGTGGGCAGTCGCCGACGACTACCAGCTCGACCGCCGCTCCGTAGTTGTCCTCGACGTCGCGTTCGATGTCCGCTGCCGCCTGCACCAAGGTCGACGGTGACTCGGCGCGCGTCCAAAAGGCGGCCGGCCGGAAAAGCCAGGAGCGGAGGTCGCGTTCTTGAATGCGTGCGAGCCGAGCGACCTCCACCGGGTCGTGTGCCGAGCGCTGGATGAGTGAGAGCGTCTGCAGCACGGAGTCGTGGAGGTGCGCTGCCATGTCGGCCCGTTCCTGTGCGCGTACCCGCTCTCTTCGCTCGCTGGTCAGCTCGCGCAGCGTTCGAAGCCACCATGGGGCAAAGAGCGTGAAGAAGCCGGCGCCGAGCACCATCGCTCCGACGAGAGCCCCGGCGGCCGCACCCGACCTGCTTCCGTTTTTCGACAAAAGGCCGATGCCAATCGCCGCAAGCGTGATTCCTACGGTCGCTCTTAGCGCGACGACCTTCCAGCTCTTGCTGGAGGTGATGCCACTAACGGGCGCCGCGTTCAGCAGTTCTTGCAGACGGAGGCGTTCGTCGCTCGAGCACTTCCGCCAGACGACTAGGCCACCGAGGCCAGTAACGGCAACCGGCCAGCCGACCCCATCGATATCCGGGAGTCCAATTGCCTGTAGTGCGATCAGTATCGCCAGCACGAGCGTCGAGATCGCCAGAATGATCTGGAGTTCCCGGCGGTCTCGGACGGTCCTCGAACCGATCGAGGATGTTTCGCCCCGGCGGGTGACGGTGATCCAAAGGGTTACGTACGCGATCGCGCCGACGCCGAAGATGAAGGCCGTGAGTGTCCAGATGGCCCTTACCGATTTGGTGGGGAGTCCGAGCCTTCGCGCGACGCCGTCGCAGACGCCTCCAAGGGCGCAGCCGTCGTCGCTTCGAAGAAGTGGTCGTTCGATACGCCGCCTGCTTGCCGACGGCGGCGTCGACTGGGGAGCGGCGGAGTCTGCAAGCGAGGGGTTGGAGGTCTCAGTGATGCATTGATCCTGCCACGGAGATCTTCGTTCTGCGATAGGGGATAACCCTGAGATCGCCATCGCTCTTTTGGCGAGCACTGAGGGATCATCCCGATGGTCGGAGGTGAGTGCACGTGTCACGTTGTTCTCATGGATCTGACCGCACAACTACCACCCGTCGAGTCGGCTGTGCCACCCGAGACAGAAGCTGAGCCCACTCCGCTCCGGCGCAGTTCTACGAGGCGAATGATCGCCGGCGTTGCCGGCGGTATCGCCGATCGCTTTGCCATCGACGTCAACATCGTCCGGGTGGCATTCGTCGTCGCCACCTGCGTTTGGGGTTTGGGAGCTGCCGTATATCTAGCTATGTGGGCACTCGTCCCGACTGTTGATAGCGCGGCATCGATCGGGCAGGATGCAGCTGGCGAGAGTGGCGAACTGGAGTCGAACCGCATTTCGATTCTGACCGTCCTACTGCTGCTTGGCGCTTTGTCGATAGGCCTGATCTTCAGCACTCCTTGGTGGGGCGGACCTCGCTGGGGCGGTGGAATCGGGGTCGCGTGGCTGTTGGTCCTGCTCGGACTACTGATCGCCGCGCTACTTCGCCCTGCTCGGAGGTTCTCATGGCGGAGACTCCTCGGCGTCTCGCTCCTAGCGGTCGCGAGTCTCGTGATCATCGTGACGGGAGCGTTCTTCGGCGCAGTTGCGCTGACAGGTGTCCCGTTGCGTGGCGGCGTCGGCGAGCGGGTCTTTCAGCCGACTTCGTTGTCGCAGCTGAACTCGACGTACCGGGTGGCTATCGGCAACACGACCGTCGACCTGCAACACGTTCCGTTCGGCTCTGGGGTCTATCACGTGACCGCATCAGTGGCCGTTGGCGAACTTCGCGTCGAGGTGCCAGCAAATGTCGTGGTCGACGTGACGGCCCATAGCGGGATCGGCGACGTGGTCTACGAGAACCAGGACGGATCACAGCAGTTCTTCGAGGGATCGCCGACCTCGGGGAGTGGAAGCGCAAAGAAGGCTTCGCCACAGCTCGTCTTGACTGCTGAGGCGGGAATCGGCCAGGTACAGCTCTACCGAGCTTCCTCGACCTCGAGCTGAGAAGTCCGCTATCTGAGCTGTACCATGGGCTCGCTTCTTGTTGTGCCGTCTTCGGCTTCGCGCCATCGAATCGTCGCCGAGGAGCCGGGAGAGGTGCGAGAGCGGCCGAATCGGACTCACTGCTAATGAGTTGACCTGGGAGACCGGGTCCGAGGGTTCAAATCCCTCCCTCTCCGCGTTTCCGCTAGGTCGCGAATTTGGCAATCCCTCGAGCGACGTTTTCCCACGACGCCTTGTGTCCCGCGATCGCCTTGCGATCATCGCGGCCCTTCGACGTGTGGTCGAATAGGGATGAGAATGCAAAGTGCCAAGCGGCTGTCGCGACGAAGACCGCAACTTCGGGCGGCCGTTGGTGTCGCCGTGTTCATCGCGGGATTCTCCGGCTTCGCGATCCAGTCAATCGGTGCGGTTTCGGCACGGATCGGGAGCAATCTTGTCGCGGTCGGGAGACTTGCCAGGGTGCCGAGCGGCTCGATTGCGCTTGGCGAGCTGGAGTCGACTCGCTCGATATCGCTTGGCATCGCGATCGAGCCATCGCATCCTGCGGCACTTTCGGCGTACGCCGCGTCGGTCTCGAGGTTGGGCAGCCCGCTCTTTCATCAGTACTTGAGCGTCTCGAGCTTCGACAGCGAATTCGCGCCTTCCGCCGCTACCGTGACCCGGCTTGCGTCGTCGCTTCGTACCCTCGGCTTTCATGTCGGGGCGCTTCCCGCAGATCATCTTCTCCTACCGGTCAGCGCGAGCGTCGGCATCGTTGATCGCTCGTTGCACACGCGACTCGTGAAGTACCGGTTGCCGTCTGGCGCGATTGGATGGTCGGCGGCGGTCGCTCCCGAGCTGCCAAGGAGCGTCGCATCTGGGATCTCCGAAGTTGTCGGCCTGGACAACTTGACGACATCGAGTACCTCGCTCTCTAGCGAGGATCGGGTCAGCACTCCCGACAAGCGGTCTCGTGGGCACACGGCAGTGACCGCTTCGCCCGGTGCTTGTCCGGCGGCGACCGATGCCGCTAGACGATCGGACGGTTGGACTGAGGCCGACCTCGCCCATGCCTACGGCCTGACTGGGCTCTACGCCAAAGGCGATGTGGCTGCCGGTCAGACCATCGGGATCTTTGAGCTCGAGCCGTTCTTGATGAGCGACGTCGCGACGTTTGATCGCTGCATGTTCGGTGAGAGCCACACGTCACAGATCGCGATCCAAAAACTCGACGGATTTGAGCTCTCCGGTCCCGGGGAAGGGGAGGCAGCACTTGATGTTGAGGAGATCTCCGCGCTCGCGCCCGATGCGCGCATCCTCGTCTACGAGGCACCGAACACCACCTTCGGTGCGCTCGACGAATACGCAGCGATGGTCTCCGAGGATCAGGCAAATGTGATCTCCACCAGCTGGGGTGAGTGTGAGCAGGCCCTACAGATTGGTGCACCGGACGCGATCCAGTTGGAGAACACGCTCTTCGAAGAGGCTGCGATTCAGGGGCAGTCCGTCTTTGCTTCCGCAGGGGACGACGGGTCCGACGACTGTGCAAACACGCCATTCTCATCGGGAACGCCGGTAGCCCCCTACCTCTCAGTCGACGACCCTGGTGCCCAGCCGTACGTCATCTCAGTCGGAGGTACGTCGTTACTCTCCGACCACCAGCCACTCGGTGCAACAGGTGAGACTGTCTGGAACGACGGTGTGAGCGGTGGATCTGGCGGCGGTGGACGTTCCTCACTCTGGTCGATCGCTGTGTGGCAAGCCGCACTCGGTGCTCCGGGTCTCGCGGCGTCTGGTGCCAGGGAGACCCCCGACGTAAGTGCCTCCGCGAATCCGTCGCACGGAACAACGGTTTATGTCTCGCAGCCGACGTCCTCGTCAGGCTCGGGCCAACTCCTACCGGACTGGCGACGAGCCGGCAGTAGCGATGGATCATGGGGCACGATCGGCGGCACCTCGGCCGCTGCGCCGATCTGGGCGGCCGTGGCGGCGGAGATAGCTGGCTCCGGGGTGGCTGGCACTAGCTGCGCAGCCCTTCCGTCGACCCTGGGTGGACCAGATCTCGGCTTCCTCGCGCCAGAGCTGTACGCCACAGCGGCCTTCGAATACTCGGCGTCGTTCAACGACATCGTGAAGGGGAACAACGACGCCTTCGGACTTGGTACGGGTTACGACGCCGGACCTGGCTACGACCTGGCGTCGGGCCTCGGTTCTCCGGATGTGACGAATGGTGGATCACCCGGACTTGCTGCATACGTCTGTGCCGAGGCTACCGGCACGGCCATCGCGCCTCCGCTTGAGCCCGTGATCGCGTCGTTATCGCCGCCATCGGGACCCTCGAGCGGTGGGAACACACTGGTGGTCCAACTTGCCTCGGCGTTGCCAACGGGCGCGACGGTGCACGCACAGATCGGAGCTTCGCGCGCAACGGTTATCTTCGCGTCGGGCTCAACCGTTGACCTTGTAGTGCCGGGGTCGCCCGTGACCGCCGCCGCTCCGAGCTTCACTGCCGCGGGTCCGGCGAGGGTGACGCTAACCATCTCGACTACCACCGGGACCGTCTCGAGCGGCGCATCGAGCACGGCCACCTATGAGTACCTCGATGAGACGGGTACCTCGAGAACCCCGACTGTCACCGGCATCGGGCCGAGTGCAGGGTCGCCTACCGGAGGAAATGCGGTCACGGTCTACGGAAGCGATTTTGCTGCGTCGCCTGACGAGGTCGCCGTTGGCGGCGAGGAGTCCCCGTCGGTCCAGGTTCTAAGTGGGTCGGAGTTGCGTGTCGTCATCCCAACCGAAACCGCGTCGACGGCGTGTGCGACGGGATCCGGGTTTTATTCCAGTTCGACCTGTCAGGTCGAGGTAGTCGTGACCAATGCCGACGGAACGAGCCCGACTGCCCCGATCCTGCCAGCGATCTCTGGACAGATCG
>DATCDR010000209.1:0-2229 GCA_036510575.1 Acidimicrobiales bacterium | reverse complement strand
TTCTTCTCGAAAGCGCCTCAGCCACTTATAGGCGGTCTGGCGCGACACGCCCATCGCCTTTGCTGCGTCAGCCCGCTTCCAGCCGTCGATCTCCACTCGCTCAACGAGTAGTTGCCGTCCCAACACCGTGAGCTTCGCTCTAGCGTGAGCCATGAGCCCTCCTTGTTGTAGAAGTTCTTGGTCGAACCTCAAAGCAACAAGCGAGGGCTCACTTTGTCAATAACCTTCACGGGAATCACATCTAGGTGACTGCTGATTTACCTGCCCCTCAGTGTTCGCGATTTGAGCCCGGTCTTGAAAGACTTGGGGCATGGCCCTTGGGAAGTCAGATAAGCAGCGCCGCTTCGATGATCCGGTCGCCGTTCTCGGGGATCGCCTGAAGGACGGCTCGATCTACAAGCTCCTCGCCACCCATGGCCACGAGCTGTTCGGTGATGAGTACTTCACCGACTGCTACTCGGGCGCACGCGACGGTCGCCCGACCGTGCCAGCTCGGATCTTGGCGACGGTGATGCTCCTGCAGGCCTTCGAAGGGCTCTCGGACCGAGAGGCGGTCGACCGGCTCGGCTTCGATCTGCGCTGGCAGGCCGCCGCGGGTGTGCCGATCGGCACCGAAGCCTTCCACCCAACGGTGCTCGTCGGAGCCCGCAACCGTCTGCGGGCCTCTGTTCGTCCCCGACGCCTGTTCGAAGACACCAAGGTCGTCGCCAAAGCGACCGGAGCGCTCGGGCAGCGCGCCCGGGTCCTTGACTCGACGCCGATCTATGACGCCGTGGCGACCGAGGACACCGTCACCCAGCTGCGTGCGGTGATCAGAAAGCTCCTCGTCGTCTTGGACCAGACGGCCGACCCCCTCGCGGTCGAGGTGCGGGCGGCTCTTCTTCGCGACGACGAGTACGCGACACCGGGCAAGCCGCCGTGCGACTGGGACGACCGAGCAGCGAGAGAGGCCCTCGTCGACGCCCTCGTGAAAGACGCAAACGCTGTCCTTTTCGTCCTCAGTGGCCACGAGCTCGAGGGAGCGACCAAGGCCGCCGCCGAGCTGGTCGCCCTCGTCGCCGGCCAGGACGTCGCCGAAGGCGATGACGGGGTGTTCCGCATCGTGCGGGGCGTGGCCAAGGACCGGGTGATCTCGACGACAGACACCGAGGCCCGCCACGGTCACAAGTCCAAGAACCGCCACTTCGACGGCTACAAGGCGCACCTTTCGATCGATCCCGACTCCGAGCTCATCGATGAGATCGTTGCCACCCCCGCGAACACCCACGATGCACGAGCCGCCGAAGCGCTCCTTAAGGCCCACGTCGCCGACGAGGACAAGCCAATGGTCCTCGGTGACTCCGCTTATGCCGACGGTGCGACGCGAAAGGCCCTCGGCGAGAAGGGCTTCACCCTCATGGCCAAGTGCCCGCCAATCCGCAACGCGACCGGCGGGTTCACCAAGGACCGCTTCGTGATCGACCTCGAGGCTCGCACCGTCACCTGCCCGGCTGGACAGGTCGCCGTGATCACCCCACGAACAGATCGCAGCGGCGTCGCCCGATTCGCTCCCCACTGTGGGACCTGTCCACTGCGCAGCGCCTGCACGAACTCACGAGTCGGCCGCTCGGTGACGATCAACGAGCACGAGGCGATTCTCCAACACGCCCGAGCCGAACAGGCCGACCCCGGATGGATCGCCGTCTATCGGGCGAACCGGCCGCTCGTCGAGCGCAAGATCGCACATCTCGTCCGGCGCGGCTGGGGAGGAAGAAGAGGACGGACCAGAGGGCTTGAACGCATCGCCACGGATCTCGACACGAGAGCCGGCGCTATCAACTGGGCGCGTCTCGCGATGCTCGGATTGAGCTTCGGGCCTAACGGGTGGACGCTCGCGGGAGCCTGAGGGGCCCTGGAGCAACAGAGCAGGCCTGAGGAGGCCGCTTCCGGCACTGTCGGCGACCCGAGGTGGGGTTTTTCGGTGATCGTGACCCCTCGAACGACGCATCGTCGGAGAACCGCGTCGTCGTTGCTGGTCAGCTGAGACGAGTTCGTACTTCAGCACTCACCTAGTGCAGTACGACGAGTATCAAACCACCGACGAGCGAACGACTCGTTGACTGACTGAGCTCAAATGGCTGAGCGCCTCCTCAGATGGTCTGAGATGTGGCCGTCTGCCAGTCTGACGTTTTCAGCAGTTGCCACCTACCTCCTTACCAGTCGCGCCGTCTTTGGAACAGCTGCTTCCAA
>DATCDR010000208.1:0-14664 GCA_036510575.1 Acidimicrobiales bacterium | reverse complement strand
CCGAAGTTAAGTCCGTGAATCCCCCGGATCTGTCTGCTGAGCAGCACCCATGGTCCTTCTGGGGTCGGTAGGTGTAGCCAAGATAATACGTGACATTAGTGAGAGAGTCTGATACAATTACGGCGTGACAAGGCAGGAAAGTGCGGTTCACGTCGCCCGAGTAGTGCGCAAGTACCAGACGAAGGATGGCGAACAGCGTGAGTCGGTCTCGCACCTGTTGCGCCGCAGCTTTCGCCAGGAGGGAAAGATCCATCACGAGACGCTCGGCAATGTCTCGGCGTTGCCCGCTCCCGCCCTCGAGGCGCTGCGGGCGAGCTTGGCCGGAGAGACCCTCGTGGTTGCCGGCTCCCGGTTCGAACTCACTCGTGCGCTGCCGCACGGTCATCTGGCTGCGGTGTCGGTGATGGCAAAGAACCTGGGGCTACGCGAGCTGTTGGGACCGGCGTGCAAAGAGCGCGACATCGCCTATGCGTTGATTCTGGCCCGGGTCGTTCACCCTCGTCCGAAGCTGGCTACGACGAAGTGGTGGAGCGATACCACTTTGGCCGCCGACCTCGAGCTCACCTCGATTGGCACCGACGAGGTCTACGCGGCCATGGACTGGCTCGGGGATCGTCAAGGCGCCATCGAGACCAAACTGGCCACGCGCCATCTTGGGGCAGCGGCTGACCCCGCTCGCCTGGCCTACTTCGACCTGTCCTCTTCGTGGGTCGAGGGGACCCATAACGAGCTGGCTGCCCGGGGCTACTCGCGCGACAAGAAGCGAGGGATGGCTCAGATCGAGTACGGGCTGCTCACCGACGAAGACGGTCGACCGGTCGCGGTCGAGGTGTTCTCGGGCAACACCGCTGATCCAACTGCCTTCATCTCGATCGTCGAGACCATACGAACGCGCTTCACTCTCGACCGGCTCACCATGGTGGGGGATCGGGGCATGATCACCTCAGCGCGCATCTCAGCCCTGCGCGAGGTTGGCGACCTCGGGTGGTTGACGTGCCTGCGGGCACCGCAGATCGCCGCCTTGGCAAGAGACGACGGGCCCTTACAGCTCAGCCTCTTCGACCAAAGTGATCTGGCCGAGTTCTCCCACCCCGACTACCCCGATGAGCGACTCATTGCTTGTCGCAATCCCTTGTTGGCAGCCGAGCGGGCCCGCAAACGCAGCGAACTGTTGGCCGCCACCGAGGAAGCCCTCGCCCCGATTGCCTCTGCCGTTCAACAGGGCCGTCTCGTCGGCGCCGACAAGATCGGGCTCAAAGTCGGCAGGGTGATCAACAAGTTCAAGATGGCCAAGCACTTCGAGGTCGTCATCGGTGAGGACACCTTTGTCGTGACCCGACGAGGCGACGCCATCGACCAAGAAGCTGCTCTCGATGGGATCTATGTGCTGCGCACCACGATCAAAGAGAACGACCTCGGCGCTGTCGGAGTGGTCGACGCCTACAAGGCCCTGTCCCATGTCGAACGCGACTTTCGCCACCTCAAGGTCGACGACATCGACCTGCGGCCGATCCATCACCGTCTCGAGGCTCGCGTGCGTTCCCACGTCTTCATCTGCATGCTGGCCTCTTACCTCGTCTGGCACCTGCGCCAGGCCCTATCTCCGCTCACCTTCACCGACGAGGCGCCGCCGGTGCGCGCCAACCCGGTCGCCCCGGCGCAGCGCTCGGCGGGGGCCCGAGCCAAGGCGGCAGCCAAAGAGAACAAAGGCGGCGAAGAGGTGCGCGGGTTCCGTGAGCTCATCGAGCATCTGGGCACGCTCACGCGCAACACCATGAGGACCACTACGGACACAATGAGTGAGTTCGAGCTCCTCGCCACACCGACTCCTACCCAGCGCCGGGCCTTCGAACTGCTCGGCGCATCGGTGCCCCTCAAGCTCTCGTAGCCAGAACAATCCGGCGCACCAAACCAAATCCCCTGGTGAAGGCCGGAACTCCTACCTCAAGGTCAGTAACTTCGGCTTAGCGGCGAGATGCCATCGTTTTTACGCGCGTAATGGCGTACTCGGGTCGAGAAGCGAAATCTCGAACAACGGTGCGGCGCGATACCTGAGCAACTCTCGCTGGCGAGCCGATGCCTTCGCTACGACGATTCCACCGGCTCGATGTCGATGTGGGCGTCTCCTCGTGAGGCTTAGGACCAGAGCCGATCACTCGCGATCCGCGCACCTTCGGCAAGGGCCGTGAACTTCGCCCAAGCCACTTTCGGGTCGATCTCGCGGGCACCAGCTTGTGAGGCAAAGCCGCAGTCGTTGCCGATCATCACGTTCTCGCGTCCGACGAGCGCCGCGTAGTGACTGGTCAGCTCGGCGATCAGTTCCGGGTGCTCCACCCAGTTCGCGCCGTTGCTCAGCATTCCAGGGATGATCACCTTCCCGTCAGGAAGCTTCACGTCCTCGAACGCGTGGTAATCGTGGATGTGACGCAGGTTCATGACCTCAAAGGAGATTGCCTGCGCGTTGACGCGCAGCATCGCTCCGATGAAGTCACGAAGGTGCAGGTCGTAGATGTGTGGCCCCATGTTGATGCTGTAGCAGGTGTGATAGCGGATCTTCTCGGGTGGAATGCCGCGAAGCGAATAGTTGATCAACTCGACCATCTCGTCGATTCGCTGGTCGCGGACCGCTGGCTCGAGATCTCGGAATCCCCAGAGTTCAGCAGCTGCAGGGTCGTCGAGCTGGATCAGAAAGCCGGCATCGATGATCGCCCGGTACTCCTCATGCACCGCGTCAGCCAATGCCGAGAGGAATTCATCCCGGTCGGGGTAGTGCTCGTTCGGCTGGTTGGCGAGGCCCGTCGGGAGTGCCGCAGATAAGAACGCCTCTTCGTAGACCTGACCTTCTAGCGCAGCGTTTAGGTTGTCGATGTCGCGTTGCACTGCCTCGCCACCGACGTAGGTGACCGGTGAGGTGCAGACCCAGTTGCGACTCGGCCCGAGTGCAGCGCCGCGCATGTTCGTCTTGAAGTAGCGCTCGTAGTACTCGGGGAACTCAGCCACCTCGCGCCAGGGCATACGAGCGGGTCCCTCGATCGGCACCGGCTCGAAGCCGGAGAGCCGCTCCTCTTGATACGTCGTGAATCCGCTCTTTCCTTGCTCGCCATCGTTTACGACGTCGAGCCCCGCAGCACACTGCAATCGGACGCACTCCGCCACGGCGACTCGGACGGCCGTATTGAACGCAGCTTCGTCGTAGGGACGGCCGTTTTCTTTCTCGCGCATTATCGAGATCAGGCCATCTGGCCTGGCGATGCTGCCGGTGTGGGTCGTGAGTATTCGTTCCGAGCTGATCTTCATCGCCAATGCCCCCATGAGTATGTATCGGGATGACGCCAGAGAAACGGGACGCGGTCGGCGAAAGACGAACGCGTTACGACCACGTCTTGGTGGTGGAGTTGTAGGAGACAATGCGATTCGTTGGCCAGTACGGGAAGATTTCGGTCGGGAAGCCGTACAGGCCGTAGTCGAAACCACCACTCCAGGCGATCTGAAAGCCGGTCGCTTCGAGGGACTGCACAGTGCCTGGAACCTCGACGGTGACGCTATCGCCGAGCGAAGAGAACGTGCTCCCGAGTTGAGACGGGGGCGCCGTGTTCGACAAGACCTGAACGGTCCCGGTGCTTGAGAAGACACCCGCGATCTCGACGAGTGAACAGCTCGTTGCTCCACAAGTCGATGGAACCACCTGATCGGCCGTAACGGTAACGGCACCGACTGGGCCGTCGGTGGCCCGCGGTTCCGACGGGGGAGTGACCACCGGATACTCCCAGTACCCGGTCGCAGTCTGCGCGCCCATGCTGACGTAGTCGATGCCTGCGGCCGAGGTCACCGTCAAGGTGTCGGCATAGACGTGTCCCCCGGTCATCTCGTCTTGGAGCTGCTCGGGTGTCAGCCCGAGCTCAGCGTTTCCGAAGGACAATGTGCACTGAGCGGTGTCGCCAACTACCGCTGCCGTACAGCCGTTGACCGCTCCGGTGTTCGCATTGGTCCCGCCGGTCAGCACGAGCGAGCTGACGTCGATGAACTGACCGGTTACAGAGGTCAAACCGGTTGGCTCGATGAACGCCGTGAGGATGTTCGCAACAGGAACTGGGGCGGGAAGCGTTGTCGTCGTGGTCGTGGTCGTCGTAGTAGTTGTAGTCGTTGAAGTCGGCACGGTGATTACCGGTACCACGACTGCCGGAGCCGGAACCGTCGTCGTCGTAGGTGCGGTAACGGGCTCTCTTGCTGCCACCGCGATGTATTCACAGGCCACGTAGCGGATCGTCTCGGACTTCTCCACCCACTTGCCGTGCAGCTTGACTCGGACCTTTTCGGTCTTTTTGTCGTGGATCTTCACGTACCCCGTCCTACAGCGCCTGGCGGTGCCGAGTGCGTACGTCGGATGTTTGGCGCCCGCGCCCGCAGTCGCGGAAAAGCCGGTGGTCACCGCGACGAGCGCTAGCCCGACCAGCGCGGATTTTCCCCAGTTCACACAGCGAAGTCTCGCACGTCCGCGGTGCCCCGTTGCGGCTCGGTGGTGGAGAAATGGGTCGAGTTACTCGTGGTGAGGATGGCAAGTATCGCACCGTAGGATCCCGACCGGCGAGAACCTGTCGAGACCTGGCTACGGCCCGGCGGGCGAACAATCCGTGCCGAGAAGTGACTTCGTAGAAGAGTTCTCCTGCCGCGTCGAGGGCTCTTGAACGGGGGATCGCGAGCCGTCGTCCGCCTGCCGCACTCTCGTCGGCACATAGTGGCCCGTCGCAGATCGTCACTCGAGGAGTGCAAATAGTCGTGCGGGAGAGTTCGGCGTCCGGCTCGGCAAGTCATGCACCAGGCTGGTCGGGGCTCGCGGCAGCCGCGAGCGCCGATGGGTCGTCGGCTGCTTGCTCGGCGCGGAGATCGGACGCTACCAGCGCGCGATACGACGTGACCTCCTTCGCCACGGCGTCGCGGTCCCAGTGCAGAATCGGCGCGACCAGTGCCGCCACCTCCGCTGCAGCGGCGAGGCCCCGGTCGCGAGTCTCCATTGCGGTGCGCGTGCGCCGGACTAGGAGGTCGTCTAGATGCCGTGCCCCTTCGTGCGACGCGCCATAGCAGAGCTCGGCCGCCAGGTATCCACCGGTACCGGCCACTTGCTGCAGGCCATCGTCTCCTCCGGCCCCCAGCACCTCTGGCGCGAGCGATCCGTACCTTTCGAGGAGACGATCCGCGACCTCCTGGACAAGCGCGGTTCCTCGGACGGTTGCGAGGACCTCTCGAGTCGCTTCGGCCAGGCCGTCGGCGCCGACGATCGGCACGTGATCGGTGACCGATCGCGGTGCGCCTGGTCCGAGCGCTGCATCGAGGGCCTGTTGCGCCATAAGGCGGTAGGTCGTGTACTTGCCGCCAGTCACCGCAGTGAGACCCGGCTTCGCCTCGGTAATCGCATGCTCGCGGGAGAGTTTCGTGGTCGCCGTCGCGCCAGCGGCAATCAGCGGCCGCAGCCCGACGTACACCGACTCGATGTCTTCGGGACCGATCGGCGTTTCGAGGAGCGTGTTCACTTCACGAAGCAGGTACTCGACGTCATGCCGATTCGCCACCGGTCGCGAGGGATCGAGTTTCCATGGCGTGTCCGTCGTTCCGATTAGCCAATGCGAGCCCCAGGGCAGCACGAATATGACGCTGTCTTTCGTCGGAGCGATCAGCGCGCACGCGGCGTCGATCGACTCGCGAGGAACCACGAGATGCACCCCCTTCGAGGGCCGAAGTGTCGGAGCCCTTCCGCCGCTTAGCCGCAGCAGCGACTCGGTCTGGGGGCCTGCGGCGACAACGGTCGCCTGTGCATGGACCGTTGCGGTGTCGCCGGTCTCGGCAAATGTCGTGGTCGCGCCGACGACCCTGCCGCCATCTTCGACGAGCCCGACGACTGGTGCGCGGCTCGAAACCACGGCGCCGTGGGCGACTGCGGTGCGCACCAAGGCGACGACATATCGAGCATCGTCGACCTGAGCGTCGTGGTACACCACGCCTCCGGTCAGCCGGTCGCGGCGCAGCGCCGGTGCAAGCCCGCTCGTCGCGTGTCGGCCGAGGTGGCGTCCGGCGGGAAAATGCCCACTTGAGGAGGACAAGTGGGCCAACGTGTCGTAGAGCGCCACTCCGGCACCGACATAGGGCCGCTCCCAGTGATGTCGGAGGGGGTAGAGGAACCTCGCGGGCCGGATGAGGTGGGGCGCGTTCTCGCGGAGGATCGAACGCTCCCGAAGGGCTTCCCGGACGAGGCCGAGCTGCAGAGCTTGTACGTAACGCAAGCCACCGTGGATGAGCTTCGAGGATCGGCTAGACGATCCCGAGGCGAAGTCCTCTGCCTCGAGGAGGCACACGGAGAGTCCGCGCGTCGCTGCGTCGAGGGCGATGCCTGCCCCGACGACGCCCCCTCCGATCACGAGCACGTCGAAGCGCTCCTCGACGAGTGCTTGGCGGTGACTCGCGGCAAGAGAAGGAGAAAGCGGTGGTGCTGTCATGGTTCGTCGAAGCTGCGTGCGACGGCCCGGTGCCATTCGTCCAGCCGGCGGTTACGTTCGGTCACATCCCAGCTTGGAACGAAGCGACGCTCGGGTCGGCCCGCCGGTGCGGGTAGGTCCTCAACGCTCCGCCAAAGGCCCGCGCCGAGGCCGGCGGCATAGGCCGCGCCGAGAACAGTTGTCTCTGGATACCCGACGCGGATCACGTCCCTGCCCAAGATGTCGGCCTGCAGCTGCAGGCACAGGTCGTTGGCGGTCATCCCGCCATCGACTCGGAGCTCATCGATCTGCAGGTCGAGGTCGTCCTCGACGGCGCGGATCACGTCGAAGGTCTGGAATCCAGCGGCCTCGAGCGCGGCGCGGGCGAGGTGCGCGCGGGTGTGCGCGCGAGTTAGCCCGGTGATAATCCCACGGGCGTCGGCCCGCCAGTAGGGGGCGAACAGGCCGGAGAAGGCCGGGACGAAGTACAAGCCCGCGGTGTCGGGCACCGTCGCAGCCAGCTCCTCGCTGTCTGCAGCGGTCGCGATGATCCCCAGCTGGTCGCGTAGCCACTGCACGGCCGAGCCTGTGACGGCGATCGCCCCCTCGAGCGCGTAGTGCGCGCGCTCACCAGCGAGTCGGTACGCGACGGTTGAGAGCAGGCCATGCGATGAACGGACGGGAGTGAGACCAGTGTTCACGAGGAGGAAGCTCCCGGTCCCGTAGGTGTTCTTCGCGTCACCGACGTAGAAGCATCTTTGGCCGACGAGCGCCGATTGCTGGTCCCCGAGGATCGCCGTCACCGAGAGCCCCTCGCCGCCATCGATTCCGACGCAGGCAAGTTCGCCGGGAGAGAGGCTCGAGGAGACGATCTCGGGGAGCATCGACCGAGGGATCCCGAACGGCTCGAGGAGTTCGTCTGACCACTCCAGCGTCTCGAGGTCCATGAGCATTGTTCGACTCGCGTTGGTCACGTCGGTCACGTGTCGGCCAGTGGCCTTCCAGCAGAGCCAACTGTCGATAGTACCGAAGCACAACTCTCCTGCTAGAGCACGCGCTTTGGCTCCGTCGACGCGCTCGAGGACCCAGGCGAGCTTGGTGACCGAGGAGTAAGTACTGAGCGGGAGGCCGGTAATGGTCTGCATCAGGTCACCGAAGCCAGTTGCGAGCGTGCGTTCGACAATGTCTTGTGATCGGGTGTCCTGCCAGACGATCGCGGGCGCGATCGGCCGACCGTCGCGGCGATCCCAAACCACGGTGGTCTCGCGCTGATTGGCGATCCCGAGACCCCTGAGCTCAGCGGGGCGCAGCTTTGCGGTGCGGAGAGCGTCGGCGAGCACCTCGAGCGTGCAGCGCCAGATCTCCTCCGGGTCGTGCTCGACGTAGCCGGGGCGCTCGAAAAATTGCTGGTGCTCGACCTGTGCGCTTCCGATCTCGTTTGCATCCGCGTCGAAGACCACGCATCGCGTGCTCGTCGTGCCTTGGTCGATTGCAGCGATGGCGTCGGCCACTCGGTCCCTACCTCCCGTAACCGAAACATCTTGACCGCGGAACGGTGTCGGCGCGGCATCTGTCTGCGATTGCTTCGAGGACCACAGAAGTGGACTTCAGGAGTGGACCCGCTCGATTTGTGGCATGTGGTCGTAAGCGACACCCCTTCGTGCATTCAACTCCTGGGATCTCGTGAATCGTTTGGGTGCTAAGTACCTTGTCGGACTTGTTCCAACTCCAAAACGTGTCTGGTCCGTAGCTGCACCCGGTCTTCCCATCGTCTGAAGTCATCGATCCATGCGCCCGAGTGCCAGTACCAGGCGCGACGATTGCCTTTCAGGCATCAAACCTGCATGGGGAGGCACAGAGATGTTCAACGTCAGCAGCATCACGAATATCGAATACCAGGTTCAGGATCTGGAGCAGAGCATCGACTTCTTCACGAACTCGCTCGGCTTCTACCTGCAGCGGCGGACTCACAAGGGAGGTCGCCTCGCCGACAGAGGCGATGCACGACAGCGAGGTGAGCATGTCTTTGTTGGCCTCGGTGACACCTGGGTAGAGCTGATGCCGCCACCCCAGGACGTCGATCCGGGCACCGATTACGCCGTGCGGACGAGGCCGAACTATGTCTTTGCGATAGCGGTCGATGATCTCGACGGCGCGATGCGAGACCTCCAGGCCAAGGGCATAGAGATGGGTTCGGTGCTAGAGCACCCGCAGTCGTTCTCGGGCCGGCAGGTAATCATCAACCCGGGACCGCTCGGGCAACCGATCGCGCTGCGGGCATTTCGGCACCCTGACAGCACTCGATTCATGGACTGGCATCCGGACGCGTTGTCGGGATGAACGGTCGCTCAACCCTCCGATGCCTGAACCGAGTGATCCTCGACGGCCGGGGCTGCTAAGGCAGCCTCGCCTGATGGGTAAGGGTGATCGTTCGACAGCGCCACGTTGTTGAGCCAATTCGGATCTGGGCTGAGCGAGTCCGCGCTAGCGATGAGCGCCTTGCGGATGGTAAGCGCCTTGAACGTGGTCGATCAGGAGATCGAAGCGCCGGGCGCGAGCGACGACACATCCGTGCCCACAAGAGCGAGCGATCCCGTGCAACCGAACCGGCTTACGTGGAAGATGTGACCCGACGCAGTAACAACCACGAGGTAACCGGCTTGGTGCTCCTCAGTTCGAGCGACCCACTCATGCCCGCTCATATCTGTTCTCATAAGACTGGACTCGACCTAATGGGAATCGACCACTTCACTTCCTAAACAAGTGAGGGTGGCGACCGAGCAGCCGAGAACGCCTGAGTGAGAACACCTTTTCGCCAGAACGTATTGGTCGATTCAGCGATCCACCAGCCTTAACCGATCCCGAGGCGTGGCAACAGGGCGCGATCGTTCGCGATCACTAATCAAGATATCGCCGTCGCTACGTTCACTAAGGCCGCCAAGAGTCGGCCATTGCCGGTCTAGCGGGACGGAGCCCAGATCTCTTCAGCGTCGTTGTTATTTGTCACGGGCTTCGCGAGTTGGGTCGTATTGAGCCCGTCCAGCATCGCGGCCAGGTTCGCCTCGCTGAGCTTGGTCTCCGAATCCACAGGCACCGCCCCGCTGGGGTTCTCCTGCCGGATCTCTTTCATCAAGAAGGGCTCCTCCGGCTCGACGCCGTTGGCGAGCGCCTTAGCCATCGCCAGCAGGCGACGACGGATGTGGATGATGATCCGGTCGGAGCTCACGAGGTGTTCCTTCGGACGGTCCGCGATCGCGCCCCACTGGTGCTCGATCATCATCAGGTCTTGGGTCGGGAAGGGCACGACGCCGGAGAAGTTGAACTGGCGCTGCAGCACCTGATCGAAGCCGTAGTCGTTATCCTTGCGCTGCTTCGAAAGGTACGACCCGGCCTCGTGGAGCGGGAAGGCGTAGCCGCCGTACTTGTACTCGTAGATCTCCTGCTCGGTGAAGGGCCGACGGCTCCAACGCAGCCGGAAATGGTTTTCATTTTCGTCATCGATGGGGATCCGGATGTTGGTGGAGAACACACCCGGACCAGCGAGCCCCGCGCTCGGGAAGCACGGCAGAACTACTTGGGCGGCAGAGGCGACCCGACCACCGTCGACCAACGCGCGCTGCCCGACCGTCACGACACCGATCGCTGTGTCGGTAATGGCAAGAGTCCCCGAGCCAGGAGTGCCGGGGTCGATCCGAGGACCAGTGTTTCGACGTAGCTCGATGGCCCCGTCCCGGTTGGATCCGAGCGAGGAGTGGACGAAGAAGGCGTGGCTCGGGTCATAGTCACCCTCTTGACCCTGAAGCCAGTTGCAGTTGATCTCATAGCGGGTGACGTAAACCTGTTCCTTAGGAACTTCAACCGCGTAGGGGAACTCCGGGAAGGGAGGCTGGCGCTCCGCCGGGCCCATGTAGACCCAGATCAAGTTGGCCGCCTCGATCGCCGGGTAGGCGATCGTCTTCATCCGGTTTTTCGCCGTCGCACCATGAGGGATATTCGGCATGTCGACACACTGGCCCGTGACGTCGAACTTCCAGCCGTGATAGAGACATCGGATGCCCGACTCTTCGTTGCGGCCAAAGAACATTGGCGCCCCCCGGTGAGGGCAGTACGCGTCGATAAGCCCGGGGTTCCCTTTCGAGTCCCTGAACGCGACGAGGTCCTCACCCAGCATTCTCACCCGAACCGGATTGCAGTCTGCGCCAGGAAGCTCCTCTGCGAGCAGTGCTGGCAGCCAGTACCGTCGGAAAAGCTCGCCCATCGGCGTACCGCGGTCCGTCTGGGTGATGAGGTCGTTGTCTTCCTTGCTCAGCATGGATCCTCCCCCGTGACCGTCAACCGACGAAACCCTGGAGCGTCGGACGATCACTGTCTAGTGATAAGGATATTCCGACATCTGGCCGGTTACTCAACGCTCAAGTCGGCACCCTGGTGAGTGAGTTCGCCGTACCGACGGTGTGCTTCTGGCTGCAAGGTCAGATCCGTGTCAGATGGCCACGGATAGCCCGGGATGCGAGAGACACCAAGAATCAACCGGTCGCTGTAATCGGCGCGACGAAAACCTTAGGGGCGTTGGAATGGAGGGAGTTGAAGCGCGTATTCGCCCACGCGTGAGTAATTCATCGACGTGACTGGAACTCGGTAGACCTCACCTCTACGGTAACTTCGGTGCCCACCGCGTTCTCCGTCCTTCGTCGCGTCGCGACGACAGACCGGTCGGAGGAGACGGTGCTCCGCTCGAGAGAGCGCCGACCGTGGAGCCTCTCGGGGCTCCTCGCACGTTCAGCGGTCGTCGGCTCCTGTGCCGCAGCGCTCCTCTTCGCGATACCGGCGGCCGATGCCACGACGACCCCGCTCACGATCACGACGACCTCGCTGCCCACCGGCGACGCTGGCGTCGCCTATGGCACTCAGCTCGAAGCGAGCGGCGGGGATGGCCCCTACAGCTGGTCGACGAACACGCCGCTCCCAGCAGGGCTCACCCTCAGGCTACGTGGTCCACTCACTGGCACGCCGAGCGTGGCATTCGACGCGCTGATCACGGTCACCGTCACGAACGCGGCCGGCATCCAGGCAAGCTCGACGCTGACGCTCGACATCGCTCCTGCCCTCACGATCGCCACGACCTCGCTGTCAAGTCCCGTCGTCGGAACGGCCTACAGTGCCGAGCTTCAGGCGAGCGGCGGTACCGCGCCGTATAGCTGGTCCGTGACGAGCGGACCGTTGCCCCTCGGGCTCGTGCTCACCTCGACCGGCGCGCTCTCAGGCATCCCCGGTACCGTGGCAACGACGACGACCGCACTAACCGTGACCGACGCGGTCGGTGCGCGCACGGGCGAGCAGCTCACCATAACGGTCGCAGCGGCACCCTCGCCCCCGGCGAGCTACTACGTCGTCACGCGCACCGGCACGGTGAGCGCCTACGCGAGCCCCGGTGTCAACGTCGCCCAGACCGACGAGGCCGATCCCGCGGGTGTCGTAGCGATCGCGGCTGACGCCGCCGGTGACCGCTACTGGACGGTGAGCAGCAACGGTCTCGTGGTACCAACCTTCGGCGCCCCGTTCTACGGTTCGGTCGGCAAGATGCACCTCGTCGGCGTTGCCGTCGGAATCGCCGCGCTACCCACCGGCAATGGCTACTACGTCGTCAGCTCGACCGGTCACGTCTACGGCTTCGGCGCGGCCCACTCATTCGGCTCGGTGGCCCGCAAGCGCCTCGTCGGCCACATCGTCGGGATCGCCTTGAACGCCTTCGGTACCGGCTACTGGCTCGCGACCTCGACGGGGCGTGTCTACGCGTTCGGCACCGCGCACCTCCTTCGCCAACGAGGCCGCAAGCTGGTCGCCAAGGGCGTCGTCGGCATCGCACCCGATCCCGGCACGAGCGGGTACTGGCTCGTGACCCGCACCGGGCGCGTCTACGCCTTCGGCAACGCGCCCCCCGAGGGCTCGGTGGCGGCTAACTTGCACCTCCGCTCAATCGTCGGCATCGCGCCTCTGCCGGAAGGCGGTGGGTACTGGGTGGTAAACGGCGCAGGCGTAACCTTCTCTTTCGGCGCCGCGAGCCCGCTGACGGCGGTCGAGGCCGGTGCCGGTGCCGGTGCCGGTGTCGTCGCAATCGCGAGCACCTCGTGAGGTCAGTCGGCACGCGCCGGCGCGCCGGCATCCTCGGATCGCTCGCGCTCCTCCTTGGCGGGTTCGTCGCGGTGGCGAACAACACGGGAGGTGCACCCGGCGCGTCGGCGCTCGACGCGAAGCTCACCGCGGCGACCTCGTCATCGAACTTTCCCAAACCTAACTGGATCGACACCGTCGGACCGATCGCACTTTCCTCGCCGACGGCGGCAACGATTGACGGCGTCGAGGCGGTCATCTTCGGTTCGGAGGACGGCGAGCTCTACGTGGTCGACGCCGCGACGGGCGCGAGCCTCCCCGGCTGGCCGCAGCAGGTCCGTCTCTCGGGCGCAACACCGACCGCGATCGAGTCAAGCCCGACCGTCGCTTACCTCGACGGCCCGAGCAAGCCGCCGAGCATCATCGTCGGTGCCGGGTCGACATACGTCGCCGACCAGCAAGGCGGGCTCGTCGCGTTCAACGAGAACGGGACAGTGCGGTTCACCTTCCACACTAAGGACACCTTCAACGAGTGGAGCGGTGCCACGAACCCCGCCCCGATCGGCTACGACAACGGCGTCTTCTCCACCCCTGCCGTCGGCGACATCACCGGTAACGGCCAGCAGGACATCGTCTTCGGCGCCTGGGACCACGATCTCTACGCACTCACCCCGAAGGGGACAGTCGTGCCGGGCTTTCCCATCGACACCGAGGACACGATCTGGTCCTCGCCCGCACTCGCGCACGTGCGCGGCAAGGCGACCCAGGCTGACATCTTCGTCGGCGGCGACGCGACCGGGAGGCGCAGTTGCTACGGCGGCTTCGTCTACGACGTCACCTACGTCGTAAAGAAGCACGCGCCGAAGATCGCCTGGCAGCACTGCGAGAACCAGACGGTCTGGTCCTCGCCAGCCGTCGGCATCATCAACTCGACCGGCCGGCTAGCGGTCGTCGTCGGCACTGGCTTCGGCGAGCCACCTCCGTACAAGTCGAACACGAACAAGGTCTTCGCCTTCTACGCGAAGAACGGCGCGACCGTACCGGGATGGCCGGTCGCGACCGCGGGGCCCACGTTCGGCTCCCCGGCGATCGGCCTCGTCGGCGCGAGCACGACGCCGGTCGTCGTCGACACCTCGTGGTGCACGACGTGCGCATCCTCGCCAGGAACTTCGATGGTCTACGCCTGGGGTGGCACCGGGACGATGCTCTGGTCCCAATCGCTGCAAGAGAGGCAGGACTTCGCCTCACCGATCCTCGTCGACCTCACCGGCTCAGGGGAGAATGACGTCGTCGTCGGCTCGGCCTCCGGCCTCTACCCGCTCGACGGGTCGACGGGCGACTTCTTGTTCGGGACTAGCCAGTCCCAGGCGATCAACACGTGCTCGGAGCAGGGGACACCGGCGGTCGCGTACGTACCGGAAACGGGGTGGCAGCTCTTCGAGAGCTGTGGCGGGCCGCAACAATTGATTGCCACGGGGCGGCTCTTCGACTATCCACTACCCGCCGTGCCCGCCACCACTCCGCCGTGGCCGATGTGGCGGCAGGACCCGGCCCATGACGGTCTCGCCAGGCCGTAGGGCGATCGGCCTCGTGCTCGAGGGAGTGCTCTCCACCGATTACCTCGGGTCTCGCGATCAAGGCGCGGCGTCTCAGAGTTGGCGGACTCGAGGCCGGCGCCTCGAGGAGCGCCGCTTGGTAGCGGGCGCAGCCCACCATGGCGCCGGGTATGCACAATAGGTGACGACTCTGTGGCGGAGAGTTGTGCTCCGAATCGATCGACCCCGACGGCGTCTCTTCGGTGACTGACGGTATCGTTCCACTCCCGATGAGCTCGCCGTTCGGAAGTGTCTGGATGTTGCCGAGCGCCACCGGCGACGCGCTCCGCGTCAGAACCGCTCGCCCCAGGAAGTCGTGTGTGTGACGTCCGCTCGACTGTCACGATTAAGTGCTCCCGGCACGAACAGATGGAGGACACGGTGTACGTCGTGCATCCCCAGTAATGCGGTCACTGGAGCCGTCGACTACTAATCGCTCAAGTTCAGGAGCGACGAACGAGACGCGCTAGGCGTTGCCTTGGAGAAATGGC
>DATCDR010000207.1:0-2638 GCA_036510575.1 Acidimicrobiales bacterium | reverse complement strand
CTCCGACGCGGTCTTCGCGCGAAATGCCCGTCGTGGGAGAGGTCGTGGACCGCCGTAGTGGTCGTCGGACAGTGACACCTCGCCGGGAGCGACGACGAGGTGGGAGGCGACGAGCTCGCCGCCTTCGAAGATCTCGAGTCGTCCGCTCGTCACCGCGACGGCGACCTCGTGGCCGATGAGGGCGTTCGGCACCGAGTAGCGCGCTGATCCAAAGCGCACACAAGAGAGCCGGTCCACCTTCCTAACGACGGTCTTTGCGATCGAGGGTCGGAGCGACGGCAACGCCCGGAGCAGCTCGCGTTCGACGTCCAGTCGTTCCGCGGGAACCGCTGCGATCTCAGAGTGAACGTTGGTGTTCACCTCGGCACACCACGCCCGACCTTGAGCGTTGGCGCGGACGAGGTCGCTAACGGCGAGCTCCTCTGGAATCATCAGGTCGGACTTCACGTAGCCAACGAGGTTCTCGACGATCCCCTTCGACTCCGGGTCCGCACCTTCGCAGAAGTCCGGCGAGAAGCCGTAGTGCGCGGCGAAGCGGACGTAGGCAGGTGTCGGGATGACGATGCCGGCGACCGTGCCACCTTTTAGACAGCCCATCCGGTCGGTGAGCGCGACCTTCGGGACACCACCTACTTGCTCGAAGCACTCGGCGAGGAAGGTCATCGTCTGCTCGGCGCCCAAGTTGTCGGCGAAGGCGACGAAGCGCCACCTGCTCCATGCCATCACCGCGCAAAAGACATACAGCGGACCGATCTCGCCCCAGTCGAAGACGAGGTACTCGCCCGGCGCCCAGGTCGCCGGGCGTCTTCCCCGATGGTGTTCTGCAGCAAAGGCCGCCTTCTCGTCGGCGACGAGGCGACGAAAGTTGCGAGCCGATCCGGAGTAGCCGGCAGCGATCGCGACCGGCAGCAGCCGCTTGGCCGAGATGCGGCCCTTGGTGCGTTCGACCCGCTCGGCGACGAGATCGGCGACGGCGTCGTAGTTGTGTGCCACTGCTGGATCGGGGCCGTTGGCGAGCATTGTCTCGACGACGCGCTTCACCGTCTTGTGCGTCACGCCACAGATCTCGGCGGCTCCCCGATAGGTTCCGACCTCGCGATAGGCAGATTGGATGTCCATGCGTTCCCTCACTGATTTCATTGAGAAGTCCCTCGATCGGTGCGGCGGTGGGTAGACACCGCCACCGTCACCGGTCGGGGGACACTTCAGGTGGATGGTTCGTGAGGGGTGGGGACTTCTCCTCGCCACCAGTGGGTACTTTTCGTGGCCACCAGTGGACCCTTCATCTGGCCATCAGTGGGGACTTTCGCATGGCCACGGACAGGCCCACAGCCGCGAGTCCGAGCAGTTCCACTATTGCTACCGCGTCGATCAGTCCTCGGTATCGACTTTAGGAGTCACGAATTAAAGAGAGCGCCGCCATGTCGTCAAATACAATGCTCCGGTGGAACGGCGCAGGAATCCGCGCCTCGGCCGCTCCGCCGCCGAAACGGTCCAGGCCGTTACCCTTTGACGATCATCGTGCGCGAAACTGAATCGCTTCATCGAATAGCTACCGGTCCCGCCGTCGTCACCGCAGCCGCGTCCGCTGCCAGTGTCTCCTGTTCTCCAGGTAAGGACGAGCGTGCTTCGGATCGAGATTCCTTCTCAAGCTGAAGCGCCCGCTTCACGAGCTCCGCTTCAACCGTTGCCTGCCGCAGAGCCAACGTCTCGATCAGATCTCGAGCCAATTCGATTCGAATAGTTGCGGTTCCGTTCGAGCGCCTTACGTCAAGCCTAGCGGCGCCCAATGAGGCTGATACAACCAAACGCCGAGCACGGTCCGCCTCGAGTCGCGCGAGATCAGCGCTCGCTGCTCGAGACTCCCGATCAAGCCGTCGCGCCGAATCGAGCAAGACCGCGTCACTCCAAGACGATGGCATCAGAGATGCGGCTGCCAACCGAGGGGCTTCACGTCGCAACTCACTGGCGAGTCGACCAGGCACCCTGGCTTCGAGACGTCGCTCTGTCGCAGCGAGAGAACTCGTTTCCTCTCGGAGCACGGGAAGGTCGTCATCAGTCAACGGTCCCATCATGTCGCGCTGGCGGATCACTACCGCTCGGAGATCGAACTGGCCTCGAGTGATGCCGACGTAAACACCCTCCGTGCTCGAGGCATCAGTCACGAGCGGTACGGCCGCGGCGAAGGTCTCGCCCTGCGCGGCATGGGTGGTCAAGGCGTACGCGTGCTGCAGACCACCGACGGCTCCCGAATGCAATCGCTGATCGAGGTAGTCGAGTGGGACTTCAATGCGGCCCCAGCGCTCAAAGTCGACAAGAAGACTGCTCTCACGAGTCTCAATCACCCGGCCCAACGAGCCGTTGCGGACGTAGGCGTCGCGATCTGCACCATCCGCGCGAAGCGTGCGGTCGGGTATCCGCGCGATGACCTCGTCGCCGGCCTGAAAACTCAATTCGCCGACACGGAGCTCCGGCCCGGAAAGTGTGCCATCCGCCCGCAGCAGTTCTCGGGCGCGCTCATTCAACGCTCGACGCTCAGCGTGGTGCTCGGCAGTCATTGCGCTTCGTCGACGCTCCGGCTCAGCGACCCTCTTTTGCCGCTCCGAGTACCAAGCACACGTGAGGAGATCAAAAGCCT
>DATCDR010000206.1:0-3970 GCA_036510575.1 Acidimicrobiales bacterium | reverse complement strand
GAGATCCGGGGAGGATCCGAAGATGGCGCTCGTCGGGGCCACAGCGGAGAGACTGAAGCCCGTGCAACAGCCGCTCGCGCTCGTCCCTGCCGGCTCGATCCTCGTCTCTGATGCGGTTGCGCTCCTCGAAGATGCCGCTGGCTGCGGAACGATCTTTGTCTGGGGACAGGCGACGTGGAGCTGGGACTCTTCTGATCCCGGTGCGCGTCGCCTCGCGGCGGTGCAGCTCGTGATCTCCGATGCCGCGGACCAGCGGGCCGTGGCGGGCGCGTTCGGGGTCAATGAGACGACGGTCTGGCGCTGGCGCGCGGACTACGAACGCGGTGGCATCGCGGCGCTCTTGGCACAGCAGCACGGTCCGAAGAGGCCCTCCAAGCTCACCGAGGACAAGCGCGCCGAGATCGTGGCTCTGCGCGATGAGGGAAAGACGCTCCTTCAGGTGGCTGCTGCTGCGGGCGTGTCCACCGACACCGTGCGACGCGCGGCCACCTCGACCGGCGAGCCTGTTCGAGTTGTCGCCACCAAAGAGAGTGACCTCGTCGCGCTGGCGCGACCTCAAGAGCGCGCTGTTGAGCGGGAGATGGCGCGGCGCGGAATGCTCGATGAGGCCACCCCGGTGATCACCGAGGGCGCGTCGCTCTCGTTCGCCGGATCGCTCGTCATCCTCCCCGCCCTTTTCGCAACGGGCCTTTTGGAAGCTTGTGCATCGGTCTATGGCGCCGGGCGCATCGTCGCCGGTGTGCGCCGTGCCGCTTTTTACGGACTCCACTCCCTCGTTTTGTGCGTCGTGTTCGCCGCTCTTGTCGGCGAGCCGCGCGCAGAGGGCCTCACCCGGGTCGACCCTGAGGCGATCGGTCGCCTGCTCGGGCTCGACCGGGCACCGGAGGTGAACCGCCTGCGATTCCGCATGGCCGAGCTCGCCGGTGAGCAGAAGTCCGACGAGCTCGTGATGGCCCTTGCCAAGCGTCACATCGCGGCACACCCCGAGACCGTCGGCCTGTTCTATGTGGACGGGCACGTCCGCGCCTATCACGGCAAGAAAGACCTCGGAAAGGCCCACGTCGCCCGGATGCGCATCGCAATGCCAGCCGAGATCGACACCTGGGTCACCGACTCCTTCGGGGACGGGCTCCTCGTCTGGCAGTCCCCACCGGGAGCGAGCCTCGCCGGTGAGCTGAAGATCGTGACGGCAAAGATCCGCGAGCTCCTCGACGAGGGCGCGCGGCCGACGATCTGCTTCGATCGGGGCGGGTGGTCCCCGAAGCTGTTCGCCGAGCTGCAAGAGGCCGGCTTTCATATCCTCACTTATCGCAAGGCACCGCGGACCCTCGAGTCACGGCGCGCCTTTTCGCAGAAGGTCTTCGTCGATGATCTCGGGCACCGCCATGACTACCTGCTCGCAGACCGCAGCGTCCGTGTCTCTTATGACGCCGGACGGCGGCGCTTTGCGTGCCGACAGATCACCCGCCTCGATGAGGTGACCGGGCACCAGACCGAGATCATCACGACCCGCGAGGATCCCGATCCGGCACCCATCGCCGCGGTGATGTTCTCGCGATGGCGCGAGGAGAACTTCTTCAAGTACATGCGGGCGCACTTCGGGCTCGACGCGCTCGACGCCTATGAGACCACGCCCGATGACCCCGAGCGCCTCGTCGCGAACCCGGCGCGCAAAGACGCTGATCGCGTTGTTCGCGAGGCACGCGCCGCGATCGCTGCCGCACAAGCCAACGAAGGACGCGGCTCGATCAAAGGCCAGTCCGTCACGAGCGAGCTCGTCGCGGCGTTCGCGGATGCGGACGCGGAGCTCGAGGCCCGGGAGATGAACGCCCGCGTGATCCCCGCCAAGCTTCCACTTGTTCAGGTCCGCCCCGATGCGGTGCGCCTCGGGATCGAGCGCAAGCGGATCATGGACGCGATCCGCATGGCCACCTACAACGCCGAGTCGGCGCTCGCGCGGCTGATCGCACCGCACTACGCGCGAGCAGAGGATGAGGCGCGCTCGCTCCTGCGCGAGATCTTCAAGTCCCCGGCGGACCTCGAGATCGATGGCGAGACACTGCAGGTTCGGATCGACCCGCTGGCCGCTCCCCGACGGACGAGAGCGCTCGCTGCACTCTGTGAGGAGCTCACCGCGACCGAGACCATCTATCCCGGCACGAACCTCACCCTCGTCTACTCGGTCAAAGAACGCTGAGCGGTTGCAGGGACTTTCTCTTTACGTTGGGAGGTCTGGAATCGCGCAGCTGATCAATTCGTAGCGCGCGCGTCGCCGATCCCGAGAACGATGCGCGCTGGACACCGCCTCTGTTTACACGCGATGGGCACGTCCAACCCGGGTTCAGTCGCTACGTGTGTCGTCGAGTAGCCGACCCGACGAGTCATTCCGGAGCCATATTGCCATCGCCATAGTGTTGCGCCGGCGTTGTCATCTGTGTGGCTAACTCGACTCAGAACAAGGGAGTCGGGCGCAACGCCAGGTGTGGAGTTCTTGCGAAGGTTGGCCTTCGAACGTCCGCCCGTAGGCTCCTGCGGTGGAACAATTCGATCTCGCAGTCATCGGCGCCGGTTCGGGAGGCGTCGTAATCCCCGACGACTTCGATCGGCGCAGAGTCGCGCTCATTGAGGCCGGCTCCTTTGGGGGGACCTGCCTCAACCGTGGATGTATCCCCACCAAGATGTTCGTCTACACCGCAGATCTGGCGATGCAGGCCCGTCGAGCGTCGGAGTTCGGACTTCGTGCACCGCTCGAGGGCGTTGACTGGCCGGCCATCCGAGATCGGATTATCGCTCGGGTGGAGGAGACTGAAGCCGCGGAGCGACAGGAGTGGGCCGAGTCGGACGTCACTGTCTTCGAAGAGTATGTCCGCTTCGCCGGTCCACATGAGCTGGTAATCAAGGATGGGACCCGTATCGAAGCGGCACAGATCGTGATCGCGACTGGCGGCCACCCTGCTATTCCTCCCGTAGTGGCGGAGTCGGGGGTGGCGTTCCATACGTCGGACACCGTCATGCGACTCGACGCGCTGCCGGCGAGCATGGTCATTCTCGGCGGGGGATACGTCGCCGTAGAGCTGGCGCACGTGTTTTCCAGTCTCGGAGTTGAGATCCACGTCGTGGAAATGGCCGCGACTCTGGTGGCAAACCTCGACGCGGACATCGCAAGGCGGTTTACCGCCCTCGTTTCGGCCCGCTGGGACGTCCATCTCGACGCTACGGTCACCGACGTCGTCGCTCATGGCGCCGGAGTCGAAGTGGTCCTCGACGATGGCGAGCGTGTGATGGGGGAGCTGTTGTTGGTGGCGACCGGTCGCGAGCCAAATACCGACGATCTCCAGCTCGACCTCGCGGGAGTGGCACTCTCGGAGAACGGACACATCGTGGTGGACGAGTTCGGGCGCGCCGCGCCGGGCGTCTGGGCGCTCGGCGACTGCAGCTCGCCGTTCGAGCTGAAGCATGTGGCTAATGCCGAAGCCCGTACGATCGCGTACAACCTGGCGCACGCCGACGATCTCCGCCCGCTTCCGCACGAGTGGGTACCTTCGGCGGTATTCAGCGACCCACAGATCGCCTCGGTCGGCGCTCGACTTCAAGATCTCGAGGAGCGTCCCTTCGTGTCGGTCACCCAGCAGTACGGCGATGTCGCCTACGGCTGGGCGCTTCAGGATCACCGTGGTGTCTGCAAGCTCTATGCGGATCCCGAGACTGGCACGCTGCTCGGCGCACATATCCTCGGGCACCAGGCGTCGTTGCTAATTGCGCCACTCGTCCAAGCAGCAGCGCACGGGCAGCGAGTCGCCGATATCGCTCGAGGCCAGTTCTGGATTCATCCCGCGCTCAGCGAGGTCGTCGAGAACGCGCTCTTGAAGCTACCGGTCGACCAAGAGGTGCGCTCCGGGCAGGCTCATTGAGAGCTGGGGTCAGATCCGAGATAGTTGAGATTGCTCGGCGAATTTCCGGAGAGTGTTAC
>DATCDR010000205.1:0-17554 GCA_036510575.1 Acidimicrobiales bacterium | reverse complement strand
CCTGCTCGTAGGTGCCCCAAAGCTCGTGGCCCGTCAGTAGGACGTCGAGGTCGAAGCGGACGAGCAGCCCCATGAGTTCGGCTCGCATACCTTCGTCGATGCCGGCGAACGCCTCGTCGAGCGCAACGAGGCGCGGTGCATCGACCGAGGCACGATCGTAATGGGCTGCGGCGGCCGCAAACAGCGGTAGATGCAGCACGACAGCTTGCTCGCCGCCGGAGAGCGAGCGGAACACCGTCCGAGTCAGACGTTGGATACCCCCGCTCGCCGAGCGGACTTGCGGGACGAAGGCGTGCCACGTCCGATAATCGAGAACCTGCCACAGGATCTCGGCGTAGCCCGACGCTGGATCCTCGGCGCGCCGTTGAGCGATAGCGGTGGCAAAGAAGCGACGCAGCTGTTCGCGCTCGTCGGAGCCAAGGAGCTCTGGGGTTCTGCGTAGCAGGCCGAGGGCGACGCGAACCGCGGGATCGGCGCTATCGATCTCCCAGCGGAGCTGCACGCTCTTGCCGCTCGCTGTGGGGCGGTCTGCCAGCGAGCGGTTGATGCCCCCGACGAGCTCGTCGGCATCATTCAACAGGTCACGGAGCGCTTCGGAGACGCGAGTGAGCAGGTGTCGTTCGAAAATCTCTCGGTCGCGTTCTGTGAGGAGCTCCTGCTGATGGGTGACTTGCTTTGCGAGCTCGTCCGCAAGCCAGAGCACAGAGAAGGTTCCCGTATCCGAAATGATCTCGACGACGGCGACGTGGTCAACGTAGAGAAGACCGGGGTCATAGCCGCGCCCGAGGTCGTCGAGCAGCTGGCGGTAGGCGCGTTGGAGGGCATTCTCGTCGGGCTCTGCGGACGCGTCGGTCGTAGCGTCAACAACTAGTGCAGCGAGGTCACCCGCGAGGGCTGGTGGCATCGGCTCACTCGGCACAACAACCGACCACACGTCGCTTCGCCGAAGCACGTCGAGGTGAGTAGCCGCCTCATTCGCATCGGCGATGTACTCGTCGAGAGCCTCTCCAGCGATGGTCTGCTCCCGGCGCGCTCCGCCGCGTGCATCTGCTGCCGTGTCCGCGGCCTCGTTGAGGCGCTGGATCTCATCTCGAAGGTCGGCCAGCTCACTTTCGATGACCGCCAGCTCTCGCAGTGGTGCGTTCGCGCCAGGCCCGAGTTGTGAACGAAGCTGGTCAACTCGGGCATTGAGCCCACGCGCCCGGCGGGCCAGCTCGTCGTACTCGTGGCGAGCGCGCGTGAGGAGGGCGCTCGCCTGGTCTAAGCGAGCAGCTTCGTCGCGCTCGCGGGTTCGTCTGGCGACGAGGTCCGCAACTCTGTTGACGAGATCGTTGGCGCGCTGGTCGTAGGCGTACAAAAGCTGCTCGGAGGCGCTCAATCCCTCCATGGTCGACGGCAGGCGACGCTCTCCAGCAAGCGCTACCAGCACCGACTGTGAACGCTCGGCCTGGACCCGCGCCGCGCGCGCGAGTTGCTCGTCGCGATTCGCCGCATCCCGGGCCGTCCGAGCGGTGGCTATTGCCCCGACCAGCACTTCGCGTGCCGCGAGCAGTGCCATCGTCGGCGGCAACGATGCCGCGACTTCGTCGAGCAGCCGCTGCAGATCCGAGATCTCTGCGAGATCGCGCTGGACTGCACTGAGCTCGGTGGTAGCGGCGCTGATGCGCTCGTCAAGATCCGCCAGCAAGCGTTGACGCCGCTGCTCGCGGGCAGTCGCACCGATGAACTCCGCCTCATCTTTGTTAAACCGACCGCTCAACGGGCCGAGGTGATACCGACCATCTGGCAGAACGGCGATGCCTGCGTCGGCAAGGCCGATGGAAGCGAGGACGTTGTGAACTACCTCTGCCGTGAGCTCGCTATTGCTCGGAGGTGTCGCGATAAGTAGGTCCGCCAGACTGGACTTCGCTGTCGGTGCGACGGGATCGAGCCAAGCGTCGAAATCGCCCGAGTCATGTCCGACCCAGGAGTCGAGAATTCCGGCAGCTTCGAGGGCTGCCTCGAGCCCGGCTCGGTCGGCCGCAGGCACGTCGCGTGCGAAGTCGACGCAAGCGTAAAACGGAGCTCCCTGTCGGGCCGATCGGTCGGCTGGACGGGTAAATAGGCGGTCAGGCGCCGGGACCGGATCGTTGGCTACACGTTCCCGCTCTGCGACCAATCCTGACCGCGACTCCGCTAGCCAGTTCTCATGGTCCGCGGCGCGCGCCGCGCGCGAAGCCAAGGAGTCGCGAAGCGGCCGAAGCACGTCGCTGAGCACATCGTTGAGAGTTGGCGCCTCGGGTTCACCGAGGAGCTCGACTGCCCCGACGATTGCGTCAAGGCCATCGACCCCACTGGTTTCGGCCCACACGCGAACGACGTCAACGAGCGCTTGACGTTCCGAGTCGACCCTCGACGCCGCCTCCCGTCGCGAGCTTTCGGCGCGCTCGGCCTCTTCGGATGATCGGCCAGCGGTCGAAATAGCGGCAGTGGCGCCAATGACATCGGCGGCCGCGGTTGCGAGCGAATCTCGCACATCGCTGATGTCTTGCCGTCGGACGCGGCTTAGCGCGCGCAGCCTCGATTGAAGATCTTCGATCTCGATGTCGCTTCGTGCGATCGACCAGGCCACACCCGCATGGTCCGCGGCGTCTCCCGCGGCGGTGAACGCCAGATCAACGCCAGTCGACGCTGCTCGCGCTTGAGCCGCTGCGTTCTCCGCCTCGTCACCTGCTTTTGTCGCTCCGGCTTCGGCCGACTCCAACCTCTCAGCTGCCTTGCCCATAGCTTCGCCAGCGTCTGCCGCGCGGCCCTCAACCTCGATCAGGCTGGTGGCGTCGAGATAGGCGGCTGACGCCATAACGGCTCGATACCGTTGTTGGGCTACCTCATGACGCTCGTCACAGTCCAGACGAGCGATCCTGACGCGCTCAACGTCCGCGTCGGCCGCTACAACCCCCGCGTCGGCTGCTACTACCCGCCGTCGAGCAGCTTGGAGAGCGCGCCCGGCCTCCGCGGCGACTAACGCCCGAGTCCGGCCCGTGGAGCGAAGATACCTTCGGTAGAGGGGGAGAAACGATTGCACCGTGCGGTGGGCATCCCGCAGGCGGCGTAGGTCTCGCTGGACCGCCTCAAGGTCCTCGAAGCTCGCGGCGACATCGGCGACGAGCTGATCGTCGAGCGCCGCAAGTCCATCGCTTAGTACATTCGATAGATGTTCCAAGTTGAGCTTGCCCGCCAGGTGGGGGCGACGCAGCACAAGTAATAACTCGATCAGGTTCCGATAGCGCAGTGGACCGAGGCCGAAGAGTGCCCGGTCAACCGCAACGCGGTATGCCTCGGCCGAATCGTGCACCGCCGCCGCACCGATCTCCTCGACGAGGCCACGCCGCGAGAGCGGCACTCCTCCAGGAGTCAAGTCGAGATCGATACCTGGACGTCGCGACGTCACGAAGAACCACGCGTCAGCGTCGCGCTGCGTTGAGGCCCTCGCACCGCAGCCAATGGTGGTGTGGCTCCCGATTCGCTCGAATTCCAGCCACGCATAGCCCGTGCGCTGATCGTGGCGAAACCGGTTCGATCCCTCGTCCTCGTTGAGGCAAAGGAGCAAAGTCTTCATGGATCTGCCACCGCTGAGGCTGTCCATGCGGTTGGCGGCCATGACGCCGTCGAGCAGGAAGGGCACCAGGAGCGCTAGTGCGTTCGACTTACCCGATCCATTCGGCCCACGGAGCACGAGGCGGCCGTCCGCGAACTCAAAGAGCTGGTCGTCGTACTCCCAAATGTTGCGGATGCCCGCCCTCGTCGGTTTCCACCTCTCGCTACCTGCTGGCGTTGGATCAGCCATCAGGGGTCTCCGACCGCCGTACCGCGGCCCGATAGCGAGCAAGCGCCGGACGCACGACAAGTTCACCGCTCGGCATCGTGGTGAGGAGTCCCAGGCGCTGGAGCAAGGCCACCGCCTCGCCACGAAGTCGGTGGGGCTCCGCCCGATACTCCGCCGGGAACCGACGGCCGTGCGCGGCCTCCACTCGACCCCAAGCCGTATCCACGTCGATCGACGCCACGACTCGTCCCGCCCCCACAGCCGTATAACTTCCGCTTGCAAGGGTGGCTAACTCGCTTCCAAGGAGTAGCGCTGCCTGGGCGACTGCACCTCCCGAGGGAAACGGCTCCGCGGCGGGGAGGCCGATCAGTGACTCGCCTTCTGCTCGACACTCGAGCGTTGCGCCGGTGAGGCGCTCGAGCTCCTCACGGATGCGAGCGCGCCGCTGACGTGCGTAGTCGCGCTCATCTTCCGACAGCTCTTGGTAGTAGAGCACGGGTTCGATCAGCAGCCGCCGGTGGACGAGATGCCGTGCGCGGGCTTGCTCGCCCTCGGTCGTCGGCGGGTACGGCTCATCGAGGAAATCCTCAGGCGACGTCAACCGTGCGAGAACACTCGGCGGTGAGACCAGTAGTCGGCTCGCAGCGTCTCGATCGACGTCGTACAGCGCATCGCCGCCACCGCCGACGAAGGTCTCGGTGTCACCGTCCAGCAGTTCGAGCACACCGCGGTTTTCGAGCCACGCAACGGCGTCAACGAACGCTCGACGATGCACGTGGACCGTGAGATCGAGCGCGAGCGCGTCGTCGCCAGCGCGAAGACGCGCTACCTCGTCGGCGAGTTGCGAGATGGTCGTCTGCTCACCAAGACTTTCGAGCGCTGCGAGTACGAGGCACAAGGACGCGTAGGCCTGTGGGCTGAACGGCCGACGTGATTGAGTGGCCGTTCGAGCTGGCCGGTGGACGGACAGCACCGTTGGCCGTCGGAGCAGGCGCGCACAAGTCGGGGCGACATCGAGGCGCCAGTGGCACAAGCGATTGAACTCGTTGCGGAGCGGCTCCTCGAATTGTCGCACCAGTGCCAACGCACCGGCGTGTGGGTAGCTTTCGGTGATCAAGCCATGCGTGACCAGCGCACGTGCCGCGGCCTGGAAGTCGTCGAGCTCTCGAGCAGGATCAAGGTGCGCGGCGATCCGGGCGAGCGTCAAGTTCGGTGCACTTCGAGTTCTGCCCCCGGCAGCGTCAGGGTGCCTGCTGTCGTTGTGATAACGGCAGCGCCGTCGCCGGTTGCCAGGATCAGGCGGACCCCTTCTGCTTCGACCTCCACCTTGAAGTCCCCTTCGACCGGCCGCTGGTGGAGCGCCCGGTCGAGCAGCTCGAGGAGCAATGACATCTCGCCAGCTGTCAAGATCCGCTCCTCGATTGGCCGTGCCGCGAGCCGACTAGCAGCATCAATATGGGCGGTTCGACTGTGTCGATGCTCTACGGCGAGGCGCGCCTTTGCCTCCCGGTAATCCACCGCCGCGGCCGGCGGAGGTGCCGGGGCTCTGCGTCCGTACTCGCGCAGCGTCACGGGTACATCAACCGGCGGGGCGTCCCACCAGCTGACTGCGGCCGAAGTACGGTCTGGATCGTCGTCCTCCTGGCCGAGGTGGTTGGGAGGCGCCAGCCCGAAGGCAGCATCGAAGAGTCGATGCGCTTCCCCGGACTCACATCGGTTGAACCAACGAGCAAGGTAAACCAACTCCGATGCTCGGGTAATCGGTCGCGTAGCGCTCTCGGTGAGCCGCCGTAGGAACGCCATGAGGTCCCGGATCGCCGTGGTAGTCGCCGCGGCCAGCTCGTCGGCGCCTGCGTTTTTCCGTCCCCCCTCGGCACGGAACCATCCAGCGAGTCCGATCCATCGATCGCGCCAACGTGCGACGAGATCGTGATCGCCGAACAGACCGCCCGAGTCGTCGCCATCAGCCGCGAGTCGCACGACACGATCTACGCCCTGGTCCTCGATGGCCGCGACCTGCGCGGCGATCTGTGATCGGTAGCGGAACAGGTCGTCGAGGAACTGTTGGAGGTAGTCGATGAGCAGGTGCTTGTAAGCGAGAAAGCGCTCGGGAGCGAGCTCTTGCTCGCGCCGAAGCTCAGCCATCGTGGCATGGAAGTCGCGGGCGTTAGTCGCGAGGTCGCGGAGGGCGCCGTCGAGATCACGCAGACGAAGGTAAGTCGCCGTCGCGTCGCCTTCGTCGACCGCAGCAGTAAGCGCATCGAGGTTTTCGCGGATGTCGCGGAAGAGCGCTCGTTGCAAAGAGCCCTGCTGCTCAGCGGCACCAAGGACGCGCAGAATACTCTCGTGGGCAGTGTGGCCGGCGGCAGTGAGTTGCCAGAGCTCTCGTCGGCGGTGGAAGTCCTCGAGCCGAGCGACGCGGCTCGTGTCCTGGCTCCATGTGACCGCACCCCAGTCCTTGAGCTGTTCGAGCGACGACGTGAGGTTTGACGTCTCGAGGGCGTTTGCTGCCAGCTCGGCAGCGATCTCGTCGGTGCGAACCTGGATCTGGTACCGCCCCTTGGCGGCGACCAGCACCTCCAGGATGGCGCCGTAGATCGGTGCGGTCGCTTCCGTAGCCGCCCTCAGTACCTGCAACTGGACGCGTTCGTCAGAATCGAGGGCTCGCGCGACTAGTGAAGCCCGAGCGATGTGCGCTTCCGTCTCCGCCACGCCCCGGATACTACGGGAGGGGTGTGTCAGGAGCGGGGGACGGGGGCCCAATTCGATCCGCACGCCTGTCGTCCTCGCCTCGGCGTATGGCCGGGGACCTAGTGCATCCACGCATTAGTCCTATGAACGTTGTGAAATGGTCCACATCGACGACCCCGGGAGGTCGACAATGTGGAGAGTGGAACCGCTTGCCCTGACCGAAGAGGACCGCGCCGAGCTCGAGCGACGCGTTCGTGCGCAAACGACCGCACATCGTGATCGCCAGCGTGCCCAGGTGGTCCTCCTCGCCGCTGCCGGCATGGTCGGGCGGAGAATCGCGAAAGAGGTCGGGCTGTCGTCCCAGGCAGTCTGCAAGTGGCGGCTCCGCTTCCGGGATCTCGGGCTTTCGGGCCTCGAGGATGCTGAGCGATCGGGTCGGCCGCTCGTCTATGGACCGACCGACCGTCTCGTCCTCATGGCAAAGGTCACCGAGGAGCACCCAGAGTTCTCCTCGCAGTGGAGTCACTCCGAGCTGGCCGGGGCGATGTCGGCGGCAGGGATCGCGATCTCTGCCTCCCAGATTGGACGGATCCTCGCCGCTGACGACGTTCGTCCCCACAAGGTGGACGGCTGGTTGACGCGTCGCGATTCAGCCGAGTTCTGGGAACGAGCAGCTGACATCTGCGGTCTTTACCTATCGCCACCGGAGAACGCCGTCGTGTTGAGCATCGACGAGAAGACCTCCGTCCAAGCTAAGGAGCGCAAGCACCCCACCACCTCGGTTGGGCCGGGACGCCCGTCGCGACGAGAGTTCGAGTACGTCCGACACGGCACCGCCTCACTCGTCGCCTCGCTCGACGTCGCCACCGGCAAGGTCACCGCCAAGGACATCCTCCGCAACGACTCGGTCACCTTCATCTCGTTCCTCGAGGAGATCGAGGGATCCATCGAAGAGGACCTGGCGATCCACGTCGTGCTCGACAACGGTTCCTCGCACACCTCCAAAGCGACCAAGGTGTGGTTGGCCGGGCACCCGCGTTTCGTCGTCCACCACACCCCGGCACACGCGAGCTGGCTTAATCAGGTGGAGTGCTTCTTCTCGATCCTCACGCGCAAGCTCCTACGACGAGGCGAGTTCTCCTCACGCGAGGACCTCGTCGCGAAGATGCTCGGGTTCATCGAGCACCACAGCGAGACCGCGAAGCCCTTCAAGTGGGTCTACGACGCAAAGGTGGCCGCGTGAGCCATGTTCATGGGACTAATGCGCGGCGCCACTAGGAAGCCTTTCCTGCATCGTCAAACGATTGAACCCTGCGGGCTCTAGCCGCCCTGTGACCGCACGCCTTGATGATCAACTTCTTGGTCAACAAATCGACGAGTCCACGCGGAGTCGCTGATAGCAGATGGACAACTCGGGTTTCCTAACAGCACGAACTGGACTACGTGCTCGCGGTTAGATGTTCGGTCGCGGTTTCCTAAACCGTGTGCGTAGGTTCGAGTCCTACCGGGGGCACTACAAACGCCCAGCTAGATGACTTCGGAATCCCGAGGTGATCGGGGTGTTGGGAATATTTGGTAGCCAACGAGCGCCGCGTTCGCCCCGGCGACGATCGCCGTGAAGATGCGGGCCGCGCCGAGGGCGTGCCTACCCCCGATGAGATCGCTGAGGACGGCGAACGGCGCGTGGACGACGGTGACTCCCGGCGGCTGGACTAGGACAAAGTCCTTGTACGCGAAGACCCCGGCTATGAGTCGCAGCGCCGCGGCGAAATAAACCCCGTCGCCGTACTCGGTGAGACCGTACAGCCCGTGAGGTTGAGCGAGGTCAAGGCCGACGGGGAGGATGCCGACGCAGAAGATCAGTCCGAGGGCCACGGCGACAGCGACGTGGCGATGCCACGAACGACGCGCCACTTCCGCCCGGTTTGTCGTCACGGCGAAAACCTAGCGAACGAACCCCTGGTCCCCAATGCGACCCTCCCGTTACATGGGGCGCGTCGAGGATCGAAGCTCCGAGGCGCGAAGCAGCTCGTTCGAGTGGCTTCGAGCGCCGTCTTGACCGACCCTGCCGTCGAGGCTAAGCGACACGCACGCCGGATCGAGGCGCTCGGCTTCGACATTGCCCTTACTGAAGAGGCCGCGTAGCACCCTGGCCTCCCGACAACTTCAGCTCACCGCGACGTCGGCTTCGACACGCGCGCCCGGGCATCTCAAAGGGGAAGGTGATTCACCCCAGTCAAAGCGGGCGCGCTAGTGCATCTCGACATCGGTAGTTAGGATCGCACAGCCTGCTTCGTGCGCTTGGAGGTGCGGGGATCAGTCGTCGGACACGCCGTATAAGGTTGTGGTCAGGCTCCTAATCAAGCCGAATCGGCTGGTCTCGCGCGCTCTGGTGGGCGACGGATCACAGAAATGCCGAGGCTAGTCCCGGCCTTTCTTGACAGGATCGCGTGGGTGTTTGGGACCAACAAGGCTTAGCTCGTTAGCGACAGACGTATCGATGGACACCGTCGGCTTCTCCGTGTGGCTTGACCTACGTCACCGTTCGCAACTCACGAATATGTGAACCGATCCGGCCGTTCCATCGTCATGAGCCATCCGGGCGACACCGAGGCGAGTAACTTAGGAAGGTCCTCGTAGCGCGTTGATCTCTTTGGCGCGCCCGATGCCAGGAGTGACCCACGTGCTCATTAATCGACGTCTCGCGCTCTCGGGCCTCGTGGCTGTTCTCCTCGCAGCTACCCTCGTCACCGAAGTAGGAACCTGGAGCGGCGCGGCCGATACCGAACCGATAGTCGTCTCGCCTGCGGCCGGCACCACTACTGCCTCGACGAGTACTCAGATCAGCCTGCTTGGCACGGCGGCAAAGTCTGTGACGTCGATCGTGGTCACGGGATCAGCATCGGGAAGTCACACCGGCACCCTGAGACGCTACGCGTCCGAGCCTGGTGAGAGCTTCCTGCCGACAAGGCCGTTCCAAGCCGGCGAGACCGTAACCGTTCAAGTCGGCGTGCCACTCGTCGGCGCGCCGTCAGGTACGTACAAATTCGTCGTCGCTCAGCGAGTGACCGTGACGCCCCCGACTTCGGTGCCCGTCCCACATCTCGATAGGTCCGGAGTTGCGCACTTCTCATCCGCGCCGACGCTCGATCCCCCGGCCTTGACGGTCACGCAGGGGTCTGGACTCGGTAGTACCGATTTGTTACTTACTCCGAAAGGCTCGGTTGGCAACGCCGGGCCCGAGATCGCGGACTCGACCGGCTCGCCAATCTGGTTCGATCCTTTACATGATCTGCGGGCTTTCGATCTGAACGAGCAGCGCCTCGGGCGCCAGCCGGTGCTCACATGGTGGCAGGGTGTCGTCGTCGCCGCTCATGGCGTCGGGACCGACATCGTCATGAACGACTCCTACAAGATCGTGGCGAGGATCAGTGGCGGTAACGGCTTCCGGCCAGATCTTCACGAGTTCCAGCTCGAGCCGAACGACGTTGCCTACGTCACCAGCTATCAAGCCGTGAAGTGGGACATGACATCAGACGGTGGCGTGGCCGACGGAACCGTCTGGGACGGAGTCGTTCAGGAGATCGACGTGCGCACGGGGCTCGTGATGTACGAGTGGCACAGTCTCGACCACGTAGGCGTTTCGAACTCCGACGTCGAGGCGTCGCCAAGTGCCGGCTCGATTCTTAACTACTTCCACATCAACTCGATCCAGTTGCTCGACAATGGGGACCTGCTGGTGTCGGCTCGGAACACGAGCGCCGTCTATGAGGTTTCGCCACGAGATGGGGGCAGTGTCCAATGGGAATTGGGCGGTAAGGCGAGCACCTTCACGATGGAGCCCGGTTCGAGCTTTTGGTACCAGCATGATGCGAGGGAGGTTGCCCCGGGAATCATTACTCTTTTCGACGACGAAGCTGCGCCCGCGCACGCGGCTGAGTCGCGCGCGCTCGAGTTGCGGATCAGTTCCAAAGACCATACCGCCACCGTCATTCGTGCCTTACAACCACCGTCACAGTTACTTGGCGTAGCACTTGGTAACACCCAGGAGTTACCGGATGGTGATGTCTTCGTCTCTTGGGGAACCACGCCCATTGCGACGCAGTACTCCGCCTCTGGTCAAGTGGTCTTCGATGAGACGCTTCCAAAAGGCGATGACACCTATCGCGAGTACCGCGATCCTTGGTCCGCCACACCAACGTCAAGACCGTCCGCCGCCTTGCAGAGGAGCCCCGAAGGCGTCGATGGCGAGGTCTCCTGGAACGGCGCGACCACCGTTTCTCAATGGCGCGTGCTGTCCGGGTCTACGCCGGGCGCGCTCGTCGACGCCAAGAGCGTCGTGCGGACCGGCTTCCAGACATCGTTCTCACTCCCTGCGAGTGCCCGTTTCGTTGCCGTCGAGGCGACCGGTGCCGAGGGGCAAGTCCTCGGCACCTCTGCGACGGTCGCCGCGCCGTAGAGGGCGAGTCCTGGGCTTGGCTACTTCTTTCCCCGTGCCCGCCCTCCGCGGAGTTCTGGATCTTCACCGCCGATGTAGGTCTCGTCCACCTCGACCACACCAGCGAGTCCGCCTCTACCCGGGCGCACGAGCACCGAGCGCAGACGATGCAACATCGCCCAAGCTGTCTGGTAGGGGCCGATCTCGAGTGCCTTTTGAAGACTGAGCTCCGAGATGCCGTCCTTTTGTGTTCGCGAACATCCAGCACGCGTCGAACCACACCGTGAGCGGCGTGCGCGTCCGATCGAAGATCGTCCCTGCCGTCACCGACGTCCGGTGGCCGCAGCCGGAGCACCTGATCCGTCCGTCGCCCGGCCACCAGCCGCCACTATGACCGCACTCCTGGCACACGAACCCATCGGGCCAGCGCAACCGTGCGAGATGGTCGAGGTACTCCGCGTCAGTTCGGAACCACACCCCGAACTTCCCCAATGGACCGGGGATGGTGCGCACCGACAAACAGGCTGGCCATTTCGAGAATCTAGTCTGGTTAAATGGAGACCCCGAAGGGCGCTTTTCGCATACATGGACAGGACCGGCGGCCGGGCACTGTGTGGTCACCGACCTTCGCATCCCCGGTGGGTACAAGGGCGCGACATGATGAAGCGCGCTCGACTGCGGCGGCGATCCTGGCCTGACCGGAAGAACGGGCCAGTCCAACCTCGGCCAAATCAGGAAGTGGGAACACTAACCTGCGAACAATTGGGGCTGTCGTGGCAGTTCTCCAGTGCGATGAGCTCGCGGTGGAAAGCGGCCACGCTCTGTGGCGCGAGCGTCGCGTAAACATTGTCGAGCTCGTCAGGGTCGGTCGAAAGGTCGTAGTACTCGTGCTCGCCGTTCGCGTACTCGACGTAGAGCGCGTGCGTGATCCGCAAGGCCTCGTAGCTGGGGGGGTTCCCGCTGAACGGAGCTGGGGAGTCCGGACCGGCGCTGGCCTTGGTGTCTGGCCCGTGGTGCTCGACGAGGACGCCGGTGGGCCAACCAGCGGGCGCGGTCGTCGGGTCGAAGAGCAGCGGGCTCAAGCTCCGCCCATCGACCGCCTCCGACGGCTGGGTGCCCGCCAGGGCGTCAAAGGTCGACCGCAGGTCGACGTTCTCCGCAAACGCCTGGACGGTCGAGGCTGCACTGACCTTCGGGCCGACGACGATGAGCGGGACGTGGATGTCGGTGTCGAAGGCGGTCAACTTGCCGGGCATCAGACGGTGCTCACCCATGTGGAGCCCGTTGTCCGAGCTGAAGACGAAGTAGGTGTTGGCGAGCTGGCCAGTCTTGCGCAACGTCGATATGAGCGAGCCGATGAGGTCGTCGACCGACTTCACCGACTCGGCCCGCTTGCGGTAGGCGGTGTCGATCCCGTCGAGCTGGTTCGGCGTAAGCGGTGGCCGGTCGCCTAACCACGGCGGCGCATTGATGGTCGCAGCGTCGAAGGCGGGTGTCACCGGATAGGTGAGGTGGGGGTAGAGATCCGCGTAGCGGGGTGCCGGAGTGTACGGATCGTGCGGTGCGAAGGTCGCCACCTCCAAGAAGAACGGCTGGGAGGGACGGTTCGTCATCGTGTTGGCGACAAAGGAGTCCGCGAGTCCTGAGAGCACGTCGGTGAGGTAGTTGTCCTTGCGGGGCTGCTGCGGTCCCCCGTAGTGCACGATCCGGCCGTTCTCGTTCAGGTCGTAGTGGAACTCCGGGTAGCCCCAGTCGGCGACGTCCCAGGCGTCCCAGCCCGGACCCGGCGGGTCGTTCGTGTGGTAGCGGTTCAGGTACTTGCCCATCATCGCGGTCCGGTAACCGACCGACTGGAGGTCGGTTGCAACCGTGGAATTCTCGTCGTTGTGAGACTGGAAGGCACCATAGCCGCCGTCGGCACCACTGTTGTTGAACACCCCGGTGTCATGTGGATACCGGCCGGTGAAGATCGACGCTCTCGACGGACAGCACAGCGAGTCAGTGACGAAGTAGTTCGTGAACGTGGCCCCTTGCTGTTCGAGCGCCCATAGGTTCGGCATGAACTGCTCGGTCACGAGATTGGCCGAGAGGTCATCGGTGAGCACGAAGACGATGTTCGGGCGGGAGGCGACCGTGTGTGCCTCCACCACACCGACGGTGGACGCGCTGAGCGCGGCGGCCAGACACACGAGAACTGCCGGGCGACGCCAGCTCCTCGTCAATGATCCCCTCCTCGTCGTTCTCATGGCCTCCGGACCTCGTATCGGCCGGCGGCGGCCGCGCGGCAGCATTGTCGGGCATCTCGTAGGTGCTGATGTCCCCGGGGCCGCAGGGGCTGGCCCTTGCGGCCCCGGACTCCGGCAGTTCGGTCAGACGAAAGGAAGCGTTCGCGCCAAGCGCCACGCCCAACTCCTCGATCGCCGGGTGCTTCGCGATCATACGCGGTCCGACGCTCGATCAGACCGCAACCGTCTTCGACCTCGCGAGCTCCCGGCCCTTCGCGTCGAGCGCGACCGCGACGAGGTTCGTTCCGAGCTTTTGCACCGTCACAGTGGTCTCGAAGCTCTCTTTCTCGGCGCTTCCGACCGGGCGCATCGGGCCAGCGCCCTTGCCCATCAGCACCTGCCAGCTCGCAAGCTCGGTCGCACCGTTCCAGCTCATGTAGACGACGACGTTGCCGAACGAGTCGGTCGCAGTGGCGACGGCGGGGGCTTCCAAGGGCCGACCGGTCCAGTTCGCGCGAAAGGCGCGATACGACTGGACGTTGGTCGGCAGCCGCCCGTCGAAGATCAGTTTCCCGTCGGCATCGAACTCGCTGAAGTACGGGAGCGCCCCCCAGCCAATGAAGACGTGCCCGTCGGGGAGCACCTGCACGCTCCCTTCGAAGTCCGTGAGCAGGTGCGCTGGATGGGTGTACGCCTTGTCGAGCGCGATCGTCTTCGCTGCATCGTCGAGGCGCAGTACGAGTCCTCGCGACTGGCCCTCTTTCGCCGGGGTCGCGCCGTCGTCGAAGACCGTGATCGTCCCGTTCGGCTGGCGACGGCTGTGGTGCTGCCAGTAGAACTCGACGCCCGGCCCGAGCGCGAAATCACTTTTCTTTCCGCCGAGCCGCGACACCACCTCACCGCTCGAGCGATCCACCCGGTAGAGCGCCCAGGTGTTGCGTGCCGAGACAAGGAGGTGGTCGGGGTCGTCGAGGCTGACGGAGTTGATGTGGAAGTAGTCGAACGCGCCTTTCCCCGGCTTCGACTGGCTCTCGGACACCGGCACATGGTCCATGCTGTGCCACTCGTGGACGACTTTGCCAGAGGCGACGTCGATCTCTTGGACGACGCTGTCGAAGACCTCGCCGTGCTTCGAGCCGCCGAGCGCGGAGAGGTCCGCCTTCTTCGTCGTGTACGCGGTGACGAGGGCGGTGCCCTCGGGGGTGAGCGTGCAGTCGTGGAGGTCGGCCTTCAGCCCGTTGCCGCCGCGGATCACCGCCACCTGTCGGTAGTTCGCATCGAGGATCACCACCTCGCCGTAGCCGATGCCGCCCACGATCGCACCCTGCCAGAAGGTGAGGACCGGCTCGCCCCGGTACTGCTGGACCTGGAGGTTGGTCGCGAGCTGGTCCGTTGGCAGGAACCAGACGACATGGTTGTCGCTGTCGAGGAGCATCACACCCTCTTGGCCGACCCCGAGCGAGAGACCGCTGTTTCTCGTGAGCGCCCGCGCGCTCGGGATCAGGCTCGGGCTGAGGAGGATGTAGCCGGGCGAGAGATCACTCAGGGGCACCGTCATCTGACAGCGGGGCGGGACCAAGTCGGGGCGCGAGTGAAAGACGCTCTCGTCACGCGGGACGAACGGCCGTGGCTTTGCAGCGGCCTTCGGCGCGGCGGTGTGCGGCCACTCGTAGCCAGCAATTCCACCCGCGCCGAGGACAACGATGCCGATCCCGACGTCGCGCAACAGTTCGCGACGGGACATCGCGCGATGTGCCTGTGCCATGGTCTCCTCGCTCGGGGCGACCTCGTTCGGTCCGACGGCGCCAGAGCTCAAGGAACACCTCCGGTGGCGACAGCGTCGCACTGCGCTCGGCCGGGCGAGAGCAACGCTCGCATTGTGCAAGTGCCATGCGTGTTGATGAAGTCACATGAGCTTGAACTCAGCTGCTGCTTCCCGTGAGGGTCAGCCACAGAGACCTTTCTCAAAGGTCCACCGCCTGCGCCCGAGAGTACGCGCGCATCGAAACGAAGGCACTCCTGATCGGCTGGCGATCGTCGCGCGGGAGCACCTTCTTGCCGCACGCTGGCTCGCCCGCTAGGGGACTCTCTCGTCCCGGCCGGGCGCTGTCTTCGGCGTTGGTTCTCCTTCGGATCATCGATGCCCTCCACGCAGAGCGCTCGGCCCGTACTGCTTCTGCCGCCGTTGGCGCTTTGATCACAACAGTCGAGTGGGGTACGGCGTGGTGGGTCTGAATCGATCCCGGACCTTCAGCTGGATGGTCGGCAAAATACCGTTCGTAGAAGGTTCCGATACCGCCGACGCCGTCGATCAGACGCCCGGCAAGCTCGACCCCGACAATGCGAGCGCACCATCGAAACAGGTCGATTTCGCTCGGACACCATCGCCAGAACAGCTCTCGCTCGCTGGCCGTGCGCGCGCTACCGTCAAACCGGTAGAGACCCCAGATCGGGCGCGTGCGCCCGACCAAGCCACAGTTAAGTTCCCAACGTGCTGAACACGCGAACCCGAACGGTAGACGCTCAGTATCTGCGGAGATGACGGACCGCTCAAGGTCGGCGTCGCTTCCAACATCGAGTGCTCCTGGGCGGCCCAAAATCGCTCCCCTTGCGCTGATCCTGACCCTTGCCAGTTAACGCTCGTCTTGCGAACAGGAGGTGTGCTTGCCGTTAGCGGTATGTTAAGAGCCGATGACGGAAATGGTCCGCATGTCGCTGGCCGTGGTGGGTGTGGGGTCTGGTCGGGGTCAGAGATTCTCAAGCGGCGGAGGAATCGGTGAAGGGCGGCGCCATAGGAGCTGCAACCCTCGACGGCGAAGGTGCCAACTTCGCCGAACTCTCTCGACCACTGAAGAAGCGAGGCATAACCATCTGTCGTGGCCGGCGCGAACAACTCACCCAGCCGAACTCCGCGGCTGTCGAGAGCTACCGCGACGTGCTCGTCTTTATGGGTATCGACGCCGACGACAACTTTGGTCCGAGCGGGCGCGATGCTTGTCATGTTGATCTCCTTTGCCAAGGTCAACGGACCCGACCGCGGCCTGGCGGGGAGGACAGGACTGTGATGGGACCTAGTGCGATCAGGCTCCTATTAGGTCACTGCCCGCCGGGCCGCGGGCGGCTCCTTCGGGTGCACCGCCTGGCCGACCGACATGTCAATGCGAGGACACGAGGTCGGTCATTGTTGGGGTCAGGCCGTCCGGAACGGTGCTCCACGATCATCACAGTCATTGATCGGGGACGGTCCGGCACTGCAGAGCCGGATCGTCGAGCAAGGTGTCGACGCGCGACTACTGGCATTTCCGACAGGTCGAATCATCGAGACACTCTCGGACGAGGTCAGTCGACGAACTAGGACCGGTCCTGGACAGTCGGAGCTGGCGTCGGTAGGGCGCGTTCCATAGCTGCCCAGCTGTTTTCCTCGAGTCGGCGGGCCCGTTCGGCGCGTCCGCCGCCTCGCACACCGAACAAGCGCTTTGCAACGACAAGGTAAACCACGATGGCAAGGTTGATGAGGAATATCACGATCTTGAAGATGCTGAGTTTCGTGGTGAGTTCGTACACCTCCAATGGGAGCAGGATCGCTGTAGCGAGAAACGTCAGATATTCCGCCCAGCGCTTAGCAAACCAGAGCCCGACCATCTCGGTCGCCTCAAGAGCCGCGTAACCGAGCGCCACCACAGCGAGCTCATCAAGGTGCTTCGGGTTATAGAGGAAGAACTTGTGGAAGCGTCCGAGAAACCCTCGAAGCGCTCCGGGACCGCCAGACGAGCCGAGAAGCGAATTCATGGTGCTGTTGTAATCACCCTGCAGCCCGTTGCGATGACTGACAAACACGAACAGAACGACTGCGACCCCGACGAGTAGAAGGACGTGGATCGCTCGATCGATGGCGATCAGGCGGAGGACGTAACGATCCCGAAGCAATGCGCCACGAAGGGGTAGGGCGATTTCGTGGCGCGGTGGCACTGTCGCTTTTGAGCGTGTCTCCGGGATTGGATACGGAAACCACCCGTCACACCTCAGGCAACGAAGCCAACGTAAGCCGTCGTGGTCCCGCACGATGAGGTCGTCGGCCGGAGTGACCGTGGCAGCATCGCGACCGACGAGCACATGTCCGCGAAGTGCGCAGTCGAGCAGTTCCCATCGATGATCAGAGTTCAAGGACATCTCGGAGACATACTTATCGATCCCACCCGGCACCGCTCGCTTATGCCGCACGACGTTGTGACTTACGAGGTAACCCTGGTCGCCGAGGTTGTCCCGTTCGTCGTGGAATTTGAGGTGGCGGTCCCCCGCCTGACGCCTGCCAGCTGGTAGGTGTTCGGGCGACCGCCAAGTCACTCGAACGACAAGGGGACCACCACCATGAAGAAGAACTACCAGACCACTGAT
>DATCDR010000204.1:0-4434 GCA_036510575.1 Acidimicrobiales bacterium | reverse complement strand
GGATCTTCACGTAGCGGGCGCCGCCGAAGTAGCCGAGGCTTCGACCGCCGGCAATTCCGACGAGCACGGTTGCGATCAACAAGACGACGCCCGCAATGATCCAGTAGGGCGTCGTCGTCGGCTCTTTCATTACGAGCTCGTCGGCACCGACAGCGTTCTCTGGTGACTCAACTGCCACCGGCTCCGGCGGAGCGCTTCGCGGGAGGGCCTCAGTAAGTGGTCCAGGTGCGAACTCTGACGGCGCGGTCGCCAGCACGGTCTGATTCCTAAGGAATCGCTCCAGGTCGGCACGGAGATCGTCGGCGTTTTGATAGCGCTCGGCCGGCAGCTTCGCCATCGCCTGCAGCACGATCGCTTCGAGTGCGACCGGGATCTCCGGATTTAAGGCCCGAGGTCTCGGCGGCGTCTCTTGCACGTGTTGATAGGCGATCGCGACCGGCGTGTCGCCAATGAATGGGGGGCGGCCGACGAGCATCTCGTAGAGCACGACGCCGAGGGAGTAGATGTCGCTTCTGCCGTCGACGTCGAGCCCTTGTGCCTGTTCTGGTGAGAAGTAGGTCGCGGTACCCATAACCAAGCCGGTCTGGGTTACCTGGTCGTCGAGATGGCCTATCGCCCGTGCGATGCCGAAGTCCGTCACCTTCACCTGGCCATCGGCGGTGATCAGCACGTTTCCTGGCTTCACGTCGCGGTGCACCACGCCGTGTCGGTGCGCGTAGGTGAGCGCCTTCGCGATGTCGGCGGCTACCTGGGCAGCGCTTGCGGGGTTCACCGGCGCCTGAGTGTGAATGATGGACGAGAGCGGTTCGCCGTCGACGTACTCCATGACGATGAAGTAGGTGTCGTCCGACTCGCCCCAGTCGTAGACGGGGACGATGTTCGGGTGCGAAAGACTCGCCGCGGCCTGCGCCTCTCGACGGAAGCGCTCGACGAATGCGTTGTCGGTGGAGAGCTCGGGGAAGAGCACCTTCAGCGCGACCGGGCGCCCGAGGATGATGTCGCGAGCCAAGTAGACCTGTGCGGTGCCGCCCCTTGCTACCTGGCTTTGAAGCTCGTAACGACCGTTGTAGACGGGTGGCCTGGGATCGGTCATGTCGGTCGTAGCCTATTCGCCCAGGCGGCGGTGCTCGTGCGTTCTAGGTGCTCGTTCATAACGAGCCTTGCTGCATCGCGAGGCCGGCTTCGAGCACCTTGGCGACGATTGGACCTGTAATCGTGGCGCCGGTGTCGTCACGGGAGCGGCAGGTCTGGTGTTGGATCACGGTGTTCAGCTGTACGAATCGGACCACGAAGCAGCCGACCATCGAGAGGGCGAGCACACCGATCCGCCGGCTCACCTCAGCCGCTCTTGGCAGTCGTCGTCACAGGGACCGTCGCCCGAGGCTTGGTGATGACAATGGTTGTCGAGGTGGTGCTAGTCGGAAGCCCGAGGACGCCGTGTTCGTTGGTGAGGTTGTTGACCACGTGCTCGGCGGCACCGTAGGACGACTCCAGCACCCCTGCTCGTAGCAACGAGACGTTGGCGTCGAGGACACCGCTGATCGGGAGGGACGTCTCGCGGATCACTGTCGGCTTGAACCACAAGAAGCCGCCCGGCCGCCCCTCGAAAATCGTCACGTGCCCATCGCTGATGCCAACAAAATAGGTGCCGCGGTTGAACCACAAGGTAAATCCTGCGATGCCACCGAGAACGGACACCAGGGCGACGACGAACAGTGCGGCTCGTACGGTGACGATCCGCTCGCCTCGCCGGTGCGGCGTCGTTCTCGCTCCCCGCGGCGCGACGGCTCGCGCTCGCCGAGGCGTTCCGGTCGTGGTCGCGGCGCGGGCGACTCGTCGACTCGGGGCTCTCGAGCCCGCTTCGTCAGGGAACGGGGACCCAGGAGGCAAGACCGCCTCACCAAATGGCGTGACCGTCGGAAGAACCGACTCAGCAAGCGGCACGGCAGCCGCGCCGCCGCTCGTTGCGAGATCGAGGTTGACCGCGTCGTTTGCTGCCTCGTCGAGCACGTCGGCGACGATGACGGTAATGTTGTCGCTCCCACCGTGCGCGAGCGCGGTCTGCAGCAACGTCGCTGCGGCTTCCTCCCGGTTGAGGTGGATCGACAAGATCGCGGCGATCTCCTGATCGTTCACCTCGTTGGTGAGGCCGTCGCTCGCCACGAGGAGGCGCATGCCTGCATGGGCCTCAAAGGAGAAGGCGTCGACGCCTACCTCCGGTTCGATACCTACCGCTCGCGTGATGATGTGCCGGTGTGGGTGCACGAGCGCCATCTCCGGCGTGAGCTCGCCATGGCGCACCATCTCTTCGGCGAGGCTGTGGTCCTCGCTGATCTGGATGACCCGATTGCCTTCGAGGAAGTACGCGCGACTATCGCCGATGTTGATGACGTGCAGCACCTCTTGGCCGTTCTCACGAACCAAGGCTGCCGCGGTCAAGGTGGTCCCCATCCCGCGCAGCGTCGGCTCCGCCTCGGAGCGCTGATAGACGGCTCGGTTCGCCCTTCTCGCTGCGGCGATGAGGCCCTCGAGCCCTGTGGCCAGGTTGTAGTCGGAGGCGAAGCGCTCGACGGCCATCTCTGCTGCGATTTCGCCGCCGACGTGACCGCCCATGCCGTCTGCGACGGCCACCAGATCGTCCGCGACAAGAGCCCGATCCTCGTTCGAGGCTCGAATGCGCCCGGCGTGAGTCGCCGAGGATGCGAAGAGCTTCAGCACCGATGGAGGGGGGTTCGGGAACTCATCGTCGGAGTTCGAAGACGGTGTCGCCCACCCGGACGAGGTCGCCGCGTTCGAGTTGCGTCGGGGAGGTGACCGGCTCTTCGTTCAGGTAGGTCCCGTTCTTTGAGTTCAGGTCTTCGAGGTACGCCTCTCCGTCCAGCACGAAAATTCGGGCGTGAACCGACGAGACGAAGGCATCATCGTCGAGTGAGACCGAGCATGTCGGCGAGCGGCCGAGCGTTACCTCGTTCGAGATCCGCGTCACCTCGCCGTGGCGCTGGCGCGGCTCGACGATGCGTAGCCGGAAATCTCTGGCCTGCGAAGCGGGGTCGACGTTGTCGTCTTCACGAGCGGCGGCTGCTTCGCGCCGACCTCGACGGACGTCGGCGATCACTGTTCGAGCGGCGTAGAGAAAGAACAGCCACAAGAGCGCGAGAAGGAAGTAGCGGAGAATCTGTAGAAGTCCGTCCGACATAGGTCAGTCTGCGATCGCCTCGAACCGGAAGGAGGTGGTGCCGATCGTGATCAGGTCACCGTTGCCGAGTCGCTGCCGCTGTACCCGCCTCCCGTTCACCTTGGTTCCATTCGTCGAATAGAGGTCGTCGACGAACACGCCGCCGTTCTCCACCGAGATCTGCGCATGTCGACGGGACGCACTTGGATCATTAATCGGAATAGTGCAATCCGCCAGCCGACCAATGACTACGGGCTCGTCGGCGATATCGACGCGGCGGCCGTCGCCGAGAATCAGCCAGCCCATCGTCGGGTCGGTGCCCTCAACGACGCTGGCCACGATGTGAAAGGCACTCTTGGAGAGCGTCGTCTTTCGTTCTATCGCCACTTCGATGGGCCCGACGAAGGTGTACTTCTCGGACTTGGCGTGTTCCCGGGCTGCCTCGACGAGCTCGCGCGCCAACACGTCGACGAATCCTCCGAATCGATCAAAATCAATCTCCGACAAGGAGATCTCGAACGAATTCGGCGCAACGATCCCTCGCACTGCGACGCTTCGCTGCAAGTCCATCTCGCGAGCCAGCCTCCGGGCGAGTTCTATCGGTTGCAATTCGCCTTTAAGCGCCTTGGCAAAGGCGCCCTCGACGAGGCGCTCGAGGCGCTGCTCGAACTGCTGAAGTCCCATGTCAGCACTATCGTACTTTCCCCGAGCGATCCGAGCGCCGCGTCGGCTAATCTGGCCACCCCACGGGCGAGTGGCGGAATAGGCAGACGCGCAGGATTCAGGTTCCTGTGTCCGCAAGGACGTGGGGGTTCAAGTCCCCCTTCGCCCACCGAAGTGATCAGTTACGACACCCTCGACAACCCTCTCCAGGGGTCAGGGACTCCCCGCCGAAACCTCGTCGACGAGCGATGCAAGAGCCGCCACGTCTCGCGACTGCGATCTCTGGTGTCGACGCCAGGGCCGCGGTCGTTGGTAGCACCGTCGAATCAGTCCGGTCTCGAGCTACCTCGCGTAATGAGCCGTCGCCAGCCAGTATTGAAGGATTGTGGGCTCTACGCGTTCTGCCGTGGGTGAGCGCGAACCGGTGAGCTCTTCATAGATCCACCACTTCGTGGCCGTGGCCCCCGAATCTTGCGGTTGAGACACCAACTCGACCGGAGGCCACGGACAGCAATGGAACATAGTGAAGACGCGCACGCACTGCTCAACATGGAGGGCTTCGTCGTGTTAGCGACGAGCGAAGAGGACGGCGAGTG
>DATCDR010000203.1:0-29440 GCA_036510575.1 Acidimicrobiales bacterium | reverse complement strand
CGTCGCCGTTCGCAAGGTGCACGGGCGTTGCGGCGTTGTCGCGGTGTCCCCCCGGGGGGAGCGAGCCCGTGAGTGCGGTCTCGAAGATCTCCTTGGACCTGTTGAGCGGGACCCGGTCCTGAGGGCGGGATGGACCCGCGAGGCTCGGTACGACCGTTGAGAGGTCTAGCGAGAGCGTCTCGGAGAAGACGGGGTCGACGGACGGGTCGTGCCAGAGGCCCTGCTCCTTGGCGTAGGCCTCGACGAGCGCGATTCGCTCCTCGGAGCGGCCAGTCAAGCGGAGATAGCGAAGGGTCTGGTCGTCGATCGGGAAGATCGTGATGGTCGACCCGTATTCGGGTGACATGTTGCCGATCGTCGCCCGGTTCTCGACTGGAACGTTGGCTACGCCTGGCCCGTAACACTCAACGAACTTGCCGACTACGCCGTGCTTGCGAAGCAGCTCCGCGAGCGTGAGCACCATGTCGGTGGCCGTCGCTCCCTCGGGAAGCTCGCCCGACAAACGAAGCCCTACCACGGGGGGCACGAGCATCGAGATCGGCTGCCCGAGCATCGCGGCTTCCGCCTCGATGCCGCCGACGCCCCAAGCCACGATCGAGAGGCCGTTTGCCATAGGCGTGTGGGAGTCCGTGCCGACGAGGCTGTCGGGGTAGGCGTTGCCCTGCTCGTCAGAGAAGATGCACTGTGACAACAGCTCGAGGTTGACCTGATGGCAGATCCCGTTGTCTGGCGCGATGAGGCGGAAGTTGGAGAACGACTCCTGTCCCCAGCGAAGGAAGCGGAAGCGCTCCAGGTTCCGGTCGAACTCGATGCTGGCATTGATCGCGAACGCGTCCGGACGCCCTGCGACATCGACCACGACGGAGTGGTCCATGACCAGATCGACAGGAACGAGTGGATTGACCGCAGACGCACGTCCACCTAGCGCGGCGACTGCGTCGCGCATCGCTGCGAGGTCGACGACGGCCGGGACGCCGGTGAGGTCCTGCAGCAAGATACGCGCGGGCGAGAACGCGATCTCCTTCGTACCTGGACCGGTCTCGGCGAAGTTCGCCAGCGATTCGATATCCGCGGCGGTCACGTTGACCCCGTCCTCGTTGCGGAGCAAGTTCTCGAGCAGCACCTTCAAGGAAAACGGCAGATGCTCGATGTCGTGGTTCCCCGCCAACGCCGAGAGTCGGTGGATCTTGTAGGTGCGGCCGCCAACGGCGAGCTCGCCCTCGGCATCGAAGCTGTTCTGTCCCATGTGGACCTCCCCGTGATCGATGCGAAACTACCCGTGATTCGCCACCGGTTCACATTCGGCGGCGAACGCGCCAGTGCTCGCGGTCGCTTTCGTAGATCCGATGCCGTGGCCGCATCCCCGCTTCGCCTTTCAGCGCGACGGTCGCGTGAACCTGTTCCCTGGCTGCCAGGAGGCCGCAACTTCGCAGTCGGTCGCGCCGCAACTACGCCCCGGCCATGCCTTCAGCGCCCAGTTGGAGGGCGCTTCGCGACAGGCCTGCGTTTCGCTCGCGGCACGGCGTCGGGTCGATTTTGCGATCGCTCTCGGTTCGAGGTTGCGGGGTGCGACTCGCACTGATCGAATGCGTGGCATGTCCGAAGCCGTCGCGACGTTCTCCGAGGTCTGCGTCCGCGTTGGCGGAAGACAGGTGCTCGGACCCGTCAACTGGACCATTGAGCGTGGCCAACGCTGGGCCTTGCTCGGCCAGAACGGCGCCGGGAAGACGACGTTGCTCTCTATTCTCGGCGCCGAACGACACCCGACGACCGGGAAGGCATTTGTGCTCGGCGCCGAGATCGGCCGGACGGACGTCCGCGTGCTTCGCACGAGGATCGGGCACGTCGGTCACCTGATCGCGGATCGGCTGCCGCACCACGAACGGGTGCTCGACCTCGTTCTCACCGGGAAGGGAAGCCTTCTTGCGTCGTGGTGGGGGAGCTTCGACGACGAGGACAAAAAGCGCGCGAGTGAGCTCCTTCACCTCCTTCGCTGCGGCCACGTCGAGGAGCAGACATTCGGACGTTGTTCCCAAGGCGAGCGCCAGCGGGTACTCCTCGCCAGGGCACTCTTTGCAAAAAGTGAGCTGTTGTTGCTGGATGAGCCTGCGATGGGCGTCGACCTCCCAGGGCGTGAGGCGCTCGTGAACGCACTCGACGAACTGGCTCGGACCCCGGACGCTCCCACCACCGTCCACGTCGCCCACACGCTCGAGGAGCTCCCCGCGGTCTCACATGCGCTCGTTCTTCGCGCCGGCGAGGTTCTCGCCATGGGTGATGCTTCTGAGGTGCTGACCTCGTCGGTGCTTTCGGAGGCCTACGACATCGACGTGCGGGTAACCAACGTCGACGGCCGATACTTCGCGGCGGCCTCCGGGCGCTGGTAGCCCGTCTGCCTGCGTATGTCTGAGCGGGCCGGATCGAGCGGCACCGGTGACGGTTGACCGGCCGCGAGGCTCTCCGCTTCACTGAGGGTGTGGATACGGCGCACCTTGTCTCACTGTTGTGCTTCGAGCGCGTCTCGGACGAGCTCGCGCGCGTGCTCATCGATGCTCGCTGCTCGTTCGTCGCGGCCGATGGGCAGTACTACTTCGCCATCTCAGAGAAGTCCCAGGGAACGAGCGCTGCGGCAGCGCAGCTCGCGGCGATGGTGCTCGCTGCGCCTGCGCGAGGGAGCTCGACGTCGACGATCGACCTCCGTGCCGGCCGAGAGCCCGGAGTGGGCGCGGCGCTGACCAACCCGATCAATTTGCTGCACTGGCTGCACGCACAGGCTGCCGGAGTCGATTTTCATCCCACCGTGAACGCCTATCTCAGCTCGTGTGATCCCGACGACATTCTTCCGTTCCTGCCGTTTCACCCCGCGCCTGGCGAGGGAGGCGAGGGGACATCGGTTGTCGTTGCAGTCCGCGTACTTCGCCTCGTCGACGATCGTGGATCCGAGGTACCGGGCCATTTCACGGTCGGCGGCCTCGAACTTCAGCTTCCCGGCGAGGCGCTCCGCTCCTAGCGAGCGCGAAGATAAGGAATGCCATCGCCGTCCGAAATCGTCGCGGGCCGTCTTCGTGCGGCCTTTGCCACGATCGATCCAGAAGCCGACCCGGTCCTTCGAGCCTCAGACCATGCCGACTTCCAGTCCAACGGCGCGATTGGACTCGCAAAGCGCCTCGGACGCAACCCGGTCGAGCTCGCGTCGAGCATCGTCGATCTGGCCAAGCTCGATGACTGCTGTGAACTTGTGGAGGTCTCCGGGCCCGGATTTATCAATCTGACCCTTGCCTCGGCGTTCATCGCCACCACCGCCAGCGCGCTGATCGATGACGAGCGGCTCGGCACTATCCCCGCGTCGAGACACGAGCGGATCGTCGTCGACTACTCGGCGCCGAACGTGGCGAAAGAGATGCACGTCGGACACCTCCGCGGGACCGTGCTCGGTGATGCGCTTTGTCGCCTTCTCTCCTTCGTCGGCCACGACGTGATCCGCGAAAACCACATCGGCGACTGGGGAACCCCGTTTGGGATGTTGATCGAGCACCTTCTCGATGTCGGAGAAGAAGTGGCGGTAGGAGAGCTGTCAGTCGGTGACCTCACGAACTTCTATCAAGGGGCCCGAGCGTCATTCGATCGAGACGAGGGGTTCCGCGATCGAGCGCGGAGACGGGTCGTGGCGCTACAAAGCGGCGACGAAGAGACGCTACGGCTGTGGCGAACGCTCGTAGCCGGCAGCATCAACTACTTCGACGAGGTCTACGACAAGCTCGGTGTCCTTCTCACCGACGACGACCTCGCCGGCGAGAGCTCGTACAACCCGCTGCTAAGCGACGTGGTCGACGATCTTCGATCGAAGGGCCTTCTTGTCGAGAGCGAGGGCGCGCTCTGCGTGTTCCCGGAGGGCTTTTTCGACAGGGAGGGAGAACCGTTCCCGCTGATCATCCAGAAGTCCGACGAGGGCTTTGGCTACGCGGCGACTGACCTCGCTGCGATCCGCGATCGGGTCGACCGACTCGGCGCCGACCGACTGCTCTACGTCGTCGGTGCGCCCCAGGCACAGCATTTCGAGATGTGTTTCGCCGTGGCGCGACTCGCCGGCTGGCTGCCACCAAGCGTGGAAGTGGAGCACGTCTCATTCGGCAACGTTCTCGGAGCGGATCACAAGATGTTGCGGACACGATCAGGCGAGAGCGTGAAGCTCATCGAGCTGCTCGACGAAGCAGTTGCGCGGGCACTCGCTGCGATCCACGAGCGTGACCAGGGGATGTCCGAGGTTGACCAAGCCGAGGTTGCACGAATGCTCGGGATCGGCTCAGTTAAGTACGCCGATCTCTCGACTGAGCGAGCCCGCGACTACCTGTTCGATTTCGATCGGATGCTCGCCTTCGAGGGCAATACGGCGCCCTATCTGCAATACGCCCACGCACGCATCCGATCGATCTTTCGGCGCGGCGGATTCTCACCGCCCGAGCACGGGACCACACTCCTCGTCGAGGACCCGCACGAACGCGAGCTAGCGCTGGCGTTGCTGAGCTTCCCTGATCATCTCGGGTCCACGCTCTCGGGCTTGGCGCCGAATCGGCTCTGCGCGTACCTCTTCTCGCTTGCCACCGCGTTCACCGGGTTCTACGAAAACTGTCCGATCCTTCGAGCCGAGGGAGCCGTGCAAGCGAGTCGGCTCGCGCTCGCGGACTTGACCGCCCGGACCCTCGACCTTGGGCTTTCACTGCTTGGCATCTCGGTTCCCGAGCAGATGTAGGCAGCTCGCTCGAGCACTGACGTCGTAGCTCGCCGCCGCGCGGCCTGGCAGACCATGGGTTTGGCCGGCACTCGGACCGTCAACCTCGCCAAACGCTGCTTTTCGAGGACCGGCTGATCTTCGAGGCAGGTCGGCGGGTGCGTAGTTGATGTAGTACGTTCCGATTCCGACGTCACCGAAGAAGAGGGCGATCGCCGGGAATCCTTGATGGAGAGCGGCAACCACGTCGTCGTTCGCCGTGTTCACTTGTTGCCGATGGCTGTATGAACAATAATCCGACGGATCCGATGCCCCTTCCCCTCAGCAGATACGCAAACCATGTGAGCGAAACGCCCGATGCCCGCGTCCCACAGCCAGATCCCCCGGCGGTGGCTCGCGCCGGTTCGACGTTTGCTTCGCGTGCACTCTTGATACTGCGCTATCTCGACGTACCCCTGGTTTTGATCGCGACGATTCCGGCGCTTGCCTACGGCGTGCCTGCGCTCGGCTATGCCTTTGGCGCCGGCGGATGGCTTTTGCAGCGCGTGATCGGTGAAGTCGATCGTCGTTGGGTTCGCAACGTGAAGGAGCCAAGGACGCAGCTCGGCGTCAGCTTGTTCGAGGGCTTCGCCCGAATTTGGCTGCTGGCGATCGTGATCATCGCCGCCGCCCTTGTTGGCGGGCGCGCAGACGGAGAGACCTCGGCACTGGTGATCTTCGGTGCGTATTCAGTGGCCTTCATCATCAAAGTCTTCTCGGGACCACCCCAGCGGAGGGTAACGCAATGAGCCTCGCAACCACTGTGACCAGCCCCGACACGGGTCTGAACAGCCCCGAGACGGGTGTGGGCACTCCTGGGGCAGGTGAAGGCAAGCGCGGTGGCAAGTTCGCCAACCTGAGCCCGCGTCGCAAGATCGCGTACGGCATCATCGCCGTCTACGTCATCGGCTTGGTGGTGTTCTCGCTCGTCTACGGCGTTCACGAACACCAGAACACGCAGTTCAACATCGTCTCTCCTTACCACCTCGTGACGTGGGTGCACCTGGTAGGGCCGCTCGACATCAACAAGGGCGTGATGTACCTGTTGATAACGGCGATCCTCACGATCGGCGTGTTGGTCTACGTCGCCAAGCGGATGCAGATGCGGCCGAACCGCGTGCAGGTCGCCGTCGAGTGGATGTACGACATGACGACGAAGTTGACGCACGACAACATGGACGAGCGGATGGCCAAGAAGTGGTTTCCGCTGGTCTTCACGCTGTTTGTGTTCGTGCTCATCACGAATCTCCTCGGGTACATCCCGTTGCCGGTGAACACCCTGGACAAGATCAACATCGGCGGGGTGCACTTTCCGTCCTTCCAGATCTACGCCGCGGACACCAACGTCGCTCTTCCGCTGATCCTGGCCCTGGGCGTATTCATCGCCTACAACGTCGAGGGTCTTCGCGCCCACGGCTTTAGGGGCTACCTGAAGAGCCTGGTTCCCTCGGGTGTGGCAGGACCCATGCTGCTGTTCCTCTTCCCACTCGAGATCGTCTCCCACTTCCTCCGGCTGCTGTCGCTGGCGATCCGTCTTTGGGCCAACTTGCTCGCCGGCCACCTCCTCATCGACTTCATGGCGGGCGACATGGCGGTGCTGCTGGGATTGCCCGCAGTGGGCTGGTTTACGTTGCCTCTTGGCGTCGCTATCTACCTCTTCGAGTGCGTTTTGATCGCAGGTCTGCAGGCGTTCATCTTTGCTATCCTCACGTCCATCTACCTCGGCTCCGCTGTCGGCAGCCATTAATAAAGAAGGAATCTGAATGTTTGACGTCTTCGCTCTGATCCCTGCCGGGGTAATACATCCAATCCTCGCTGCCGCTCAGCAGTACACCGCCATTGGCGAGTCCGCCGGTAAGGCGATCGCACTTGGCATCGGGGCTGGCGGCGGTGCCGCTGGTGCTGGCGCCGGCATCGGCATGCTGTTCGGCAAGGTGATCGAGTCCGTGACCCGCCAGCCAGAGATGCGAAACGAGATCACGTCGATCCAGTGGTTGGGCTTCGCGCTCACCGAGGCGACCTTCTTCTACGGCCTCGTCGGCGGCTTCATCGCGTTCTTCCTTTAAAGTCCGTAGAGCCGAGGCTTCGAAATGGGTACTCTCCTAGCGGCATCCAGTTCATGGTTGATCACGCCCGACATCGGGTTGACGATCTGGACACTCGTAGTATTTGCGATCTCACTCTTCATTCTCATAAAGGCTGTGTTTCCGCGCATCGGGGCAGCACTCGACCAGCGCAAGAATGCGATCGACGAGTCGATCGACGCCGCCGAGCGCACCCGCGTCGAGGCCGACCAGCTGCTCAGTGAGTATCGTGAGCGGCTCCGAGAGGCGCGCCAGCAAGGTGACGAGATCGTCGAGCGTGCTCGTCAAGCGGCAGCCGCCTACGAGAGCGAGGCCCGTGTCGAAGGTCAGGCGCGCCGTGAGCAGATGCTCGAGCAGACGCGCCGGGAGATCGAGGCAGAGACTCGCCGGGTGCTCGACGAGATCTTGCGCGACGTAGCCGAGCTAACGGTGCTAGCCACCGAGAGGGTGACGCGACGGCTGCTCACCGAAGAGGATCAGCGGCGCCTTGTCGAAGATGCGCTCTCTGGTCTTGACTTCACTGCTCTAACCGGTGGGGCGAACCGACAGCCGTGAGCGCAAAGAGCCGTAGCTAGTGGAAGAAGTCGCCGAGGTCTATGCGCGAGCGCTGTTCCAGGTCGCCGTGGACCGTGGCCAGCTCGACGTGATTCGAGAGCAGCTCAACCAGTTCGTGGACGTGTTGTCCACCGACCGGAATCTCGAGAGCTTCTTCTTCTCCCCGTCCTTCTCGCCTGAGGAGAAGAAGGACGGCATGGCTCGGATGCTCGACGGTGCTGAGACGACCTTTTTGAGCTTCCTCGAGACGCTTATCGAGCGCCATCGGATGCCGGAGCTTTTTCGCATCCGAACGCACTACGAAGAGCTGTGGGAAGCAGAGATGAAGCTGCTGCCGGTCGAGGTTACGAGCGCGATAGAGCTCGACGCCGCGGTCGTAGCCGAGATCGGCGAGCGCATCCGCACCCAGACCGGTAACAACATCGAGCTGACCACGGTCGTAGATCCCGATGTCCTCGGCGGAATCGTGCTTCGCGTGGGCGATTTCATTCTCGACGCTTCGGTTCGAAACAGCCTGAGCCAACTTCGCAAGCAAGTCGCGCATGCCGCGCGACCACCTGTGTCAGTCAAGGAGCCACTCAATGCAGATCAAGCCTGACGAGATCACGTCGATCCTGAAAAGCAGGATCGAAGGCCTCGACAGCACGAGCGCCGACCTCACCGAGGTAGGCACCGTGCTTTCGATCGCCGACGGCATCTGCCGCATCCACGGCCTTGAGAACTGTATGTCGTTCGAGATGCTCGAACTTCCCCACGGCGTCACCGGCCTCGCGCTGAACCTCGAGGCCGACAACGTCGGCGCCGTGCTCTTTGGCGAGTGGGAAAAGGTCGCCGAGGGCGACACGGTGCGGCGCACCAAGCGACTGTTGGAGATTCCCGTCGGTGAGGAGCTGCTTGGGCGAATCGTCGATCCTCTCGGCAATCCGCTCGACGGCAAGGGTGAGTTCCCAGCGCTCGCGACGCGCCCTGTCGAGTACAAGGCGCCAGGAGTGGTTCAGCGCCAGCCGGTGAAGGAGCCGATGCTCACCGGCTTGAAGGCGATCGATTCGATGATCCCGGTCGGTCGTGGCCAGCGCGAGCTGATCATCGGTGACCGAAAGACCGGAAAGACCGCGATCGCGATCGACGCCATCATCAACAACAAGGACCGCGACCTGATCTGCGTCTATGTCGCGATCGGGCAGCGCAAGGCGGCCGTCGCTCAGTTGGCGCTCATGCTCGAGGAGGCCGACGCACTAAAGAACACGATCATCGTGATGGCGGCAGCAGACGAGGCGGCACCGATCAAGTTCTTGGCGCCGTACGCGGGCTGCGCGATGGGCGAGCACTTCCTCTACAACGGCAAGGCTGCGTTGGTGATCTACGACGACCTCACCAAGCACGCGTACGCCTACCGCCAGATGTCCCTGCTGCTTCGGCGCCCACCTGGCCGTGAGGCGTATCCGGGCGACGTCTTCTACCTGCACTCTCGACTGCTCGAGCGTTCCGTGAAGCTCTCTGAGGACGTCACCGATCCCCAGACGGGACAAAAGCTCCCAGGCGGTGGATCGCTGACGGCATTGCCGATCATCGAGACCCAGGCTGGGGACGTTTCGGCCTATATCCCGACGAACGTGATTTCGATCACCGATGGCCAGATCTACCTCGAGCCGAGCCTCTTCTACTCCGGCGTTCGCCCCGCGATCAACGTCGGCATCTCGGTCTCCCGAGTGGGCAGCAATGCACAGAGCACGCCGATGCGCCGGGTCGCCGGCCGCTTGAAGCTCGAGCTCTCCCAGTATCGCGAGCTCGAGGCTTTCGCCCAGTTCGGGTCAGAGCTCGACCCCGAGACGCAGCGGACCCTTGCACGAGGCGAGCGCCTCGTAAAAACCTTGAACCAGGGCGAGCGCTCGCCGATGCCCGTCGAGGAACAGGTCGTGCAGATTTACGCGGCAACCAACGGCTTCGTCGATCGGATCTCGATCGACAAGGTCGAGCGTTTCCTCGCCGAGATGATCGAGCGGGTGCGCAGCGGCTCTCGAGAGCTGTTGGAGCAGATCGCGGGTGGGGACTGGAGCGAGCAGACCCAGGCTCAAGTGGCCGCTGTCGTGAAGCAGTTCGCCGACGACTTCGGCTTCGACCTCGACGAGGAGGGCCACCCGCTCACAGAGGGCGCGGAGCCGCAGCGCACGAGCGCGACCCAACAGCCAGTCGACCAGCAGCCGACCGAAGAGAAGGAGCAAGAGGCCGCATTGGTGCAGTAATGCACACGCGCCTCGACCACCATGGCACTGTCGCAACGCGACGTCCGCACTCGCATCAAAGCGGTCACGAACATCGAGAAGATCACCCGAGCGATGGCGATGATCGCCGCGGCCCGGTTGCGTCGCGCCGTAACGCGCATCGAGACGCTGCGCCCGTACGCGAACGCCATCCGACGTATGACGCGAGAGGCCTCCAAGGCCGCAGGCTCGCTTAAGCGCGTACCGATCCTTCAAGCCCACGACGAGGAGCGCACCGTTGGTCTACTGCTCGTCGCCGGTGATCGCGGCCTCGCCGGTGCGTTCAACTCCAATGTCGTCCGCGCCGGAATCGCGGCCGGGCACGAACACGAGGCCGCCGGCCGCCGGGTCGTCTACTTCGCCTCGGGACGCAGGGTTGCGTCGTCACTGGCGTTCCGCTCGCTCGAGGTTGCTGAGAGCTTCACCGGCTACACGGACCGTCCCAGCTTCAGCGACGCACGACGAATAGCTGAACGACTTGTCGCCGCGTTCCTCGACGGCGAGGTCGATCGGGTCGAGATCGTCTACAACGGCTACGTCTCGGCCATCTCGCAGGTTGTCCGCCGTGAGACGTTGCTGCCCTTGCAGCAAGCGACGCTGCTCGAAGAGGAGTCAGCCGAAGACGCGGCTGTCGAGGCCGCGAAGCCGTACCATGTGGCGCCTGAGTACGAGCCCGACCCGGAGGCGGTGCTCAGGAGGCTCGTCCCCGACTACGTCGAGATCTCGATCTTTCGCGCGCTGCTCGAGTCGACGGCGTCCGAGCACGGCGCGCGTATGACCGCGATGCGCCACGCGTCTGACAACGCAGTCGAATTGATCCAGGACCTGACGCTGCAGATGAACAGGGCGCGTCAAGCCGAGATCACCCAGGACCTCATGGAAGTCGTGGCAGGGGCTGAGGGCCTCGGTGGCTAGACCCCAAGACAGGAATGTGACATGACACTGACAGAAGAAGTGCCGGCGGAAAACCGCAGTGAGAACGTTGGCCGGATCGAGTCGATCCAGGGCGTCGTTATCGACGCCTACTTCCCCGACAAGCTTCCCGAGATCAACCACGCGATCAAGGTGCGTCGGCCGCGGGCCACAGTCGCCGAGGAGGGCCTCTCACTCGTAGACGACTTTCTCGTCTGCGAGGTGCAACAGCATCTTGGTGACAACCGCGTGCGAGCAGTCGCGCTTGACACCACCGACGGCCTCGCACGAGGAGCTGAGGTCATCGACACTGGAGCCCCGATCACGGTGCCCGTTGGCAGAGCCACGCTCGGAAGGATCTTCAACCTCCTCGGGGAGCCGATCGACCAAGGCCCTGCGCTCGACCCGAACATCGAACGCTGGCCGATTCACCGCGACGCCCCGACCATCGAGGCCTCGATGCCGACCACGGAGATGTTCGAGACCGGCATCAAGGTGGTCGATCTGCTGGCTCCCTACGCCAAGGGTGGCAAAGTTGGGCTCTTTGGTGGTGCCGGCGTCGGCAAGACGGTCATCATCCAGGAGCTGATCCACAACCTCGCCCAGGCACACGGCGGACTGTCGGCCTTCTGCGGCGTTGGCGAGCGCTCCCGCGAAGGTAATGACCTCTGGCTCGAGATGAAGGAGTCAGGCGTACTCGACAAGACGATCCTGGTCTTTGGGCAGATGAACGAGCCCCCAGGTGCCCGTATGCGCGTGGCGCTGTCTGGTTTGACGATGGCGGAGTACTTCCGCGATCAAGAAGGTCAAGACGTGTTGCTCTTCATCGACAACATCTTCCGCTTCGTCCAGGCGGGCTCGGAGGTCTCGGCTCTGCTCGGTCGGATGCCCTCACAGGTCGGATACCAGCCAACGCTCGAGTCTGAAATGGGCCAGCTACAAGAGCGCATTACCTCTACTCGCAAGGGCTCGGTGACGAGCGTGCAGGCCATCTACGTGCCTGCCGACGACCTCACTGACCCGGCGCCTGCGTCGGTGTTCGCGCACTTGAACGCGACCACTGTGCTCTCCCGCTCGATCGCTGAGAAGGGCATCTACCCTGCCGTCGACCCGCTTGAGTCCACGTCGACGATTCTGAAGGCGGAGGTAATCGGCGAGGAGCACTTCCGCGTCGCGAACGAAGTGAAGCAGGTGCTGCAGCGTTACAAGGAGCTGCAGGACATCATCGCGATCCTCGGAATCGACGAGCTCTCAGACGAGGACAAGGTGGCGGTCGCCCGAGCCCGCAGACTCGAGCGGTACCTTTCGCAGCCATTCTTCGTCGCTGAGCAGTTCACCGGCATCCCTGGTGTCTACGTCCCGATCTCTGAGACAGTACGCGGCTTTAAGGAGATCCTCGAAGGCCGCTACGACGACTTCCCCGAGCGTGCCTTCTATATGAAGGGCACCATCGACGACGTGATCGCAGACGCCCGAGGCGAGGGACAGGGTTGATGCCTGTTCGGCCTGGAAATATCCACGCTCTCGTGGCCGCTCGCTCGGTCGAGCGAACCTGACGTGCCACACGCCAAGTTTCCCGTCGAAGTCCTCACCCCAGAAGGCGAAGTCTTCAGCGGCGAGGTGGAGATGGTTTCGACGCGCACCACGCTTGGCCAGATCGGCATTCTCGCCAAGCATGCACCGCTGCTGGCGACGCTCGAGCCAGCCGAGCTGCGGCTCTACATCACCGATGACGAGGTGCTTCGGTTCGCCCAGGCCGAGGGCTACATCCAGGTCAACAACAACCACGCCTTGTTATTGGTCGAGGAGGCTCGCCTCGTCGGAGAGCTAGATGCCGAGGACTTGCGGGAGCGCCTCCGGGCGGCCGAGCGAGAGCTCGAGCAGGCTGGCGTGGACACCGAGCGGCGCAGCATAGCCATGCGTGACAAGCGGCGATGGGAGCGGTTCCTCAGCCTCACGGAGTAGCTGCCTCCGACGAGATCCGTCGTGCCATGACGCTGCGCGGAGCCCGTCGTTGTCGTCGATGGCCACGTTGCAGTCAGCCGTAGACGGCGCGACGTTAGAGGTGTCTCCGATGTCCTGGCACAGCTGATCTCGGATCTCTCGCAGAGTCGGTCTTGCGCGCTTGAAGGGACCGAACTGGCTCCACGCTCGTGGGGCTCTTCAGCCCTCGGCCCTACCAGCAGATGCCCTCAGACCTACGATCTCGGCAAACCCAGTTGTTGATGTCTTGGCACATCGGACAGATGCGAGTGGCTTATGTCTCTCGACATCTGTCTCCGACGTCTCGCGACATCGCAATGTGCCCCCGGCAGGATTCGAACCTGCGCTCCCGCCTCCGGAGGGCGGTGCTCTATCCCCTGAGCTACGAGGGCGAGACCTGTCAGTCGGCGCAATAGTGGCGACTCAGCGAGGTTCTCGGTGACAATGAAGTGCAGGTTGCAGGCTAGCCGAGCCTCAGCCCTCCAACATCGGCCGATCTTCCTCGGCGAGGAGCTCGTTAATGAGTGAAGCATCCAGACCAGACGAGCCATTGGAGCCGAGCACTGCTCCGATCGCTGGTCATCTGCTGTCTGACACCGCGAGCATTATGGACGGCGAGCTCGCTGTCGGAGGTGTCGCGGTGAGCGACGTTGCAGCAGAGTTCGGCACGCCGGTGTTCATCTATGACGAGGATCATCTTCGGGCGCGTGCCAGGGAGGCCGTCGCCGCGTTCGGGGGTGGTGCGGCGTATGCGACGAAGGCGTTCTTGTGCAAGGCGATCGCTTCTCTGGTCGCCTCCGAGGGCATGCAGGTGGACGTGTCGACGGGCGGCGAGCTCGACGTTGTGCTCACGGCCGGGGTCGATCCTCAACGGGTCGTATTCCACGGCAACAACAAGTCCGATCTCGAAATCGCCTCGGCGCTTCACCACGGCGTCGGCCGCATCATCGTCGACTCCTTCGACGAGATCGATCGCCTTCGTGCGCTCCGGCCAGGCGCTGATGCGTCGATTCGCGCATCGCTTCGCGTCACGCCAGGTGTGAACGCGCATACGCACGAGTTCGTAAGGACGGGCCAAGAGGACTCCAAGTTCGGCTTCTCCGCTGCCTCCGGTGCCGCCGCCAAGGCGCTTGAGGCACTGCGCGGGATCTCTTGGCTCACCGTTGACGGCGTTCACGCGCATATCGGCAGTCAGATCTTCTTTCTTGAGGCATTCGAGGAAGAAGTTGCGATACTCGGCCCGTTTCTCCGGGACAACGGCCTCGCGGAGCTGAGCGTCGGTGGTGGCTTGGGCGTCGCATATCTCAACAATGAGCGCGCTCCGTCGATAACAGAGTGGGCGGAGACGATCGAGAAGGCATGCCATGACGCAGGTATCCCAGAGGATGTTGAGGTCGGTGCGGAGCCGGGCCGAGCGATCGTGGCAACGGCCGCTATGACCTGTTACCGCGTCGGCACGATGAAGTCGTTGCCAGGAATTCGTACCTACGTAGCTGTCGATGGCGGCATGAGCGATAATCCCCGCCCTGTACTTTACGGCAGTGGCTACGAGGCCTTCATGCCCACGAGACCGGCCTCTGACCGCCCGATGGCGGTTCGGGTCGTCGGCAAGCACTGCGAGTCCGGCGACGTCTTGGTAAGCGATGCCCGGGTGCCAGCGGAGCTCTCGGTGGGCGATCTATTGGCCACTCCAGTGACCGGGGCGTACGGATATGCGATGGCGTCGAACTACAACCGGCTGCCGCGCCCAGCGGTCGTCTTCGTCTCGTCTGGAGCCGCACGGGTTGTGATCCGACGGGAACAGCCTGAGGATCTCCTCCGGCTGGAGCCCTGATTGGTTACCGTGTGCAGGTGACGAACGAAGTGCAGGCTTCGCCGGGTGACGGCGCGGGTGTCGTTCGAGTCGGCCTTCTCGGCTGTGGCAACGTCGGCGGCGCGCTCGTCGAGATACTGGATCGAGAGGGCGACGCTATCGCCAGGCATCTTGGCGTCAAGCTGGCGGTTACCCGAGTCGCGGTTCGGTCGATCTCGAACGCGCGCGTCGAGACCGTCGGCGCCGCGCGCTTGACGCGCGACGCTCACAGCGTCGTCGTCGATCCCGACGTTGACGTTGTCGTGGAGCTCATCGGAGGTATCGAGCCCGCTCGTGAGCTCATCGTGGCCGCGCTCTCCGCGGGCAAGCCGGTCGTCACTGGGAATAAGGAGCTGCTTGCGATCTACGGCGGTGAGCTCTTCGCACTCGCCGAGGAGCATGGCCAGACGCTGCTCTTTGAGGCCGCGGTCGGCGGTGCGATCCCACTCATCCGCGCCCTCGCCGTCTCACTCGCAGGCGAGCCGATCGTGCGGGTGATGGGCATCGTCAATGGCACGACCAACTTCATCCTCTCCCGGATGAGCGAGGACGGCATCACCTATACCGAGGCGCTCGGTGAGGCGCAGCGACTCGGCTTTGCTGAACGAGACCCCTCAGCCGATGTCGAGGGCTTCGATGCGTCCGCCAAAGCGGCCATCCTCGCCTCGTTGGCGTTCAACGCCGATGTGGTCGCCGGCGACGTCTACCGAGAGGGCATCGACAAGGTCGAGCTCTCCGACATCGACTTCGCTCGTCGCCTCGGCTATGTGGTCAAGCTCCTTGCCGTCGCGGAACGCGTCTCGGACCCGAGCGCGTGCGACACCGAGATCGCGGTCAGAGTGCACCCCGCGATGCTCCCGGTCGAGCACCCGCTCGCCGGCGTCCGGGGACCGTTCAATGCGGTGTTCATCGAAGGCGCGCATTCCGGCGAGATGATGCTCTACGGCAGGGGAGCCGGTGGTGTGCCCACCGCAAGCGCCGTCGTCGGGGATCTCATCGAGGTCGCGAGTAGCTTCTCCTCTCGGTTCGCACCGCGTCCGATGCATCGAGATCCCGTCAAGATCCGTCCGATCGATGAGCTCATGGCGCAGTACTACGTGACCATGGACGTAGCCGACCGGCCCGGTGTCCTCGCAGCCGTGGCGACTGCGTTCGGCGCGCACTCGGTCTCGATTCGCTCGATGGAGCAGGTCGGACTCGGTGACGAGGCACGATTGGTCTTCATCACCCACGTCGCAAAGGAGGCCGACTTGCAGGCCACGCTCGCAGAGTTGGGCAGGCTTGATGCGGTGCGACGAATCGGTGGGCTCTTGAGAGTGATCGGAGTAGAGCGCTAGATGGCAGGTGACGGGGCAGCTCCGAGCCTGCTCGGCGATCCGGGGCCGTTCGGCGGGCGTGCCTGGGAAGGCATCATCCGCGCCTATTCGGAGTTCTTCCCGGTAAGCGCCAAGACACCCGTGGTCACTCTTATGGAAGGTCGCACGCCCCTCGTCGAGGCGCCGAACCTCTCTGCTCGCCTCGATGCAAAGGTCTTCTTGAAGATCGAGGGAGCAAATCCCACCGGTTCGTTCAAAGACCGCGGCATGACCGTTGCCATATCCAAGGCTCTCGAGGAGGGGGCTAGAGCGGTGGTTTGCGCGTCGACGGGCAATACCTCCGCGTCGGCCGCTGCCTACGCCGCGCGTGCGGGCATGTCGTGCCTCGTGTTGATTCCAGACGGCCACATCGCCCTCGGAAAGCTTGCGCAGGCGCTCGTGCACGGCGCACAGGTGCTCCAGGTCCGCGGCAACTTCGACAAGGCTCTTGAGATCGTCCGCGAGCTTCCCGACAAGGCGCCGATCGTGGTCGTGAACTCGGTGAATCCGTACCGGATAGCTGGTCAAAAGAGCGGGGCCTTCGAGATCGTCGACGCGCTCGGCGATGCTCCCGATGTGCAGTGCATCCCAGTCGGCAACGCCGGCAACATCACCGCCTACTGGAAGGGCTACGGCGAGTACCGAGAGGCGGGCCGTTCGACGAAGCTCCCGAAGATGCTCGGATTCCAGGCCGCAGGAGCGGCGCCGATCGTGCTCGGACACCCCGTCGAGTTTCCCGACACGATCGCGACAGCGATTCGAATCGGTAATCCTGCGTCGTGGTCCGGTGCCTCGGCGGCCGCGGCCGAGTCGGGCGGGACTATCGCAGCCGTCACCGACGCGGAGATCCTCGACGCCTACCGCTTCTTGGCGGCAAAAGAGTCCGTGTTCTGTGAGGCTGCCTCTGCTGCCTCGGTCGCCGGCTTGTTGAAGTTTGGCGTAGAACCTGGCTCTGTTGTCGTCTGCGTGCTGACCGGGCACGGGTTAAAGGACCCCGATCTCGCAATCAGTTCGGTCAAGGTGCCGCTCACGATCGACGCGGATCTCGAGTCCGTGCTGAGCGTCCTCGGTTAGGTTCGGCGAGGAGCATGCAGACGTCGCGCGCGAGATGCGTTGCCGCTCGTCGAACTAGGCGGTACACTGAAGTCACCGCCCGTTGCAGAGTCTGCTCTTTGTTGACTTGCGCTTGGAGCGGTAGATCCCGAAACTCCGAGACCACGGCCCGCGGAATGGTTTAGTCCAAGCGGCCACGAGGAGTAGTTGGCACCGCTAGTAGCACCATCTCCGCTACGGCGTCAGCGTGGACCTGTCTTTCGTGCCAGCTGCAAAAGCGTGGCGAGCACGACCAAATCGATTTATTGCGCCGGTGAATCTCCCGGTGCCACATGAGAAGTAGGAGAACCGATGGCCGGTGAACAGCTCGAGCGATCGATCCTTGAAAGCAAGGAGCGAGACGAGCTTCAAGCCATAGCAGCCGCGATGTCACTGAAGCCAGCGGCTCGCACAAAGAAATCCGACATAATCGACTTGATCTTGGACGCGACCGGCATAGCAGCCAACGGCGGCAGTGTCGATGCTGCGCCGAGCGAGCCACGCGATGTCGACACGATCACCGATGAGCCGATCATCGCACCGCGACCGCGGCGTGCGCCGAGGCGCACCGCTTCACAGACGGCTACGGCCGATGCCGCCGCGAGCTCGACCGGAATGTCGTTGGACGCGGCGTCTGAGGCTCCTGCCCGAAACGGCGCGAGCGCGGTCGAAGGTGGCCAAACACGCCACAACGGGTCGTCGTCAGATGACCTTGGCGAGCAAACGAACGACGAGGATTCCCAAGGCGGCGATCTCGTCGCAGCGAGCAACGGGCTCGCCAGCATCGAGCACCAGGCAGATGTCGGGGACACTCTCCAGTCCTATGTGCCCCAGGGCGAGGAGAACGGCAACGGCCAAAACGGCGACAGTGGCCGGACGCAGGGCTACCGCCAGAACCAGAATCAAGGCCGCGTCCAAGAGCGCGATGGCGGCCAAGGTGACGCGGCTAACCGGCGCGGGCGTCGCCGCCGCGGACGAGAGCGCGTGGGCGGCGAGCAGGCCGGCGCTCCCGAGACGCCGTGGCAAGGTGAACTTGTCCCTGTAAAGGGCCTGCTCGATCTCCGCGAAGAGGGCTACGGCTTCTTGCGTACGAGTGGCTACCTGCCTGGTCCGAAGGACGTCTACGTCTCGGTGAGCCAGGCTCGCCGGTTCGCGCTGCGAAAGGGCGATGCGATCGAGGGCGGGTGCCGGCCAGCGGGCGCCTCGGAGAAGTACCCGGCGCTCGTGCGCATCGACTCCATCTCTGGCCTGAGCCCAGAAGAGGCGCGTATCCGCCCGCGCTTTGAGGACCTGACGCCGCTATTCCCCGACGAGCAGCTCCGATTGGAGATGCCGGGCGAGCCGATGAATCTCACCTCGCGTATCGTCGACCTGATCTCCCCGATCGGAAAAGGTCAGCGTGGCCTGATCGTCTCGCCGCCAAAGGCAGGCAAAACGACGATTATGAAGCAGATCGCGCACTCGATCGAGGTCAACAACCCTGAGGTGCATCTCATCGTGTTGCTCGTCGATGAGCGTCCAGAAGAAGTGACCGACATGCGCCGATCGGTGAAAGGTGAGGTAATCGCCTCCACCTTCGACCGCCCTGCTGACGAGCACACCGCGATCGCCGAGCTCACCATCGAGCGAGCCAAGCGTCTAGTCGAGCTTGGTCGCGACATCGTCATTGTCCTCGACGGCATCACCCGCCTCGCCCGTGCATACAACATCGCGCAGCCGACGTCTGGTCGTGTGATGTCGGGTGGAATCGACTCCGGGGCGCTCTACCCGCCGAAGAAGTTCTTCGGTGCGGCGCGCAACATCGAAGAGGGTGGCAGCTTGACCATCCTCGCGACGGCCCTCGTCGAGACAGGTAGTCGGATGGACGAGGTGATCTTCGAGGAGTTCAAGGGCACCGGCAACATGGAGCTTCGCCTCGACCGCAAGCTCGCCGAACGTCGCCTCTACCCCTCTATCGACGTCAACGGCTCTTCGACCAGACATGAGGAACTGCTCTTTGGGCGTTCTGAGCTGCAGCAGGTCTGGAAGCTCCGTCGTGTGCTGAACGCGCTCGGCTCCGAGGGCAACGCGGCCGCTGGCCTCGAACTGTTGAACGACAAGATCCGCACCACGAAGTCGAACGACGAGTTTCTCGCCGAGATCGCCAAGGCGCCGGTCCCGACGGCCTAGCCGTAGGGACCGCGACGCCGAACCGGTAGAATGGACAGACCATGAAAGCAGACATTCATCCCGATTACGTCGTCGCGTCCGTACGTTGCTCGTGTGGCAACACCTTCGTGACGCACTCGACGAAGCCCGAACTTCAAGTCGAGCTGTGCAACGAGTGCCACCCCTTCTACACCGGTCGTCAAAAGCTGGTGGATGCTGGTGGCCGAGTCGAGCGCTTCGAGCGCCGCTACGGACGTCGCGGCGCGAAGAGCTGAGTGCCTCGAGCCCACCGCGCTCGATAGAGGCGTGGATTCGTGGCTGACCCAGACAGATACGGCGAACTCGAAGCGGAGTACGCGCGCGTCGTCGAGGGACTCGTCGATCCTGATCTTCTAAAAGACCGAAAGCGGTTCTTAGAGCTTTCGAGGCGAAACAAGCACCTCGAGCCAATCGTCGCGACCATAACGTTGCTTCGCTCCGCTGAGGCCGATGCGGTGGTCGCGCGCGAGATGTTCGAAGAGACGCCCGGCGCGGAGCGAGAGCTTGCCCGACTGGAGCTTGCCGACGCCGAACGTCGCGTGAGCCAGCTCCAAGAGGAGCTTCGCCAGCTGCTCTTGCCACAAGATCCGAATGACGGACGAAACGTCATCATGTCGATTCGTGGTGCCGAGGGGGGCGAAGAGGCGAATCTCTTCGCAAAAGAGCTCTACGAGATGTACCTCCGTTACGCCGACGACCACGCGTTAAAGACCGAGGTGCTCGAAGTGCAGGCCTCAGACCTCGGTGGGATCAACGAGGTCACCTTCCTCGTGAAGGGCGCCGACGCGTGGCGGCTGCTCAAGCACGAAGGTGGACCGCATCGCGTGCAGCGCATCCCCGTCACCGAGTCACAAGGGCGGGTGCACACGTCTTCAGTCGCTGTCACGGTGCTGCCAGAAGCCGAGGAGGTCGAGGTCGAGCTCGTCGATGCGGATCTCCGGATCGACGTCTACCGCTCGACGGGCCCAGGCGGTCAGTCGGTGAACACGACTGACTCAGCAGTTCGGATCACGCACCTGCCGACGGGTGTCGTCGTTGCGATGCAAGACGAGAAGAGCCAGATCCAAAACCGCGCCAAGGCGCTCGTGGTCCTTCGCTCGCGGCTGCTCAAGCTCGAACAGGACAAGCAGGCCGATGACCTCTCTCGGCAGCGACGCGAGCAGGTCGGTGGTGGTGGACGCTCGGAGAAGATTCGGACCTATAACTTCAAGGACAATCGCGTCACCGATCACCGCATCGGACTGACCCTGCACAAACTCGACCGCGTTCTTCAGGGCGACCTCGACGAGCTGGTCGAGGCACTGGCAGAAGATGAGCGCTCGAGATTGCTAAGCAGCGCCGAAGGGTGACGCTCGTTGAGTTACGCAGCCTGCTAACCCCGAGGCTTTCAGATCCGACGACGCTCAGCCGCGTGCTTGAAGAGGTCATGTGCGCTTCCCGTTCCCAACTCGTCGTTCAGGGCGACCGTGAGGTCAGCGACGACGAGTGTCGCCAGGCAGTCGAGCTAGTCGACTCGGTTTTGGCCGGCGTGCCACTCCAGCACGTGATCGGCCACTGGACGTTCCGGACCGTCGAGCTCGCGGTCGACCGTCGGGCGCTGATCCCTCGTCCCGAGACCGAGATGCTGGTCAGTGTCGCGCTTGACGAACTGACTCGTCTCGGCACATCTCGACCGCTCCCGCTTCGCTGCCTCGATCTCGGGACCGGGACAGGCGCGATCGCGCTCTCGCTCGTGAGCGAGTGCCCGGACGTGCGCGTCGTCGCCACCGATATGAGCCTGGACGCGCTCGCGCTCGCTGGCGAGAATCGCTCCCAGCTCGCTGAGCCGCTACGAGAACGTCTCGAGCTCAGGCACGGCGATTGGTACGGCGCGCTCGTGGCGGGCGAGGAGCCTGTGGTGGTGCCGTTCGACCTGATCTGTGCGAATCCGCCGTACCTATCTGAACTCGAGTGGCGAGACGTCGACCCCGTCGTTCGCGACTACGACCCCGTTCAGGCACTCGTCGCGGGCGCGATCGGCACCGAAGCGATCGAGCTAATTCTTGCCGACGCGCCTCGGCACCTCGCGAGCGGAGGCTCGATGGTCGTCGAGATCGGATGGCAGCAAGGCCCCGACGCGATGCGTCTAGCCAGAGCGGCAGGAGCGGCTCACGTGGTGGTGCTCCCGGACCTGGTTGGTCGAGATCGCATTCTTCTGGCAAGGTTTTAGACCGTGACGCTACGAGCTGACCGATTGAGGGTGACCGCGAGGGTTGACGGGCCAGGTCTTGCCCGCGTGCAGTGCGCGCTCGAGGCAGGGGCTGTCGTTGCGCTTCCTACCGACACCGTCTACGGGCTGGCGGTGTTGCCCGCCCTTCCAGGAGCGATTCAGCGGCTCTTCGAGCTAAAGGGGCGACCAGCTTCGATAGCGGTCGCTCTCCTTGTCGCCGACGCAGACCAAGCCTCTCGCGTGTTGCAGATGCGCGAGATCGCCGCATTGCTCGCTGCAAGGTTCTGGCCAGGAGCACTCACCATCGTCGGCGATCGAGTCGATGACCTGCCCTACGAGCTCGGCGGCGACGCCTCGAGCATCGGCGTGCGATGCCCGGACGCCCCTTACATCTCAGAGCTCTGCAGACGAGTCGGACCGATCGCGGTGACGAGCGCCAACCGGCACGGCGAGCCACCCGTCGAGAGTCCGGCACTGCTACGCGAACTGTTCGGCTCGCAACTGCTCATCGCCGACGGCGGCGCCTGCAGCGGCGCACCGTCGACGGTCGTCGACGTACGCGGGGAACATCCGCGACTGCTGCGGGCCGGAGCGATCGATTTCGACGCCATCGCCGAGGCATCGCTTCCTTCCGATCCAGCGTGACGCCCCAGTAGACTGCGCCTCCATGTTCGCTCGTCGACGCAGCGACTGCCGCGGCATGTGGGCGTTCTCACCTCGAGTTTTGCTCGCTCGTCTGCGGTCTCGGGCCGATTCCGTTTGAACCGCCAACTACGCACCTGGAGGCATGGTGAACGCTGACTTCGAGGCGATGCTCGCAAGTGATCCCGAGGTGCAAAAGATTCTGAGCGACGAGCTCAATCGCCAGCGGACGACGATCCAGCTGATTGCGTCGGAGAACTTCACCTCGACTTCGGTGCTCGCGGCGACTGCCTCGGTGCTCACGAACAAGTACTCCGAGGGCTACCCTGGGCGCCGCTACTACGGTGGCAACACCTTCGCCGACGAGGTCGAAGATCTCTCTCGCGAGCGCGCCAAGCAACTTTTCGGGGCAGAGCACGCGAACGTTCAGCCCCATGCGGGCGCGTCCGCGAACCTTGCCGCGTACCTTGCGCTCGTCGAGGCAGGCGACACGATTCTGGCGATGCGCCTCGACCAGGGCGGCCACCTCACGCACGGTTCACCGGTCTCGATAACCGGCAAGACCTACCACTTCGTCGCCTATGGCGTCACCCCTGCGAATGACGACGGCACCGGCGAACGGATCGACTTCGACCAGGTCCGAGACCTGGCGATGCGAGAACGACCCCGCCTGATCGTCGCCGGGACTACTGCGTACACCCGGATCATTGATCCGTTGCCGTTTCGCGAGATCGCAGACGAGGTAGGCGCGCGGTTCATGTTCGATGCTGCACACCCAGCTGGACTGATCGCCGGGGGAGCGCATCCGAACCCGGTGGGGGTGGCCGATGTGGTGACGCTTACGACCCACAAGACGCTCCGAGGGCCTCGAGGAGGGGCGATTCTCTGCGGCGAGGAGCTCGCCAAGGGGATCGACTCAGCGGTCTTCCCCGGCCTCCAGGGCGGCCCACTCGAGCACGTGATCGCGGCCAAGGCAGTCGCCTTCGCCGAGGCGATGCAGCCGGAGTTCTCGGTCTATGCGCATCGCGTGGTGGACAACGCCAAGGCGCTCGCGGACTCCCTCGGTGCGGAGGGATTTCGTCTCGTCGCAGGTGGGACCGAGAACCATCAAGTCATTTTGGATCTCCGCAGCTTCGACGCAGATCTGAACGGAAAACTCGCCCAGGAGACGCTCGACCGGGCAGGTATCACCTGTAACCGCAATACGATTCCCGACGACCCGCGTACGCCGTTCATCACAAGCGGACTTCGACTTGGATCCGCTGCCGAGACGACTGCGGGCATGGGAGTAGCGGAGATGGCGATGATTGGCTCGCTGATCGGACGCGTGTTGCGAGCTCCTGGGGACGAGGCGACGATCTCGACAGTGCGCACCGAGGTTCGAGAGCTCTGCCTGGCCTTTGATCCCTACCCTGGTGGGCCGGCGCTGTAGCTGAGCAGGCGGTCGTGACGAACAGATTGACCATCACGTGACGCTCTACGAGAGCTATGTCTTCGTAGTCGCGTTCGCGATCGGATCGACGTTCGTCTTGACGTTTCCCATCCGATGGCTCGCAATCCGACTCGGCGCGGTCGACCATCCCGGCGAGCACCGTATGCACGCCCATCCCACCCCCGTGGTCGGCGGTGCAGCGATGCTGCTCGCGTTCTGCGGATCGATCGAGCTCGCCTCGCACCTCGCTCCGCTGTCGCAGATCTTCGTCGGCTCGTCGGAACCACTCGGTGTCGTGCTTGCCGCAGCAGTGATCTACCTCGTCGGACTGATCGACGACGTACGCGATATCTCCGCGCCCGCCAAGGTTGCCGGGCAGGTTCTGGCTGCGATGGTGCTGGTCTTTTTGGGTGTGACGATGTACTACTTCAAGATCCCGTTCGACCCGGGCCCGATCACGCTGTCGCCAGAAATCTTGCCGTTGATCACCGCGGTGTGGGTCGTGGGCATGGCCAACGCTGTCAACTTGATCGATGGCCTAGACGGGCTGGCCGCGGGCATCGTCGGCATCGCTTCGGCGGCGCTTTGCATCTACGGGCTCCGCCTGATGCATCTCGGAGATCTCGGCTCGAACAATGTCGGTCCGCTTATCGCGGCGGTCACCTTCGGCGTGTGCATCGGCTTTCTGCCGCATAACTTCCACCCGGCGAAGATCTTCATGGGCGACGGCGGCGCGCTGTTCCTCGGTTTGGCGATGGCGGCCTCGACGATGGTGATCGGCGGTAGAACAGAGACGGTCGCGACATTCACCGACGTGCCGGGCCTTACGTTCTTCAGGTTCGCGCCGCTGTTCATTCCCTTCTTTATCCTCGGTGTTCCCCTCCTAGACACCGCATTCGCGATCATTCGACGAAGTGCCCGGCGGGCGAGCTTCGCCGAGCGGGATCTCGGCCATCTGCACCATCGGTTGGTCCGCCTCGGCCATGGACATCGGCGAGCGGTGCTGATCCTTTGGGCTTGGACAGCGTTGTTGTCCGCGTTCGTGCTCGTTCCCACGTTCGCCCCCCAGGCAAATGCGTACGTCCCTATCGGTCTCGCGGCGCTCGCCGTCGGCCTCTACACCGTCTTCCGGCCAGCAGGCCGGCCGGTGCCGCCAGTCGCTGGCCCGGATCCTCTAGCTGAGGAATCTGACGTGGCCAAGAGCGTCGCACCGGGCGTCGCTGAGGCGCCGTCGCTTGCGAGCGCACCGTTTCGGATGTTGCCGAGGTGGCGTCGCCACTGGTCGCGCTGATCGATGAGGGCGTCACCTCCGCGAGTTCGAACGCGCGAGCAACGCTTCGGCGGGTCCGGGCGCGGCGTCACAGGATCGGGCGTGGTGGTCTTTGTAGTCGAGCTCGAAGCGGCTTGGCGGGCGAATTCATCGAGGTTGTTTCCTGACGCCGTGCTGGCGACACGCCTGAGTTAGGTGGTGGCTCGGCATCGGCTCCTTGTCGCATTGCTGATCGGCGGTTCTGTCGCGACCGAGATCGACGGAATCCGCCGCGCGCTCGGTTCGAACCAGCTCGAGCGGATAGCTCCACACGTCACGCTGATTCCTCCGACGAACGTGGCAGATGAAGCCGTCGGCTTGGCCGAGCGAGTCGTTCGCGACGCCGCTGGGAGCTTTGAGCATGTAGCGCTGACCCTCGGCCCGCCTGACACGTTCCCGGACAACCGATCTGTGCTGTTTCTAGCCGTCTCGGCGGTGCCGTCGCTCGGCGTGCTTCGAGCGTCGCTGCTAAGTGGCCCATTCGCTGGCCGCGACGAGCCTGAGCGCGTCTTTGTCCCACACGTGACGCTCGACTCGCGAAAAGAGCCGTTCGTCGACGACAAGATGTTGCGGGACCTCGCTTCCTATAAGACCTCGCTCGAGGTCGTGACCCTTGCACTGCTCGCGCAGGACGAGACCGCCCCGCTTCATGCCTGGAGGACGCTTACGAGCTACGACTTCGCGCCGGCGCGCCTCGTCGGTCGCGGCGGGCTCGAGGTGTGCCTGAACGCCGGGGTGATGCTCTCTCCCTCGACGCGGGCACTCGTAGCGTCATGGGGAGTAGAGCCGCCTGCTGTAGTCGATGCTCGAAGTGAGTACTTCGTCGTCGCGTCGGTGGCCGCTGAGATCGTCGCCGCCGCCACCTGGAGGATTGACGAGAACGTCGTCGTCCTCACGCAACACGCGGTTGCGCCCGCATGGAGACGAGTTGGCATTGGCACGAAGGTGCTCAGCTTCGTAGAGGACCTCGAGCGGACCCGCGCTCGTCGAGATATCGTGCTCGCCCCATCGTTTAACGACGGTCCCGACGCGTACTACGAAGGTCGTGGATTTCGTCGCGAGGAGCGAGTGCGGCGTTTTGACGGCGTGAGTGCCCCGCTGGTTCGGCGGCTCACTCCGGGCTCCGACGCCGTCGACTAATCCGTGATGCGAGTGAGGTGGTGGTGGCCGAACAGCTCGAGCTTGTTGACCTGGTGATGCGCGATTATTTCGCGCACCGTACCCGACCTCGTTCGTACGACGAGCGAGTGCGTCGTCGCCCCGTGTCGGCCGAACCTGATGCCACGAAGTAGCTCACCGTCGGTGAGGGCGGTGGCCGCGAAGAATGCGTCGTCGCCTGCCACCAGGTCGTTGGTCATCAGCACTCGATCGAGGTCGTAGCCGAGATCGAGCGCGGCCTGGCGCTCGGCGGCATCCCGAGGAACGAGCTTTCCCTGGATCTCGCCGCCCATTCCCTTCAAGGCGGCGGCGGCGATGACACCTTCGGGCGTGCCCCCGATGCCAAAGAGCACGTCGGCCCCTGACTCCGGCAGCGCGGTCGATATGGCGCCTGCGACGTCACCGTCGGAGATGAGCAGTATCCGCGCACCTGCGGTCCTGATCTCCTCGATCAGCTCCGCGTGGCGCGGTCGGTCAAGGACGATTGCCGTGAGCGCTGCGACCGGTGTGCCCTTAGCTCGCGCGATCTCGCGAAGATTCTCCGCAGGCGACGCCTCGATGGAGACGCGCCCCGCTGCTTCTGGACCGACGCAGATCTTCGACATGTACACACAAGGCCCTGGATTGAACATGGCACCTCGTTCGGCCAGTGCGATCACTGCGATCGCCCCAGGGCGCCCGAGAGCCGTCAACGTCGTCCCGTCGATCGGGTCGACGGCGATGTCGACAAGCGGCGGGTCTCCGTTGCCGATCTGCTCGCCGTTGTAGAGCATCGGCGCTGAATCCTTCTCGCCCTCGCCGATGACGACGATCCCGTCCATAGAGATCGTCGACAGCACCGAGCGCATCGCGTCGACGGCAGCTCCGTCCGCACCGTTCTTGTCGCCTCTGCCCACCCAGCTGCTGCCGGCGATGGCGGCAGCCTCGGTGACTCGGACGATCTCCATTGCAAGGTTGCGATCAGGGGCGCTGCGCTCACTTGGCATGGACCGACGTTACCTCTCGACTAGCAGGAATCACGCCGCGCCGACACGGTATGGTGCACCGATGGACCGTTTCGTTGTCCGTCCGAGTGGGCAACTCCATGGTGACGTCCGAGTCGAAGGAGCAAAGAACTCGGCGTTGAAGCTGATGGCAGCGTGTCTCTTGAGCGAGGGGACCTCGCGACTCTCGGAGGTCCCAGAGATTGCCGATGTGACGATCATGACCGAGGTCTTGCGCGCGATCGGCGCCGTCGTCGAGCACCGAGACGGCGTGCTTTCGGTATCGACCCCTGCCTCGCTCACGCCAGTCGCGCCCTATGAGCTCGTCGAAAAGATGCGGGCTTCGTTCGTGGTCCTCGGCCCTCTGCTCGCAAGAGTCGGACACGCGAAGGTCTCCTTGCCTGGCGGAGATGACTTCGGCTCTCGACCAATCGACTTCCATCTGCGGGCGCTCACCGAGCTCGGAGCGAGCTTTTCGAGCGAGCATGGCTACATCGAGGGCCGTGCCGACCGACTCGTCGGAGCACGGATCGTGCTCGACTTCCCGAGCCACACCGCCACCGACAACGTGTTGATGGCGGCGGTGCTGGCGAAGGGCACGTCGGTGATCGAGAACGCGGCCCGCGAGCCCGAGGTGCAAGATCTCGCGGCTTTTTTGACGTCGATGGGGGCGCGAATTCAAGGTGCCGGCACGAACAGGATCGAAGTCGAGGGTGTCGACTGCCTGCACCCCGCAGACCACGTCTGCATCCCCGACCGCGTCGAGGCGGCGACCTTTCTGATCGCCGCGGCGATGACCGGCGGCGAGGTGCGGGTGCAACGTGCCGTCGCCTCGGACATGGACATGTTGCTCGAGAAGCTGATCGCGATGGGCGTCGAGATCGACCGTGGGGAGGACTCGATCGTGATCCGATCAGCTGGTGCGCTCGCCTCGGTGGACGTCGCGACGCTGCCGTATCCGGGCGTGGCGACCGACTACAAGCCGCCGCTCGTCGCCGCGCTCTCGGTCGCATCGGGAGTCTCGATCGCATCGGAGAACCTTTTTGCCGGGCGCTTCCGCTACATTGACGAACTTCGTCGCATGGGAGCTGACATTCGAACCGAGGGACATCACGCGATCATCCGAGGCGTACCTGCCCTTTCTGGCGCACAGGTCCGTGCCCCTGACATTCGAGCAGGTGCGGCGCTCGTACTTGCCGGCCTCGTCGCCGAAGGCGAGACGGTGATCGCAGGAGTCGAGCACATCGACCGGGGTTACTTCGACTTTGCGGGAAAGCTTGCCCGCCTAGGTGCCGACATCGAGCGGGTTTCGACGCCCACCTCGTCGTGAGCGCCCCGTGACCACGCGGAAACCACGGGCTGTTCCCGACCCCGAGTCGGTCGCTCGGCAGCGCCAGCGGAGCCAGAACGCGCCAAGGAACTCTGGCGTTACCGCGAAAACGGTGCTCGGTGCCCGGCCGGACTGGTTCGAGCGGGCGGTCTTTTATGAGTTGTTGCCACGAAGCTTCTACGACTCAAACGGCGATGGCATCGGCGACATCCCCGGCATCGTGGAAAAGCTCGACTACCTGAACTGGCTCGGCGTCGACTGCCTCTGGCTCTTGCCGTTCTATCCGTCGCCGCTTCGAGACGGTGGCTACGACGTTTCGGACTACCGCTCGGTCGCAGCCGAGTGCGGCACGGTCGAGGACGTCGCGCTGATGCTCGAAGAGGCCCACCGGCGCGGGATCCGGGTGATCGCAGATCTGGTGATCAACCATACGAGCGATCAGCATCCGTGGTTCCAGGCGTCGAGGTCGGACCCAACCTCGGAGTTCGGCGACTTCTATGTCTGGTCCGACGCCCCCGACAAGTGGAACGACGTCCGGGTCATCTTTTCTGACACCGAGCCGTCGAACTGGACCTTTGACGAGAAGCGGGGGCAGTACTACTGGCACCGCTTCTACCATCACCAGCCGGATCTCAACTACGAGAGCGAGCAGGTCCAGCTGGCGATGCTCGACGTCGCGAGGTTCTGGCTCGACCTTGGAATGGATGGTTTTCGCCTCGATGCCGCGGCGTACCTGTTCCAGCGCGACGGCTACAGCGGAGAGAACCTGCCCGAGACGCACGACTTCTTGAAGCGGATGCGAGCCGAGATCGATCACTCGTACCGGGGGCGGGTGCTGCTCGCCGAGGTGAACCAGTGGCCAGCTGACGTCGTTGACTACTTCGGAGGTGGCGACGAGTGCCACATGTGCTTCCACTTCCCGCTTATGCCCCGGATGTTCATGGCCATACGCCGCGAGCAGCGTTTCCCGATCACCGAAATCCTGGCGCAGACGCCGGCCATCCCGTCTAGTTGTCAGTGGGGGATATTTCTCAGGAATCACGACGAGCTCACCTTGGAGATGGTGACCGAGGACGAGCGCGACTACATGTACGCCGAGTACGCCCGCGATCCGTTGATGCGAAAAAACCTTGGCATTCGGCGCAGGCTGGCACCGCTCGTCGAGAACGACCGACGTGTCGCTGAGCTGCTCTACTCGCTATTGCTGTCGCTTCCTGGGGCACCGATCCTCTACTACGGGGACGAGATCTTGATGGGCGAGAACATCTACCTAGGTGACCGGGACACGGTTCGTACCCCTATGCAGTGGACGCCGGATCTAAACGGTG